>JAOTTY010000146.1 GCA_029864185.1 Gammaproteobacteria bacterium
GGTCATCAAGATAGAGCCGCCGGGCGGCGACCCGATGCGTTTTTTCATGCATGGGAACGCCGACGAACCGTCACCGATCTACCGTCATCTCAACCGTGGCAAGCGCATCTGTAAACTCGACCTCAAAACAGATGTCGGCAGAACCACCGTGCGCCGGCTGCTCGCCGAAGCCGACATATTACTCGAATCGTTCCGCCCCGGAGTTCTGGCGCGTCTCGGTTTCGACCGCGACACCCTGGACCAGATCAATCCGCGGCTGATTCACTGCGCGCTGTCGGGTTACGGTCAGAACGGACCCTACGCGGGACGCGCCGGCCACGATATCAACTATTGCGCGCTGAGCGCGCAGGGGATAGTCAGCGGCAACGCGCAGGCGCCGGTGATCGGTTACCCGCCGATCGCCGACCATGCCGCGGCGATGCAGGCGGGCATCGCGATGCTGGCGGCACTGCACGCGCGTAGCCGGGACCCTGGCAGCATTTATCTCGATATCAGCATGACCGAATCGATACTGTCCTGGCAGTACCTGCCATTGCTCGGCGACAAAGAAGATCGCGCCGCGTCGATCCTCAACGGCGGCGCCGCCTGTTACAACATTTATCAATGCGCGGACGAGCGCTTCATCAGCCTCGGCGCGATAGAACCGTCGTTCTGGAAAAACTTTTGCGAGGCGCTGGATAAAAAGCAGTGGATTCCACGGCATCTCGAAGCCATGCCACAATCCGCTCTGATCGGCGATGTCGCCACGGTGATTGCCGCGCAACCGCGGCAATACTGGCAGGCCCTTTTAGAGCCGGTCGACTGCTGCTTCGAAGCCTTGCTGACCCCCGGCGAGATCGCCGGGCATGCGCAATTCGAATTTCGCCAGGCGTTCAGCAACGGTGTACCGAACTACCCGGCCTGGATCGATCGACGGCCACTGCAGATAGCCACCGGGCCGGAACAGGTTGAATCCGCCGCAGACCTGGGCTGGAAATCCGCGAGAAAGGTTTAGCCGCGCCCGATATAGGGCATCCTGGTCGCCATGATGGTCATGAACTGCACGTTGGTGTCGAGCGGCAGCGACGCCATATGCAGCACCGCCCGCGCGACGTGCTCGACGTCCATCACCGGCTCTACCGCGCGCTCGCCGCTGGCCTGTGGCACGCCCTTCGGCATGGCCTCGGTCATCGGCGTCGCCGCGTTGCCGATGTCGATCTGGCCGCAGGCGATATTGTCGTTGCGACAGTCCAGCGATATCGACTTGGTAAGCCCGGTAATGGCGTGCTTGGTCGCGGTATAGGGTGCCGAAAAAGGTCGTGGCGCGTGCGCCGATATCGAGCCGTTGTTGATGATGCGCCCGCCTCGCGGGGTTTGCGCTTTCATCATGCGTATCGCCTGCTGCGCGCACAGGAACGGCCCGGTCAGGTTGACGTCGACCGTCGCCTGCCACTGCTCGTAAGTTAATTCCTCCATCGGGATTCCCGGCGTAAAGCTGCCGGCGTTGTTGAACAGCAGGTCGAGCCGGCCATAAGCCTGAGCGGCCTGCGCGAACAGGTCGCCGACCTGGTCGGGCTTGCCGACATCGGCGGGTACGCACAGGGCGCGCGCCGGATCCACGGCGGCGAGCACCACTGTTTCCTGCAAAGGTTCCAGCCGCCGCCCCGCGAGCACGACCGAGTAGCCGTCGTTCAACAGGGCGACACAAACCGCCCGGCCGATCCCGCTGCCGGCGCCGGTGACCAGCGCAACCTTCAGGGATTCGCTCATGTTTTCACCTCAGTAACTTATCGCGACGCTGTAATCGGGATCCTCGTGCAGGGCCCAGTAGGCATCATTCAGTTTGTGGACCAGCGTTCCCGGCCTGCCTTCCCCGACCGGCTTGCCGTCGATACGCGTGACCGGCATCACGCCGCCGGCGGTACTGGTGATGAAAACCTCGTCCGCCGCCCTGGCCGCGTCCGCCGGCAAACGACCCCGGTTTATCTGCAGGTTCTCCCGTTCCAACAGTTCCAGCAGGGTCAACCGGGTGACACCGTGCAGCACGCCATGCTCGGGAGAGGTCACGGTATCGCCGTGGCGTGCGAAGATGTTGAATCCCGGCCCTTCCGTCAGGTCACCCCTGGCATCGACCAGGATCGCGGTGTCGGCGCCATGATCGTAGGCCTCGAACAACGCCATCACCATGTCGAGCCAGTGATAATTCTTGATCGTGGGATCGACTGATTCCGGCGGAATGCGCTGCTGCCTGCTGATCAGCAGGTTGAGCCCGGTCTCTCGCTTTTCGTCGTCGGCAATCCACACGAACGGCACCGCGAAAGCGAGGAAGCGGTTGCTGCAGTCGCGCGGGTCGCGCGATCCCGGCGCCGGTATACCGCGCGTGCACACGATTTCGACATAGGTATCGCGCAACCCGGTAAGGCGCACCAGCTCGAACATGACCTCTCGAATCTGCTCGTGGCCGTACGGCACCGACATGCGCAGTTTCGCCATGCTGGTCTGGAAGCGGTCGATGTATTCGTCGACGCGGAAGAATCGACCCTTCCAGGTATGCGCGACGTCATAGGTCGCGTCCGAATGCAGAAAGCCCCAGTCCATCAGTGGAATCTTCGCCTCGGCGATCGCGACATATTCGCCCTCGATATACGCGACGCCCTTCGAAAAGTCGGTCATGGTCGGGTCTCCTCAGTCGAATTCCGGTTTGCGCTTGTCGACGAAAGCCTGTATGCCCTCGCGGCCGTCCGGCGACGCGGCGCACTGTGACAGCAGCTGGGCCTCGAGATTCATCTGGGTTTCGAGATCGTTACCGGCGCTGGCGAGCAGCAGCTTCCTGACATAGGCAGTCGACAGGCGTGCGCCGGCGGCGAGTTCGCTCGCGACCTGCTGCGCCTGAACGCGCAATTCGTCATCGGCAACGACGCGCGTCGCCAGCCCGATATCGCGGGCTTCGACAGCGCCGACGCTGCGGTTGGTGAGCATCAGTTCCTGGGCCTTGCGCAATCCCACGAGACGCGGCAGAAAATAACTCGAGCTGCCATCGGGACATAAACCGGCCCGGGTATAGGCCATCGTGAAGCTTGCGGATTCTGCCGCGAGCACGATATCCCCGATCAGCGCAAGGCTAAATCCGGCGCCCGCCGCGACACCGTTGACCGCGACGATCAGCGCGGCCTGCATGCGGCACAGGGTAGAAATTGCGCCGTGCAAATCGTCCGCCAGAGATTTGATCGCGTCGCCGATGGCGTCGCCCTGCGAAATCATTTCCTTGATATCGCCGCCGGCGCAAAAGAAACGGCCGCTGGCGGTCAGCACCACCACCTTGAGCCGCGGATCGCGGTCGCATAGCAGCGCCGCCTGTTTCAACTCCGAGGCCATCTGCCGGTCGAGACCGTTGGCATCATCGGGGCGGTTCAATTCGATCCAGGCGATGGCGCCCAGTTTTTCGTAATGCAGGTGTTCGAAGTGACTCATCGCGGGGCTCGACTGGATTCGTTGCGAGGAAGTATAACGATTCGCGGTGGGATTGAGAAAAACATTCCGGCCCGATCTCACGATGATCGCCGTTCGGAAAAAACCCGCGAGTTCAGCTTCGCTCGCGAGCAATCGGTTCGCCAATTCTCCACCCAACCGCAAAATCCGGCATGTCGCCGGTGCTGAATCCGTATTCGATATGTGCCGCCGACACCTGCCGAAGCATCCCGCTACGCAGTGCCGCAGGCAATCGTGTTGCGGTTGTCGTTATGATGTCACGAGTTTGTCGGCAACGACTTCCAGCAGCTGTTCTCCGAGTCCATCGATGCCAAGCCGCATCTGGTCGCCAATTTTCAGAAACAACGGTTCCGGCCTGATCCCGAGTCCGACGCCAGGCGGCGTTCCGGTAGTGACGATATCACCGGGCAGCAGCGTCATAAATCGCGACAGGTAGGCGACGAGGTAGCCGACGTCGAAGATCATCGTGTCGGTGTTGCCGTTCTGAAATCGTTTGCCGTTAATCTCGAGCCAGATCGGCAGGTTGTTCGGCCTCGGAATTTCATCCGGCGTCACCAGCCACGGACCGATCGGACAAAAGCTGTCGTAGGACTTGCCCTTGGTCCACTGCCCGCCGCGGTCGAGCTGGTAGCCGCGTTCCGAAATATCGTTCAGCACCGTGTAGCCTGCAATATGCCCTATCGCTTCTTCCGCGGCGACATGCCGGGCGGTTTTACCGATCGCAAAAGCCAGTTCCACTTCCCAGTCGAGCTTGCTCGCATCGGGCGGATACAGGACCGGGTCTCGTGGCCCGGAAATCGCGGTCGGCGACTTCATGAAGACTACCGGCTCGGACGGAATCGGCATACCGGCCTCCTCCGCGTGGTCCGAGTAATTCAGCCCGATACAGACGATCTTGCCGACCCCGGCCAGCGGCGGCCCAAGGCGGGTTTCCGGGTCGATCTCGGGCAGTTTGCCTGGGTCCAGGGCCGCGATCCGATCGATGACGCCGTCACCGAGGCCACGCGCGTCGATATCGCCGATCATTTGCGACAAATCCCGCAGCTTGCCATCCAGGTCTACCAGGCCGGGCAGTTCCCGCCCTTTCTTCCCATGACGTATCAGTTTCATAGTCGCGCAGTTCCATATCCGAATTAAGGGAGCAGTTTACTTAATTCCGGCATTGAGGGGACAGTTTACTTAATTCCGTGGATGAACTTTCAAAACTGCGTAATGGTTCCCCGGAATTAAGTAAACTGTCCCCGAAATTCCGGAAATTCAGGCGCGCCGGGCGTGCAGGTTGGCGATCGCGAGATCGAAGGCATCGACCGCTTCCGACTCGCGGTTACTGAGGCCCGAGTCGACGCCCCTGGTGTCATTGTTCTCGGACTTGTTCCACAGGATTTCCGCGGCGGAATTGAAAGCGTCGACAATCTCGACGAAAGTATTGGTCGGCGACAGCAGCGTATTCATAAAACTCATGATGATCGACAACACGATGCCGAGTATCGACGTCGACAGTGCGAAAGAAATCTTGATCAGGAAGTTGTCGATAACGATCTTGCTGGCCTCGGCGTTGGTAATATCCATCGCGGTCAGTTCGGGCAACGCTCTCATGATTCCGAGGAAGGTGCCGAATATGCCGCCAACGATAAAAATACTGGGCAGTATATTGAGCACGTCGTTGGTGCGGCTCAACGAGAAAATGCCGAGGACGCGGTTGAAAATCGGGTTCGCGCCGAACACGCTGTTCGAAATCTCCTGGAAATCGGGCTGCTGTCCGTGATCCTTGCGCAGGTAGCGGATATGCTGCAGGAAATCGTCGATCAACCGGATGATTCCGTCCTGGATCAGGAACACGCGGTCGCCGACGGTCATTATATGATCCTCGTTGCGGCGCTTGTAGCGCGCGCGCAGTTCGAAGTTTTCGAAATAGGTCCGCGTCAGGGCTTTCTTGACATGGTTGTAGAACGAGCCATGCGGTTCCGGATTGGCCATGATGTCCTGGTGCACGCGCTTGCAGAATTCCTTGACGAAACGCTTTTGCCGGTAAATGGTGACGGTTATCAGCAGGCGCGCGATTACCGCGAGGATAAACGCGAATAACAATATCGGCATCAGGTAATCGGTGGCGTATATAACCACCAGGTTGATCATATCGACGATGGTTGCGTTCATTAGCTGTTCTCTTTGGGTTTCAGGCCAAACTTGATGATTACCCGCTGCGAGCCGAAGCAATCGTAGAGTGCGCAAAATTCTTCGCGCGACAGGTTGCCGGTATCCTCCGGATTGACCTGCTCGGTAAAAAAGCTGCGCCCGGTGACCTTGATCAATGGCAGCATGGTTTCCTGGTAATCGAACTTGATGTTGTTGGTATCGAAGGCGTAGTCGAAAATCGACCTGGCGCGCTCGTAACTTAGATCGAGGTTATAGTTCACCGCCCTGCGGTTATTCGCGGAAAGCGATGTCGGGTTGACCGGCTTGCCGCCAAAGGTGGGCGACGCGAAACCGATGATTTCGACGGCGGAAATTTCGGCGGTCGCGGATTCGCTGTCGAACAGGCTCCTGGCGTAGACCGGCATCGCCTCGCGTATCGTTTTCTTCATCCCGGGCTTGAGCCGGTGGCTGTCGGTATCGAAGTACTCCTTGCCGAAATCCAGGATCACGTCGCCGGTGCTTTTGTCGACGTCGGCCGCGATCCCCGCCTGCTCGAAGCCTTCCTTGATGCGTTGCGCGACATCCTGTCTTCTCTTTGCCAGCTCCAGGGCTTTTTGCAGTTCCTCGGAGGTTGCCGCCAGGTCCGACTCGGCCTTGTTCAGGTTATCGGCGGCATCCGCCAGGTTTGCCTTGGCGCCGACCAGGTCTCCCTGCAGTTTTGCGATCTGGTCGCGATTGCTGTCGTAGTCGTCCTGCAGCCCCTTATACTTGTCCTCGAGCTCCTTGAGCTTGCCCTCGTATTCCTGCTCCAGGCCCGCCATTTGCTCACGGCCCGCCTCGATATTGTCTTGCAGCGATGCGAGCTCGCCGAGCTTGTTCTCGTAGTCTCCCTTGAGGTCGCGGTACTTGTCCTCGAGGCCCGCCAGCTGCTCGGCGCTGGCGTTTTTAAGCGCAGCCTTCTCGGCGGCCTGCTGGCTCAGCTGCTGCTCCAGTGCGGCCAGCTCAGCCTGACTCTCGCCCTCGAGCGACTCGAGTTCGGCGAGCTTTTTTTCATACTCGCCCTGCAGGTTCTGGTACTTGTCCTCGAGGCTTGCCAGCTGGGCTTTGCTGGCATTTTGCAGCGCCGCCTTCTCGGCCGCTTCCTGGCTCAATTGCTGCTCGAGTTCGGCCAGCTCCGCCTGGCTCTGGCCCTGCTTTTCCGACAACTCCTGGATTCTGCCCTCGAGGTTCCGGGTCTGCGCGGCAAGCGATGTCTGCAGCGCGGTCTTCTCAGCGGCCTCCCGGGCGAGGGTTTGCTCCAGCGCGGCTAGCCGAACCTGGCTCTGGTTATGCTTCGCCGAGAGCTCGGATATCTTCCCTTCCAGGTACTCGGTTTGCGTGATCAGCGTCGCTTCGAGCGCCTGTTTCTCCGCAGCGCGCTGTTCGAGTTCCTGTTGTAGCGAAGCCAGCTTGCTCTGATTCTTGCCGTATTCCTTGGCCAGGTCCTGCAGCTGGCTCTGCAGGTTCTGGGTCTGTTGCGAGTGCGCTTCTTCCAGTGCCGCTTTTTCCGCGGTTTCTTTTTCGATCTGCCCTTCCAGCGAGGCGAGATTGCTCAGGCTCCGGTCATGTTCCGCCTTGAGCGCCTCGAACTTTTGTTCCAGACGCCGCGCCTGTTCGCCATGTAATCGCTCCAGCTTTGCCTTCTCTTCGGCTTCCTTCTGCAGCGTTTCAGCCAGCGTCACCACCTGGCTCTGACCCTCCTCCTGCTTCGCCTTCAATTCCTTGAACTTGTCTTCCAGCTGCTTCGCCTCGGCCGCATGCGCCTTGCGGAGCGCCTCCTTCTCCTCGGCCTCGGTGCGAATGTACTGCTCCAGCGACGCGAGCCGGGACTGCTTGTCCTCGTAGCTCGCCTTCAGCGATTCAAAGGTTTGCTCGTGTTGCTTTAATTCGGCCTGGTGCTGTTTCTGCATCTCGGCCAGTTTCGCCTGCTCCTGCTGCAGCTGTTGCGTTATCGCGTCGAGATCGGCGCTGCGATCGGCGATGGTTTGCTGCAGCTCCTGGTTTTCCTGCTTCTGCGACGACATGGCCTCGATCGCCTCGGCCTTGGCGACCGTGTTGGCATTCATCATCGCGACGATCATCTGCTGGTACTGATTCAGCGAGGTTTCGCGTTCCGCTTCCTGCTGTGCCTGTTGCGTCAGTTTTTTCTTCTTTGCCGATGCCTCGTCCTCGAGCAGCGCGATCTGTTCGATAATGTCCCGGTATATTTTTTTCTCGAGTGCATTGGTCTGCTCCGTCAGGTACTGGTCCTTGATGGTTTCGTAGATTTCCAGCTCCTGCCTGACTTCCTGTATCTCGGCGTGCGAAGTCACCGATATCATGCCGGTGCGCAGGCTCGACACCATGTACATCAGCAGGAAGATGAAAGCGAGCACCATGAACAGGTCGCTGTACGAAGCCCACTGGGTTCCGCTAGCGTGCTGCTGTGCCCGAATCTGGTTGTAATCGAAGCTCACGACCTGTCCCTGATACTATTGTCTGAATGCTACTGTCTATATGCTACTCGAAAATACTAAAGTAAATCAAAATGCCGTCATTTGAACCAGCTAACAGTTTTAACACCCCGGTTTACACCCATTTTTACCTGAATTCCAGTATTTGAATCTCCGATCTCCGATTTACATCCGGGAATATTGCCACTACCGGAACATTACTTGCCCTTGTCCACGGCCCTCGCGGGGCCCGTTGGTAGCGCCGGCGGATCCCGCGGAAATCGCCACACCTGGCTACAGCCAGACTTCGACACCGGGCGTGGTTTGCGCCAGGGTACGGCTCACGTCGAGACTGCGCCACATATACCCGGATCGATACGAACCGCCGATCCACATCAGGCAAATTGTAGCAGCCTGATTTCGGCTGTTTCGAGATGCACCAGGGAACGATGCCGGGAAGCGTCCAGTTTATGGAACGCGGTTTGCAGCAGTTGCAGTGCGTCACCATGCGACACCAGCAGAATGTTTTGGTCGCTATGCATGGTTTCGAGGTCGAGAATCAGAGAGGTCACACGCTTCATCACCCGGTTTGCGCTCTCCACACCATCGAACTCGCTGTCGGGATTGACGGCATCCTCGCGCCAGACCACCTGGTAATCCCTGTCGGCCTTTAATTCCAGTCTCCCAAAGTAGCGTTCACGCAACCGTTCCTCGAAGCGCAACGGAATTTTACAGGCAAGATGTTCACTGGCTATTCGCGCGGATTCCGCTGCGCGTTTGAAATCGGAACTGACGATCAACGTTTCATGATCGAGGTGGACATCCTGCTGCAGGGCCTGAATAACCTGTGCCCGACCCAACTCGCTCAGCCCGTACTTCGCGCAACCGTTTTGCGGGTGACTCACGATCAGGCCCGCCTGGTTCGCCATGCTGTGACCATGCCGCATCGCGAAGTAGCGATTCTGCAAACGATCCAGTTCCAGCAGGTAATTCAAATCAGTCCCTACCAACCTAAGAATTCGCAATAATAACCCGGTTTTACCCCATAACGCGCAGCCAGCTCACGCAAGCTTGCCTCATTCAGCGGGTCCAGTTCGGCACTATGAATTCCACCGGCAATCAATAACGAATCGAGCCCGAAGGCAAGCGCGCCGGCAATGTCGGTTTCGAAAGCATCGCCCACCATCAGGATTCGGGACTTATCGATCCCGGGCAGAGCGGCCAGCGCCACCTCGAAAATGTCGTGAAAAGGCTTGCCGCAATAGATGATACGCGTAGCCCCCAGATCCTGGTAACGCCTGGCGATGGCGCCGGCCGAAATCCCGAGTTCGCCGGCACGCACCGCCACCTGGTCCGGGTTGGCGCAAATCATCGGCAGTCGCCTCGCAACCATTGCCTCGAGCAGCGGGACCAGTAATTCGGTATCGCGCGGATTTCCCGACGGCGCTCCTGCATTCAGCACAAAACCGGCCCGGTTGACCGAATCGGTCCAGGCGAGCGGTAACCCGTCGCAAATCGAGACGCTGCGCTGCGGTCCGAGGTAATAGCCCGGTTCGACCAGGTGGAGCCCCAATCTACCTTCGCGCAGCGCCCGCCAGGTCAGTTCGCCCGACGAAATCACGCTGCGATAAAGCGCCGCATTGACACCGACCCTCGACAGTTCCAGCTCCATGTCGTGCTGCCGCCTGGCCGCATTCGACATTACGATTACCGGTTTTTCGAATTCAGCCAGCCTCTGTAAACAGTTCTTCGCACCGGGATAACAGGCGACGCCATCATGCAGTACGCCCCAGGCATCGACGAGGAAGGCATCGTAGGCAGGATGTATCTGTTCAAGGCCCGAGATCTGCTTCATGGATGATCGGAAGTCTCTTTCACGTGGCGAGGCCTCGTCCCCGACCATGGATCACCGTTACCCGGGCGGGTTGCATCGACAGTATCGAAAGCTGATAATGAGGCCGCCCAGGCGGTAGGACGCAAATACCATAACTTGATAATAACGCCGCCGACCTTTTCATACTGGAGGATTATAATGATTAAAACCTTATCGACACACTGCAAGCTTATCGGGCTGCTGCTCATTTTATTGTTTTCGGGTAGCGCGCTGGCCGAGGAATGTTACCGCGGAACGCTGGACCGGCAATACTGCGACCGCGACCGCGACCTGGTCGCCGATCTGCCGCTCGACCCGAAAGACTGGGTTAATCCCGACACGATCATCTTTTCTTACACGCCGGTCGAAGACCCGGCAATATATGCCAAGGTCTGGGACGGGTTCATCAAGCACATGTCCGAGGTTACCGGCAAGAAAGTCGTATTCTTTCCGGTCCAGTCCTACGCCGCCCAGTACGAGGCGATGCGCTCCGGACGCCTGCATATCGCCGGCGTCAATACCGGCGGCAACCCGGTCGCGGTTTCCTGCGCGGGACTGGTGCCGTTCGCGATGATGGCGTCGAAAGACGGTTCCTTTGGCTACGAAATGGAAATCATCGTGCCCGCGGACAGCGATATCAAGTCGCCGGCCGACATCAAGGGGCGCACGCTGGCGTTCACGTCGCCGACCTCCAATTCGGGTTTCAAGGCACCGTCGGCACTGCTCAAGTCGGAATACGGGCTGGTCGCGGATGTTGATTACACGACCGCGTTTTCAGGCAAGCACGATAACTCGGTCCTCGGCGTCGCAAACAAGGATTACGAGGCTGCCGC
>JAOTTY010000147.1 GCA_029864185.1 Gammaproteobacteria bacterium
CGGCGGCTGCTCTGGCCACCGCGATGCCGCCGCGGGTTGAACCGGTAAAAGACATCATATCGATACCCGGATGTCGCGACATCGCTTCGCCGACTACCGGGCCGTAGCCGTTGACGAGGTTGAATACGCCCGCAGGTACACCCGCCTGGTGCAGCATCTCGGCGAAAATCATCGCGTCCAGCGGCGATTCCTCGCTCGGTTTCAGCAACATCGTGCAACCGGCGGCAAGCGCCGGAATGACCTTGACTGCAACCTGGTTCATCGGCCAGTTCCACGGCGTGATCATGCCGCAGACACCGATCGGTTCGTAGCGCAGTATCATGTCTTCCTCGATACTTTCGAACCTGAAGTTAAGCAACGCCTTGATCGCACTCTTGATATGCCCGGCGCCAAGCTTGGCCTGCGAACCGCGCGCTAGATCAACCGGCGCCCCCATTTCATCGGAAATCGCCTGCGCGATATCGTCGAAATAATCCTTGTACAGAACTCGGATTTTTTCGAGCAGTTCGAGCCTTTGCTGGACGCTCCACTCCGAGTAACTGGTAAACGCCCGGCGCGCCGCGTCCACGGCACGGTCGACATCTTCGGCGCTGCCCGCGCTAATCCGGGTAAAGGCTTCTTCGGTTGCAGGATTGATAACATCGATCGTTGCCGGCGTCAGCGGGTCGACCCATGCGCCGTCGATAAAAAACTTGAGGTGATCCATCATTTATCACTTTCCTGGACTAGCAAGAGATATTACGAATGTGAAATGTGCCGTGAAGCGCCCTGTTGTGCAAGTGAATTTTCAGAAGTCCCGCAACAACCGCGTTGTTTCCGGATCGAGAAAGCCGTCAACCGTGGCATCGGTTTCGAGTTGCAGGGCGGTCTCGATCGACTGCGTCGCGACCCGGTTCAGGACTCTTTTCATCGCTCGCGACGACGATGTCGGCAGGTTCGCGAGCCGAACCGCCAACGCACGGGCCTCGTCCTGCAAACCGTCATCGTCGACCACGCGCCAGGCGATGCCCATATCTTGCAACGCCTGCGCATCGTAGTGCTCGCCCAGCAACAACATTTCGCGCGCCGTGCCGAGCCCGACAATCGCCGGCAGCAACGACGTGACGCCACCGGTAACCAGCAGGTTCAGCGATACTTCGGGGAAAAACGCGCGCGCGCCCCTGCCCCATACCGAAAGATCGCAGTTGAGTGCCCACTCGAAGCCGCCGCCGACCGCCCATCCCTGCACCGCGCCGACGACGAGCTTGTCGCCGAGCAGGATTTCACGTGTCGCCTGCTGGATCGCGTCGACAAACTCGCGCGCGCTGGCTTCATCGGAAAAATGCTGATGCGCCCTGCGATCGTCCCCGGCGCAAAAGGCGCGCCCGGCGCCGCAAAACAGGATTACGCTGGCCCGCGGGTCGCGATTGGCCTGCCGAAAGGCGTTCGCGACATCGTCGATCAGTTGCCGATTCATCGCGTTCAGGCATTCGGGCCGGTTCAGGCGCACGGTAGCGATTCGATCCCGGACCTCGTATTCGACTGTTTGATAGTTCATCGCATTTCCGACGCAGCTGCCAGTAGCCGATTGTCGTCGACTGGCCGCGAAAAATACATACCGGTACGGCAGTTTGCTCACTATAATCGGCGTTTTACGGGAACCCTGTCCCGCCGGAACCTTGATGACCGAGCATCGACTCTTTCCCTACCTGATGATCCTCGGATCCGGTGTGATCTGGGGCGTGACCTTTTCGTTCGCGCTAATCGCGACCGCGCAGGGCGCGCACCCGCTCGGACTGTCGGCGTGGCAGGTGGTGCTGACCGCGCTGTTCTTCCTGGCCGCCTGCCTGGTGTCGCGCGTCACCCTGTTCGATCCGAGGAATCTGCGCCATTACGTGGTGCTAGCGCTGGTCGGCATTACCGCGCCGAACCTCCTCTATTACTACGCCGCGCCGCATCTGTCGGCCGGCATTCTCGCAATCACAGTGTCGACGGTACCGCTGTTTACCTACGCGATCATGCTGGTGCTGCGATTCGAATCCATCATCGCACGCCGCCTCGCGGGAATCGTGCTCGGCATGATCGCGATCCTGTTGCTGGTCGTTCCCGACCAGGGACTCAGCAGCGACGACGCGAGTTTCTGGATCCTGCTGGTAGTGGTCTGCGCGCTGCTGTACGCGATCGAAAACGTCTACATAAGCCGGGGTATTCCGGCACATATCGACATCCGTGAATTCCTGTTCGGTTCGAACCTGATCGCAATCCTGTTGCAGTTTCCGCTCGCGATTTACCTCGGTGTCGATGAATCCTGGACCTGGCTCGCGACCGACGCGGGCATCGCGGTCATCGGCATCGCCGTCGGCAGTGGCTTCGCCTACTCGATGTTTTTTTACACGATCAAGACCTCGGGACCCGTATTCGCGAGCCAGTGCGCCTACGTCGTGACCATTTCGGGCGTGATCTGGGGTATCATTATCTTCGCGGAGCAGCATAGCGTCTGGGTCTGGATATCGGTGATCGTCATGTTGCTGGGGCTGGTACTGGTGACGCCGGACGAAGAAGATGAACTCGAAAAGGTTAAAAAAATTGCAACCGCCGAATCATCGTAACGATCGAGGCCAATGAAAATCACCTGTTATGGAGTCAGAGGATCGATCGCGGATTCGGGGCGCTGCTGGCAAATCCTGAAATTGCGCCCGCCGCTGTCCTTTGCGCGTTCCGACCGGGACAAAATGATCGCCGCGACAGGCACCACGCAGGACGGGTTTTCGATATGAACGGAGCTAACCACGCGAGCGCATTCAACCCGGTCGGAATAGAGGAACTGATGGCGAGCTATGTCGCCTCCGGCAAGACGGCCGGTATGCTGACCCTGGTGAGCCGCCGCGGCGAAATCGAGCATCTTGGTTGTCACGGCTACGCCGATATCGCGAGCGGGACGCCACTTCGCGAGGATACGATTTTTCGCATCTACTCGATGACCAAGCCGATTACCAGCGTCGCGCTGATGACGCTGATGGAGCAGGGTCACTTCAACCTGGACGATGCCGCCAGGCGCTGGATTCCCGCGCTCGGGAACCTCGAGGTTTACCAGCAGGGCAAGATCGAATCCGATATCACGATTCGCCAGCTGCTGACCCACACCGCGGGCTTCAGCTACGGCTTCGAACCAGACAGGAATCCGGTCGATGAGCTGTATGCAAAAGTCTGGCGCGGCAAAATCCAGGACCAGACCATGGAACAGGTGATGCAGACCCTGCTCGAGTTCCCCCTGGTCGCGCAGCCCGGCACCCTGTGGCATTACAGCATCGCAACCGATATCTGCGGCTACCTGGTCGAGCTGATGAGCGGCATGCCGCTGGCCGATTACCTGCAGCGTACCATTCTCGACCCGCTCGACATGACGGACACGGCTTTCGAAGTGACCGCGGAGCGGATCGATCGCTTTGCAACCCTGTACGGTTATAGCGAAGACGATCCGCTGGCGCAGCTCGAGCGCAACGAGACGTCACCCTACATATCGGCGATGTCGGGCATACCGGTGCGGCTGCATTCGGGCGGCGGCGGCCTGACGTCGACCGCGGGCGACTACTGGAGATTCGCGCAGATGATGTTGAACGATGGAGAACTCGACGGCCGACGTATCATAAACCCGGATACCGTCAGCCTGATGACCCAGAACCATGTCTCCGAAAAGCTGCTGCCGATGAGCTTCAATGGGATCGCCCCAGGGGAATTCAGCGGCTACGGCTTCGGCCTCGGTTACTGCATCAACATCGATCCGGCCCGCACCGCAGCCGCCGGCTCGGCGGGCGACTTCGGCTGGGGCGGCATGGCGGACACCTACTGCTGGGTCGATCCCGCCAGGCAGCTGGTCGCTATCCTGATGCAACAATACCTGCCCTCGCTACACCACCCCGGCAGAAAAGATTTCCGCAACGCGGTCTACCGGGCAATTTGACTACAAAGATCTTGAGCCAGGTCATTCGATCGGCGCACCCGGGTACACCCGGTCACCATTTAAAAATAACGGAGAAGCATTAAATCGGAAACGGGATGGTCGTTTTATTGCAAAAGCATCATGCCCGCGTAACCCGAGCGAGCGGCCGCCCTGCTACGGGGCCAATCCCATAAAGTATTTCGAGAAGCGGAAAATGGTCGAACGAGAACATTGCTAGGATTTCGACTCTTCGGAGTCGCTACCGTTTTCCGCTGGGAGATGCCCACCAAAGTATTCATAATACTTCTTGATCCAGAATGGGGATACCAGAGTCGTATAAGCGATCACGAGTACTATCCCGGCGTATACCGTGGCACCGAATACACCTGTCGCTCTCCCAAGTTCGGCAAATATGAGGCCTACCTCCCCTCTCGGCACCATGGCCATGCCGATGGCTATTCGCATTGGTATCGATATCTTGATTAACCAGGGGCCAACAAGCTTGCCAAAGATTGCGACCGCTCCCATGAGTATCGAAAACGTCCAGATAAATGGCGACGACCAGTCGACTGCGTTGAAATCCAGCGAGAGCCCCACGACAACGAAAAAAATGGGCGTAAACAACTGGATTATGGGACGCATCTGGTCGTGAACCCTCTGCGTAAACTCGGGGTCGAGATGCAATGCAGCGCCGAATGGCAGGAAGAAGCGTCTCGAAAGCGCTATGCCTGCAACAAAACCTCCGAGCAAGTGCGGCGCACCTACACTGTGTGCAAGCGAGGCGAATAACAGCACCACGGAAACCAGCACGATCGGGATCATCCCCGGCAGATCACTGTAGTCGTGATAACGTTTGAAAAACGGTGACAGTATTTTCGCCACCAGCGGCGCAAGAACGAAGTATGCCCCCACGTAAAGAATAATCTGACCCGTGTGAGCCATCGTGACCGAACCGCTTAAGGTGAATTCATAAAGCACCGCCAGTAGAAACACGCCAAGAAGGTCATCGATTACGGCGGCACCTAGAACAATCTGTCCCTCCAGTTCCCGGTGCCGGCCTAAATCAGACAAGATGCGAATGGTTATGCCGATACTTGTCGCCGTCAAGGTGCCGCCAACGAAAAGCGACACCATCGGGGATAATCCGAATATCCAGTAACTGCAGGAAGCTCCAAGAAAAAAAGGTAACACGAACCCAACCAGTGCAACGATTACCGATTTCGGGCCAGCCTTGACGAGACGTTCCAGATCAGTTTCGAGTCCAACTTCGAACAGCAAAAGAATAATTCCAATTTCGGCCAGGAAACTTAAGACTTCGTTCGGTGCAATCCACCCGAAGAGACTGGGACCAAGGATAATGCCCGCACAGAGCTCGCCGATGATCGGTGGCGCCTTCAGGCGCAGCGCGATTTCGCCGCAAATACGTGCCGCGAGCAGTATCGCGGCGATCTGCAGTAGCAAGATATGGATTTCTGCAACTTCTTGCATCGCCGGCAGTGTAACGTCATTACCTGATCGAATTAACAATTTTCCGGTGTTTGACCGGTGAGTAGACGGCAGCCGGCTTTAGCATTCCCGTGCGCATCTATTCCGAACGAAATGCCGGCATCCAGTGTTTTCGGGAGAGAACAGATGCAGGGATTCCGTGATGGTCGCAGCTCTAAACCCTGGATTCTTTTTTGCGTAGTGCGCCCGCGAGATATCGGGCGCTTAAAAACTCGTAAATCGAGAGCTATAAACGGCCCGGAACAGATCCTTAAACTCGATGCGCACAAAAAACCGGGGCAAATGATAATCATTTGCGAAATAGCCCGGTAACACCTCCGCTAATGTCGAAAATGAGAATGGCATGAATATGTCGACGAGCCCTTTTTGATTTCGCTGATGGTATTGACAGCTACAGCTATCCAGGTATACACAACATTGGTATCAGCGCAACAGGAATTAATCGATGGCAGGTATCGGGCCGGTCACGACCAATCTGGGAGATCTAATACGACGTGCCGGCGTGCGGCCCGGTATCAGCGCTCCGAAAAACGAACTCGAAATTTTTTGCAGCTTGTGTGTGGGCCGCGTCTACTATCGAGACGAGAATCGCTCGCTCTATTTCGTCGATTCGCCGGCCCTGTCCATTAGCGATATTATCGAGCAGGTTTTCAAGGGTCTGGAACAGTCCCCGGTCGTCCGGCAGCTTTACATGGAACAGCACAAGCTGTTTCAGGCCGCCCTGTGCATCCAGCTGACCGAGGGGCAGCGCAAAGCACTGTTTGCCGCATTCGCGTTGTCCGGTATTCACATCAAGCGATCTGCGAAAGCGGAAACAACCTCCCTCCCTGAAAAACCCGACATCGAGGTGAATCCGCAACAGGTTACGGCAGGCGAAAGCATTTCAGCGTAATCGCCGCAGTGTTTTAGAGGGGTCGAAAATTACCGATTGCTGTTATCCTGCGGTGCTTGGCGGCCCTCTCGCAAGTACCTTTCGTCGATCGCGCGCAGGATGTCAAAGCGACTGATCTGCCCGACCAAGCGACCGTCCCGTACTACCGGAAAGCGCCGGAAACTGGAATTAAGGAATTTCTCGGCGGCTTCGAGAATACTGCTTGCGGCGTCGATGGTTTCCACTTTGCGGCTCATGTACTGCTCCACCCGACCACCCCAGTCCTGGTGGTAGGCGGTGTTGTAGACGATCGCGAGGCAATCCTTTTTCGACAGTACGCCAACCAGCTGCCCATCCCGGTCAAGCACCGGGGCACCCGAATACCGCGTCTCCAGCAGTATGCGCATCGCGCGGACGATATCCTCCTCTGGCGAAAAGGTAACCAGGTCGGTCGCCATGTAATCTTCGATGGTCGCGTTCATGGCCGACTCCTGCGTGTGATACACGCGCTGCAATTGCCGCAACTGCCGCAAAGCGGTCGCTTTTTCAGTATCAAGCCGATGGACAGCCCGGACACCGCCAGCAGGAAAATCGGAATCGCGATAAACAATGTCGTCATGTCGAGCCTCTCCAGGAGTGTTTAACCGCCAAAGTCGTCAAAGTGTATATTCTCCGCGTCGACACCGAGTTCGTCGAGCATTGCCTGCACCGACTGCACCATGAGTGGCGGGCCGCATAAATAATACTCGCAGTGCTCCGGAGCCGCATGTCGCGCCAGGTAATTGTCGCAGGCTACCTGGTGAATGAACCCGGTGTAACCTTCCCAGGCGTCCCCCTCTTCCGGCTCGGACAGGGCGGGGTGCCATTCGAAATTATCATGCTTTCGCTGCAGTGCCTCGAATACATCCTCGTAGTAAAGTTCGCGTCGAGACCGCGCGCCGTACCAATAAGTGATCTTGCGCTCGCTATGCTGCGTTTCGAGCAAATCGAGTATCTGCGCGCGTAACGGCGCCATCCCCGCGCCGCCGCCGATAAACACCAGCTCCCGTTCGGAAGGCTCGACCGCAAAGTGCCCGTAGGGCCCTCGCAGGGTTACCGGGTCTCCGGGTTTCAGCGAGAATAACCAGCTCGAAACCACCCCGGGCGGGGCCTCGGCTTCCCCGGGTGGCGGCAACGCAATGCGAATATTGAGTATGATCAATCCCTGCTCCGCGGGATGATTCGCCATCGAGTAGGCTCGCGTGACTTCGACGTCGCTGCCCGCCTTCAGCCGCCACAGACCCATCCTGTCCCAGACGTCGCGAAACTCGGGCTCGATATCGAGAGCGCTGAACTCGAGCCGATAAGGCGGGCTGGTCAACTCGACGAAACCGCCGGCGCGAAACTCCATCGGCTCGCCCTCGGGTAGGCGCAATACTATCTCGCGGATCAGCGTGCTGACGTTATGCGTTCGCTCGACCCGGCAGTGCCAGGTTTTGACATCGAAGTAGGCTTCGTCGACCTCGATCGACATCGGCGCCAGCACCCGTACCTGGCACGCGAGTCGCCCGCCCCTGCTAGCCTCGCGCCGGTTCATATGCGCAAGTTCCTGCGGCCCCGCCTCTCCGCCGCCGTCGACCACCCGGATCTTGCACAGACCGCAGGTGCCTGCACCCGCGCAGGCGCTTGGCAAATGAATGCCGGCCTGCTGGCAGACTTCGAGTAGCCGCTGCCCGATCTGCGCCTCGACGGCCTTACGCCCGTTGATCTGGATATTGCATTCGCCTCTCGGCACGAGTAGGCGCCGCGCGCCGAGCACGAACAGCGTCAACGACAGTACGATTGCCGAGAAAAAGACGACACCGAGGATCGCTTCCTGCATCAAGCCATTCCTGCAAAAGCGAGAAAACCCAGCGACATGATGCCGGCGACGATGAAGTTCATGCCGAGGCCCTGCAGACCGTCGGGAATATCCGCGTACTTGAGCCGTTCGCGAATCGCGGCAAACATGACGATCGCGAGCGCCCAGCCGAATCCCGAGCCGAAACCGAAAACCAGGCTCTCGCCGAAGCCGTAGCTGCGCTCCACCATGAACAGACTGCCACCCAGAATCGCGCAGTTGACCGTGATCAGCGGCAGGAAGATCCCCATCGCGCGATGCAGTCGGGGCACGTGAAACTCGAGCGTCATTTCGAGCACCTGCACCATCGCCGCAATCACGCCGATAAACGTAATCAGCTTCAGGAACGATAAGTCGATATCGCCGAGCCCGGCCCATCCGAGCGCACCGGGCGCCAGCAACCAGGTGAAAATCAGGTTATTGACCGGCACCGTTACGGTCTGCACGAACATTACCGCCAGGCCGACGCCGAGCGCGGTATCGACACGCTTCGAAACCGCCAGGAATGTGCACATGCCGAGGAAGAACGACAACGCGAGGTTGTCGAGAAATACCGAACGCAGCATTAACTCGGCGAGCGCGCTCATTCCGTGCCCTGCTCGTGCGGACGCAGCGTAAACTCCGGTTTTTCGGCCTGCTGCGGGCGCTTACGTCGGATATACCAGATAAGGCCGCCGATGATGAAGAACGCGCTCGGCGGCAACAGCATCAGGTGCAGCGGTTCGAACGCACCGCCGTCGCTGACCGGTACCAGGATCTGCAGGTTGAGCAGGCTGCCCTTGCCGAAGAATTCGCGGATCGCGCCGACGATGACCAGGACCAGCGAATAACCGAGACCGTTGCCGATTCCGTCGAGGACGCTGGCGCAGAAACCGTTGTGCATCGCGAAACCCTCGGCACGTCCGAGCACGATGCAGTTGGTAATGACCAGCCCGACGAACACCGACAACCGCTTGCTCATCTCGAATGCATAGGCCTGTAGTATCTGGTCGACGACGATCACCAGCGACGCGATTATCGTGATCTGCACGATAATGCGCACCGAATGCGGTAGCTGCCTGCGAATCAGGCTGACCGAACCGTTACCGAGCGCGAGCACGCAAACCACCACCACGCTCATCAGCAACGCCGTATCCAGCGCCGTGGTCACCGCAAGCGCCGAGCAGATACCGAGAATCTGCAGGGTCAGCGGGTTTTCATCGACCAACGGTCGGGTCAGTATTTTCCAGTAATTATTTCCTGTCATCGATTCGCCTCGCGGATACGTTGCAAAAAAGGACCGAAGCCGAAGTCTCCGAGCCAGAAGCGCACCATGCCATCGACGCCGCGGGCGGTGCGAGTGGCACCCGAGATACCGTCGACCAGGTATTTTGCATATTCGTCGGTCTCGGCGCCGCCACGCGTTCTAACCCCTATTCGCAGCACGCCGGCATCGTCATAGATGGGCCGGTCGCGCCACTGCGCCTGCCAGTCGGGATCCTCGATGCGGGAACCGACCCCCGGTGTGTCGCTCTGCTCGTATATCCTGAGCGCGCGCACCTTGCTCGCGGCGCCATCCAGCAGCAGCCAGGCGCGCAGGATGGACTGGTAACCGCGCCCCGAGACCGGCAGGATGATGGTGTGGATTGCATTGTCGCTACCGCGCAGCAGGTAGACCGGAGCGTGCAACGCGCGCCGCCTGAGCCTGGCCAGGTCGAACTCGCGGGGTATCTCGACGCTGGTGTCCGGATTACTTGCCGCGATTTCCGCATCGAAGGTCGCCGGATCGATGCCGTCGTCGAACTGGCCACTGGCGAGCTCGACGACATGTGCCTCGAGATTTTCCGTCTTCACCATCGGGGCGATACCCGAGAGGGCTTCACGCACCAGCTGGTTGACGCGTTCGGCCTTGACATTTGCCTGCTGGACCGGCCGCAGGCTTACCGCGACCACGGATACCAGCAACGCGCACACAAACGCGACCGCGAGCGTGACGCCGAGCGCGCGCGCGGTGCCGTCCCGGTTCGCCGTTTCAGACATGACGGCGCGCCCGCTGCCGTATATTCAGCGCGATCACCGCCTGATCGATCAGCGGCGCAAGAATCGAGGCCAGCAGCATCGCCGGTATCACCGCGTCGGGGTGGTTGGCGTTGACGACCCGGATCAGCACGACCAGCGCACCGATCAGTAACCCCTGTATCCACCTGCCCGGGTTGGTGCAGCAGGAGGCGACCGGATCGCAGGCGAGAAACACCGCGCCGAAGGCAAAGCTGCCGAGCAACAGGTGCCAGTAAGCCGGCATAGCGCCGGCACCTGAACCGTCACCCAGCAGGTTGAAAAGAGAAGCCACGACGGTCAGACCGATCAACTGCGCCAGCAGCAGACGCCAGGCGATCACGCGGGTAACCAGCAACAGCATAGCGCCGATGGCGACCGCGAGCACCGACGTGGTGCCCATGCTGCCGCTGACGCTGCCGACGAAGGCCGATCCGAGATCGATCCCGGCATCGGCGAGAGCAGCTTCGCTGCCGCGATGGAACAGCGAGATCGCGTCGCTGCCGGCATAACCCGTCAATCCCTGCCACAGTGGATGCGCCCCGTCGACATTCGGGAAGCTGACCTGCAC
>JAOTTY010000148.1 GCA_029864185.1 Gammaproteobacteria bacterium
TGGCGTAGTTGAGCAGTCCGGCGAGGTAGTGGCGCATCAGCGCCGACATGCCGTACTCCGCTGCGGCGTCGTAAAAGACCGGCTCGCCGGCGGTCGACTTCAGCGACTGGTGAATATGGCTGGAGGAGCCCGCGGCGTCGTGACTCCACTTGGCGAGAAAGGTCACCGCGCGATCGTTCAGAAACGCGATTTCCTTGATTGCGTTCTTGACCAGGCAGTGGTTATCCGCCATTTCCAGCGCATCGCTGTAACGCACGTTGATCTCGGCCTGCCCGGGGTCGGCCTCGCCCTTGGTATTTTCGACGCCCACGCCGGCACCCTGCAGGCCGTTGCGAATCTTGCGCATCAGGCCTTCTTCCTTGGTGGTCTGGAAGATATGGTAATCCTCGTTGTAGGGGCTGATCGTTGTCATGTCGCGGTAGCGCTTGTCACGCATCTCCTCGAAGCTTTCGCGAAACACGAAGAACTCGAGCTCGGTCGCTACCGCCGATTCGAGGCCCATCTCCTGCAGGCGGCTGATTTGCCGTTTGAGCACCGAGCGCGGCGCGTGCGCTACCGGTGCGTGGGTATGATGATCGAGCAGATCGCAGGTCACCATCGCGGTGCCCTCCAGCCATGGCAGCAGCCGCAGCGTCGCCAGGTCCGGTTTCATGACATAGTCGCCGTAACCGGCCGACCAGCTGGTCGCCGCGTAGCCGTCGACGGTATGCATCTCGAGGTCGGTCGCCATCAGGTAGTTGCAGCAGTGGGTTTCTTCCCAGGCGCTGTCGATAAAAAACTCGGCCTGGAAGCGCTTGCCCATCAGGCGGCCCTGCATATCCGGGATCGCGGTGATGACGGTATCGATTTGTCCATTGGCGACTCTTTCCTTGAGCGCCTCCATAGTCAGGTTGCCTGGCATAATCTTTTTCTTCTGTTCAGGATCAAAAAAGGGGGCGTATAGAATACGCCCCCGGGTTCTTGTGGATCAAGCTTAACCGTAGCGGTACGGCCGTCCGGCCTTCGCCATGTCCTTGTTGTACTGCTTGAAGATGTTGACGACCTTGGCTTTGGTCGGCGATTCGGACGCGATTTCGTCCCAGAACTTGACCGCGGCCGCCTCGACCTTGTCCCATTCGCTGTCGGGAATCGAAGTCAGCTTCAACTTGGTACCGTTGACGCGCAGGCTCGCCTCGCCGCCCCAGTACCACCACTGGCGATAGTAATGCGAGCTGTCCATGGTCAGCTTGAGCAGCTCCTTGAGGTTGTCGGGCAGCTCGTTGTAGCGATCCATGTTGGCGTAAAACGAACCGATCCAGGCGCCGGAGATATTGTTGGTCAGGAAGTAGTTGGTAACGTCCGCCCAGCCTACCGTGTAATCCTCGGTAATGCCTGACCAGGCGATACCGTCGAGTTCGCCGGTTTGCACCGCGACCTCGATATCTTCCCAGGGCAGGGTAACCGGCACCACGCCGAACTGGCTTAAGAATCTGCCCGCGGTCGGGAAGGTGAATACCCGCTTGCCCTTGAGGTCCTCGAGGCTGCGGATCGGGTCCTTGGTGTTGAAATGGCATGGATCCCAGGCGCCCGCCGACAGGTGCTTGACCCCCACCTTGGAATACTCGGCATCCCAGATTTCGTTGAGGCCGTACTGGTTGAACAGCACCGGTACGTCGAGCGAGTAGCGGCTCGCGAACGGGAAGTAGCCCCCGAACACGGTCACCTCGGTCGGCGACGCCATCGAATCGTCATCCGATTGCACCGCGTCGATGGTGCCTTTTTGCATCGCGCGGAACAGCTCCCCGGTCGGCACCAGCTGGTCGGCATAATACAGTTCGATCTGCATCTCGGCGCCGGCAATCTTGTTGAAGGAATCGATCGCGGGCTTGATAACATGCTCGGCGAGCGCGGGTCCGGCATAGGTCTGCAGGCGCCACTTGATCGTCGACTTGGCCGATACGTGCACGGCGGGGGCGCCGAGGGCGGCAACCCCGGCAATGCCGGCGCCGGTCGTGGTCAGGAATTTACGTCTACTGGTCATCTCGTTTCTCCATCGGTGTGTTAGCGGTTATCAGGTTTTTATCTCCCGGTATTTCCTGCCATCCACCGTGATTACTTCGCATAAACGGTTTGCGGTAACCATAGCGCGATCTCCGGGAAGGTCATTATCAGGATCAGGGCGAGAATCATTACCCCGACAAATGGCAGGATCGATCCATAGATGTCGCGCAGGCTGATTTCGGGAGGTGCCATTGCGCGCATCAGGAACAGGTTGTAGCCAAAGGGTGGTGTCATGTAGGCGATCTGTGTCGTGATCGTATAGAGTACCCCATACCAGATCAGGTCGAAACCCAGCGCGCCGACCAGCGGCACGTAAAGCGGGGCGACGATGACCAGCATCGCGGTGTCGTCCAGAAAAGTGCCCATGATGATAAAAGACAGCTGCATCAGGATCAGGATGACCCAGGGGTCGAGACCGAGCCGCTCGGTGAACAGGTCTTCGATCGCGCTGACCGCGCCGAGGCCGTCGAACACCGCGCCGAAGCCGAGCGCGGCCAGGATAATCCACATGAACATGCAGGAAATTGCGAGCGTGTTGCGTATCGACGTTTCGAAAACCTGGCGCGTCATGCGGCGCTTGACGATGGCCGCGACAAACGCCGTCATCGCCCCGATTGCCGAACTTTCGACCAGGCTGGTCCAGCCGTTGATGAACGGCACCATCATCGACGCGAAGATAATGATCGGCAAAAGCCCGGCGCGCAGCAGCCTGAGCTTTTCCTGCATCGGGATATCGCGCTCCTGCTCCGACAACACCGGGCCGAGTTTTGGCTGCAGTCGACAGCGTATCCCGATATAGAGTATGAACATTGCCGCCATCATCAGGCCGGGGATGACGCCGGCCAGCCATAATTGTCCGACCGGCTGGCGCGCGATCATCGCATATAGCACCAGCACCACCGACGGCGGCACCAGGATGCCGAGCGACGAGCCTGCCTGGATGACACCCGTGACCATGCGCTTGTCATAGCCGCGCCGCAGCAGTTCGGGCAGCGCGATGGTGGCGCCGATGGCCATGCCGGCCACCGACAGGCCGTTCATCGCCGAAATCAGCACCATCAAGCCGATGGTGCCGATCGCCAGCCCGCCGTACAGCCCGCCCATCCAGACGTGGAACATGCGGTACAGGTCATCGGCGATCTTCGATTCGGACAACACGTAACCCATGAAGATGAACATCGGTAGCGTCAGCAGCGGATACCACTTCATCAGTTTCATTGCCGCCGAAAAGGGGATATCGGAACCGCCGTGCGTGCCCCACAGCGTCAGCGCCGCGACCGCCGCGACCACGCCGATGGCGCCGAACACGCGCTGCCCGGTAAACAGCATCAGCATCATCGACGAAAACATCGTGATCGCGATCAGCTCATTCGACACGGCCGAGCTCCTCGCCCCTGATTCTGAAGATATCCTTGATCAGTTCCGCGATCGCCTGTAACAGCATCAGCACCAGGCCGACGCAGATCGTGACCTTGATCGGCCACATGTAGGGTCGCCACGCCGAATAGCTGCGCTCGCCGTACTGGATCGCGTACTGTGTGCTCTCGAATCCGCCCCACAGCAGCGCGCCGAGATAAAAGATCAGGAAAAGTATCGTTAACGAGTCGACCCAGGCCCGGGTCCGGTCGCTCCAGGTGCTGTAGAACAGGTCCATGCGCACGTTCGATCCGAGCTGGATGGAGTAGGGGCCACCCATGATGTAGTAGGCAACCATCGCAAATTGCGCCATTTCCAGCGTCCACAGCGAGGGCAGGAAGAAGGTCTTCGAGATCGATGACCACAACAGAATGCCGATCATGACGAATATGAAATACATCATGACCCGCCCGATGCGGTAGTTGACGGTCTCGACGATGCTAACGTAGCGCTTGGCTATTTGGAGCATTGCGGTCCAGGATCATGGCGTCGATACAGTTGTTGTCGATGCCGGCTCGTTTTAATTATTGCCGGCATCTTTCCATTATCGCCAGACACAGTCAAGCAGGACTGGTAGCGAGACCAGCCCTGCTGCTAGGGAATTCCTGGTTTCGGGTCCTGGCTAATTGCCTTTCAGCAGATTTCTGAACGATTTGCTGAAAGAGTTCTGGACTTCCTGTTCGCGCTCGTACTGCTCGCGTTCGAGTTTGGCGCGCAGGCTCTGTCGACGGCGTTCCACGAAACCGTCACCCACGGCGCAACTCGCGATCTGGGTGTAGGTTCTCATCAGGCTGTTATCGGTGGCATCCATCTCATCGAAGCCGGTGCAGGTTGTGTCTAGGTTCATCGATGTTACCTGTATTTTAATAAGCTTTTCGGTTGATGCGTTAGTTTAGCTTTGACCAGCGCCGAATCCTTGTACCAGTGCACATTTTGGCCACGCGGGCGCTCGCTACCGATAAATGTGAAATATTTAACAAAAAGGCCGCAGCTAGCATTTCATCGCGATTTTTCGGGAAAAGTGCCGGATCGATTAGCATTGCCGGTTAAACGGAGAAAAGTTAGGGGCGGTGTCGTCTCCGGTAGCGTCAACCCTGGCTTTCCTGGGTATTTCTAGCCGCCAAAACCTCGCGGCATGTCGATAAATATTCGTTCGATGGCCGCGTCGAGCACCGAGCCGCCGCGGGCCGTGTGACGCACCAGTGCCAGCTGCCGGGTGGCGACCGGGTCGCCGAAAGGGACCTGTAGCAGCTCTGCTTTGCTCATCGGGGCATACAGCCGCCTGGGCACGATCGAAACCCCGAAGCCCTTCGCAACCAGGTTTTCTATTGCCTCGAGCGAGTCGATTTCGATCGCCTCGCTGACATGAATGCCGCGCTGCTGCAATAGCGCGGCGATCTGCTGACCGACCCAGGTGCGCTTGTTGAAAGCGATGTACGGCATCGCACGCAACAGCGCGGCATCGGATTCGATGCCAGCCAGCCGCGCGGGTCCGATCGCGATAAAGGCTTCGGACGCGATCGGCGTGATCTCCAGATCAGGGAACTCGACGACCGGGCTGGTCAGCAGCGCGTAATCGAGTTCACCTCTCACCACCGCCGCGGCCAGTTCACCCGACAGGCCGGATTTCACCCTGACCTGCAGTTGCGGAAATTCCTCACGCAGCGCTTCCAGCACCCGCGGCAGCAGGTTATCGACGCTGGTCGGAATAAAGCCGATGGCCATCGAATCCGGCGTATCGGCGCCGCGCGCGACCCGTTTTATCAGCTCCAGTTTTTCCAGCACCTCGGCGGCGATGCCGGCGATTCTCTCTCCCTGGGCGGTCAGGGTCACCGGCCTGCTGCTGCGATCGAAAAGGTCGGTTCCGAGCGAAGCCTCGAGTTGCTGCATCTGCACGCTTATCGCCGACGCACTCAGGCCGATCCGGTCACCGGCCGCGGCAAAACTGCCCTGCTGCCGGATAGTCGCGATCGAGCGTAGCTGTTTCAGGTTCATGGCAGTACAAACTTTAAATTTATTAAAGTCTATATCAAATTAAATTCATTATCTTGAATATTGATAAAGTAATAAAATGCAGCGATGCAAGATTCGATCGCCAATCCCATCCGTGTGAAAGTATGGCGAGGCGACGCCGGGGGCGGCAGATTCGCCGATTTCGACGTGCCCCCGCAGCCCGCGCAAACCGTTCTCGATGTCGTGACCTGGATTCAGCGTAACGCCGACGCGTCGTTGAGCTATCGCTTCGCCTGCCGCGTCGGCATGTGTGGCTCCTGCGCGATGATGGTCAACGGTGCCCCGCGCTGGACCTGCCGCACCCATGTCAACAAGGTCATCGACGGCAACCGTCTGACGATCGAACCGCTGCGCAACCTGCCGGTCATCAAGGACCTGGCCTGCGATATGAGTGGATTTTTCGAAAAGTGGAAACAGGCCGAGGGCCAGTTCGCCGGGTCGGCATCACGCCATCAGCCGGTAGCCGCGATTTCGCCTCGCGACTGGCAGCGCGGCGCCGCTAACGCCGCCATCGAGTGCATCAACTGCGCCATCTGTTATGCCGCCTGCGACGTGGTTGCCTGGAACCGCGAATACCTCGGCCCCGCGGCGCTGAATCGCGCCTGGAGCCTGCAGAACGATACCCGCGACCGCCGGCACTCCGAACGCCTGCAGGCGGTGACCGCCGACGGCGGGTGCCTGCAGTGTCATTCGCAGCAGGGCTGCGCGGCGCATTGCCCGAACGAGCTCAACCCCACCGCGTCGATCGCCGGCCTGAAGCGCATGGTCACGGTCGGTTCGCTGCGAAGGAAAAAGCTTTAGCGCCATGACCGAGCTGAGACTCTACCTCGCGCAGCGCATCAGCGCGGCAATCATGGTGCCGCTGGTATTGCTGCACATCGGCGTCATGATATACGCGATTCAGGGTGGGCTCTCCGCCGAAGAAATTCTCGGTCGCACCCGGGGCAGCCTGTTGTGGGGCGTCGTTTACGGGATTTTCGTGCTCGCGGTCGCGCTGCACGCGGCGATCGGCTTGCGCAATATCCTGCGCGAATGGTGCTCCCTGCAAGGGGTGCTGCTGAATACCCTGAGCTGGATCTTTGCGGCCGGATCGCTGGTCATGGGTTTGCGCGCCGTCGCGGCGGTGGTGGGGTCGGCATGAAGGCGTATCGACGGCAGCCGCTTTACCTTGCCTTTCTGCTGCACCGCCTTTCCGGCCTCGGGCTGGCGCTGTTTTTACCCATGCACTTTTACCTGCTGGGCCTCGCGCTGAACGGGGATGCGGCGCTCGATCGGGCGCTCGAGTGGACTGCGGGGCCGTTGTTCAAACTGGCCGAAGCGGGTCTGGTGTTGCTGCTCGCGGTACATTTGTTCGGTGGTCTTCGCCTGCTGGCGCTGGAGAATCTGCCGTGGAGCGACCGGCAAAAAAACTACGCGGCCGTCGCCGTCGCCGCGTCGTTCTTCGTCGCCTGCGGTTTCCTGCTGAGGGCTTTCTGAGATGGAATTCCAGATCCTGAAAACCGACGTGCTGATCCTCGGCAGCGGCGGCGCGGGGATGTTCGCGGCGCTGCACGCGAAGCAGGCAAATCCCGATCTCGAGGTGACCATCGCGATCAAGGGGCTGCTCGGCAAGTGCGGCTGTACGCGCATGGTACAGGGGGGCTACAACGTGGCTCTGAGCCCGGGCGATTCGGTCGAGCGCCATTTCATGGATACGATTATTGGAGGCAAGTGGCTGCCCGACCAGGCGATGGCGATGCGGCTGTGCGAAACCGCGGTGATCCGCGTGCAGGAGCTCGAAAACGAACTCGGCTGCTTTTTCGACCGCAACGACGACGGCTCGCTGCACCACAAGGCGTTCGCCGGGCAGACCTTCGATCGCACCGTGCACAAGGGCGACCTGACCGGGATCGAGATTATCGGTCGCCTGATGGAACAGGTGCGTACGCTACCGGTGCAGCTGATGGAAGAGCACCGCGCGCTGGAGCTGGTACCATCGCGCAACGGCGCCGAGCTGGCCGGCGTGCTGCTGGTCGACATGCGCAGCGGCGAGTTTTGCCTGGTGCGGGCAAAAACGGTGCTGCTTGCCACCGGTGGCGGCCCCACGATGTATCGCTACCACACTCCGTCGGGCGACAAGTCGATGGACGGCCTGGCGATGGCCTTGCGTCTCGGTCTCGGCCTGCGCGACATGGAAATGGTGCAGTTTCACCCTACCGGCCTGCTCGCCGGTCGCGATACGCGCATGACCGGAACCGTGCTCGAAGAAGGCTTGCGGGGCGCCGGCGGCTACCTGCTCGACGGCGCCGGCGAGCGCTTCATGCAGAAATACGATTCCGCCGGCGAGCGCGCGACCCGCGACATCGTCAGCCGCGCGATCTACGCCGAGATGCGCGCCGGCCGCACCTCGCCCAACGGCGGGGTTTATATCGCGATGGACCACCTCGGGCCGGAAACGGTGGCGAAGAAGTTTCCGGGGATGGTCAGGCGTTGCGCCGATTGCGGTTTCGACCTCGCGGGCGGCCGTGTCGAAGTCGTGCCGACGGCGCATTACCTGATGGGCGGTGTCGTCGTCGGCGCGGATACGCGCTCGGCCATGCCGGGGCTGTTCGTCGCCGGCGAAGACGCCGGCGGCGCGCATGGCGCCAATCGGCTCGGCGGTAACGGCGTCGCCAATTCGACCGTATTCGGCGGCATCGCCGGTGACGAGATGGCCGTTCAGGCGGCCGCGCAGGCGCACTGGGCCGAAGCGGATATAGAAATCGTCGAAGGCGCGATCGACGAGTGCCTGCTGCCATTCCGGCAACACGCCGGCGACATGAATTCGATGCGCGATCGCCTGCTCGACCTGATGTGGGACGACGTCGGTGTGTTGCGCGATGCCGCGGGTCTGTCACGGGCGCAGGCGGGACTTGCAGGCTTGAAATCCGAGTTGGCCGCGACCGGGATCGGCGATGACAACCGCGTATTCGCCCTGAGCTGGCACGACTGGCTCAACCTGCGCAGCCTGATCGAGGTGTCCGAGGTCGTTGCGGCGGCCTCGCTTTCGCGCGAGAATTCACGCGGGGCGCATTTTCGCGAGGATTTTCCCGAAGTCGGCAGCCTCGACGAGTCCTATTTCACGATCGCGCGTCGCCATCGGGACCAGCTGCTCGTCGAGCGCGCGCCGGTCGAGTTTTCCATCGTCAAACCGGGTGAGACCCTGATTCAGAATGATTGACTACCAGACAATCGAGACCGCGGCCAGGCAGATCATGGCGCAGGCGGCGATCGATATTCCGCCGGATTACCGGCAGGGTATCGAGGACATGGCGAAGTGGGAGGAGGGTGAACTCTCCTGCTTCGTGCTGCAGACCATGATGGATAACTGGAACGCCGCGAGCGAGGACCGTCGACCGATGTGCGCCGATACCGGCCTGCCACGTTACTACGTCAAGCTTGGCAACAATGCGCGCCTGGCCGATGGATTTACCGGGCTGGAGCGCGCGTTGCGCAGCGCCACGGCCAGGGCAACGCAGGATATTCCGTTGCGGCCCAACCGCGTCCATCCGCTGTGGCGCAACGATCACAACAATAACGTCGGTATCAACGCGCCCGAGATCGACTGGAGTTTCGAGCCCGATGTCGACTGGATCGATATCACCACGGTGCACAAGGGTGGCCTGTTCGGCACCGATTACCGCATGCTGTTCCCCGGTGACGGCATCGATGGCATCAAGCGCTTTTTCCTCGACACGCTGGTTTCTTTCGGCAAGCGCGGGCTGGCCTGCCAGCCGGCAATCATGGGCATAGGCGTCGGCGGTTCCAAGGACACGACCATGGTACTCGGCAAGCAGGCCGCGTGCCTGCGCGTCGTCGGCGACCGTAACCCGGACCCGAAAATCGCCGCGCTCGAACTCGAACTGAAGAAACTCGGCAACAGCATCGGCATGGGTGCAATGGGATTCGTCGGCAACGCGATGGTTGCCGATTGTCATATCGAAGTCGGTTTCACGCATACCGGCGGCATGCCGGTCAGCGCGCACGCGTTTTGCCTGTCGTCGCGCCGTGCAACGGTGCGAATACACGCCGACGGCCGGTGCGAATACCGCCACGATCCCCAGTGGTTTACTCCTTACATGCGCAGAGAGACAGTCGAATGGCCGGTCGCAAACACGGGCGCGACAGCGTCCGTATAAAAATTCCGGTGACGCTGGCCGATCTCGATAAACTCGAGATCGGTACGGTCGTGTACCTCGACGGTCTGATCTATACGGGCCGCGAAGGGGTTTATCGCAAGGTGCTCGAGGAGGGCGCCGCACTGCCGCCGGGCCTGACGCAGCAGAGTAACGCCAATTTTCATTGTTCTCCCGCGGCGGCGGTAAACGACGACGGCAGTTACTCGGTCGGCGGCGTCACCGCGACCGCCAGTTTCCGTTTCTCGAAGTACATGGCGGAATGGCTGCGGCGCTCGAACGCGAGGCTCGTTATCGGCAAGGGTGGCATGTCGGCGGAGGACTATCGCGACATCCTGGTGCCGGCCGGCGCGATCTACCTGACCACGGTCGGTTACGGTACCGGGGCGCTGCTCGGTCGCGGCATCAGGGGAGTCAGGGCCGTGCACTGGCTCGAGGAACTCGGCAACGCGCAGGCGATGTGGGTGTTCGAGGTGGAAAACTTCGGACCCTTCATCGTCGAAAGCGACCTGGCCGGCAACAGCCTGTTCGAGCAGCATGGAAAACTGATCAACGCCAACCTCGAAAGATTGTACGAGGGATTGAAGGCGCCGGCGCTGAGTCGCTACGGGGAAACCGACGATCGCAAGGACGAGCTGATCTGACTCGTTAAGCGGGCGCTAAGTCTTAATTCATATGATTCAAGGGGACTGAAGCGGTTGCGATGCCTGCAAAACCAGCATAGAATCCGTGGATCAAAATTAAAAAAACGCAGCGCGTAGCTGCAGCTCGACAATCGGAGGAGCAAAATGAAGAAACTATCCGTGCTATCGACCCTGGTAGCGGCAATCTCGCTTTTATTTACCCAGGCGGCCTTCGCAGCCTGTGGCGAAATAGTGCTTGGGTCGGCGATCTCGCTGACCGGCAAGTACGCAACCAACGGCATCCACGCCAAGAACGGCTACGAGTACGCGATCCAGAAAATAAGGGATAAGGGCGGCGTCATGGTCGACGGCAAGTGCTATAACTTCAAGGTCATCTACTACGACGACGAATCCAAGGGCGACCGCGG
>JAOTTY010000399.1 GCA_029864185.1 Gammaproteobacteria bacterium
CCTTGATTAGCGAGGCTTCCTTGCGCCGCGCATTGATCTGACCGATGGTCTTGCCGGTGGCGATCATTTCATCCGTCATCGCGCGCAGGTCCGATAGCGTCATATCGTCCGGCAGAGCTTCGGCAAGCGCCGACGCGCCGCCCGAAACGAGTAGCAATACCCGGCTACCCGGCGGCATGGCCCGCATCCGCTCCAGCAAAGCCCGACCGGCGTCCAGCGAACGCTGATCCGGTATCGGATGCCCGGACTCGATCACGTCGACCGCCGGATGGGCGCGCAATGCGGGGCTGGCGTGATCGTACTTGGTCACGACGAGGGCCTTGCTGTGCGGAAATCGCTCCAGCGCGCCGCTGCACATGCCGTCGGCCGCCTTGCCAACCGCAACAATCAGATCGGGGATAAACGGCTCGTCCGCGGCCAGCGCATTTTTGACCGCCGCGCTGCCGGAAACCGCCGCTATCGCCGCTATCCAGAGTTGTTTCAACATTCGTTCGCGTAATTCCTTACTGGCCATGCAGCCTCCCGACGGGTCGATAGCGCTACTTTGTCGCGTATAAATTGCAAAAACAAGCATAAATCGATCCGTCATAACGTCATCGGGCATTTGGCTCGTGAGAGAAAACAGGCGTATGATGCGCTTCCCGATAGCGAAAATAACCGAGGAGAATCCGCCCATGAGCGCTTCAGTCACCACCAGCTTGAACGATGTCAACATGGACGCCGTCGCCGGCCTGGCCGGCAAGATCCAGCAGGAGCCCGAAGTCGCGGACACCCGGTGGAGCGCGAAGGTCAACTGGAAGGGCGGATTTCGTTCCGAGGCAACAATCCGCGACTTCGACCCGATGGCATCGGACGAACCCGGCGCGCTCGGCGGCACCGATACCGGGCCCAACCCGGTCGAACAGGTACTTGCCGCCCTGGGCAACTGCCTCGCGGTAGGTTACGCCGCGAACGCGACCGCTATGGGAATCGAGCTCAGGGATGTGAATATCGATCTGGAAGGCGATCTCGATCTGCATACCTTCCTCGGCCTGGCGCCGCAGGGTAACGCCGGCTATAACAGCATTTCGGTCAAGGTAAATATCGACAGCGACGCTTGCGCCGAAGACATCAGGACGCTACACGAAAAGGTAGTCGGCACCTCGCCGGTCGGGCACACGCTGAGCCGCGCGGTGCCGGTCAGGATCGACCTGGCCTGAGTCCCACCCCTAGCGGTAAAACACGAACGCGCGGGTTTCGACGCTCTCGCGCGGTTTTGCGTCGGCGGGCGCATTCTGCAGGTGGATCGCGGTGTGAATGCTGCAGGGATGCGTGCCGCCGTCGACCGAGTCGAAGGTCTTGAACATCAGCACCTCGTGGGGACGCATCGACGAGTAGTAATACCAGCGTTGCGCCGAATCGTGCAGCGCAAGCTGGATTTCGCCGACATGGTTGGGCGCGCGGCGCTCGGTATCGACGAGATTGCCTGTGTTAAGGCTGCGGGCATCAACCAGCGCCAGCGGATAGTCTTCGACCGGATCGGTTAGCGGACGCCAGACATTGATGATCTGGAAACGGCCCCGTGCCAGTTCTTCGGCGTCGTCGCCGAGGTTCTCCCGTAAACAGACAAATCCCGATTTCGACGTGTAATCGTTGTGCACCAGCGTCGCCGGTTCGCGCAGGTTTTTCTGCTCGCGCAGTTCCGGGTCGGACGCGCGCACCGTATGGTCGAAAATATGCACGCGGTAACCACCGGTTGTCCTTTTCAGAAAATCGACGATCTCGGGCTCGTAGATCGATTCGATCTGCTTCTGATCGAGAAAATTATCGACCCGGGTTTCGAAGGTAAGCAGGTCGAAGCCCGAGGGATGCTGGCCGAAGGCTCGCGGCGCATCGTCGTCGTCGCGTGCGCGCGCGTCGACGACCTCTACCGACACGATGTTCATCGGCTGATCGATTTGGTGCCTGGCATTGCGCCCGGCGCTGGACGCGTAGTAAATCGGACGCTCGGTTCGCTTCGACAGGAATTCGACTTTTGCCCGTACTGACATATCAACCTCGTTTCAATTCGTCGTGGCGGAAACAGTCGACAACATGGTCGTTGACCAGTCCCGCGGCCTGCATGAAGGCATAACATATGGTGCTGCCGACGAATGTAAAGCCCTTCTTCTTGAGCTCCTTCGACATCGCATCGGATATCGCGGTCGTCGCCGGCACCTGTTTGCTGGTCTTACGCCGATTCTGCAACGGCCTGCCGTCGACGAAACCCCACAGGTATTCGTCCAGCGTGCTGCCCTGCTCCAGCAGTTCGAGACAGGCGCGCGCGTTTTTAACGAAGCCGTTGACCTTGAGGCGGTTACGCACGATACCGGGATCCTGCAGCAACGCCTGGATCTTGCCCTCGGAGTAGCGCGCGATCTTGTGCGCGTCGAAATTATCGAAGGCGCGGCGGTAACTGTCGCGCTTGCGCAGAATCGTAATCCAGCTCAAGCCAGCCTGCGCGCCCTCGAGGCAAAGAAACTCGAACAGGTCGCGTTCGTTGTGTACCGGCACGCCCCATTCCTCATCGTGGTAGCGCCGGTAGAGTTCGTCGTCTCCGCACCACCAGCAGCGTTTGATTTCGTTTCCGACCATTACAGCGTCTCCAGGAAATCGGCGATACGCAGGCAGGC
>JAOTTY010000400.1 GCA_029864185.1 Gammaproteobacteria bacterium
AAGCCCGAGGCTTGTGTTATATGCCATGACGACAGTGGCTCGCTCGCCAAATCGGGGGCCCAGCATCAGGCCGATTACGAAGAGTTCTATCAGGACCAGGCACTCAGAGTAGTCAATTTGAATTACGTATATACCGCTCCTGTTCCCCCTGCCACGACTGGAACCGATACCGTCACATTTGACATGGCCAAGAAAGACGAATTTGGGATTTATCAGAATTTCGATTGCAGGCTCGCCACCTCTAATCCTGAACCCGATGTCACTGACGCACTCGGTATCAACTTCGTCCAATACGATCCGGTAACCAGGGAATTTTCCGATGGTGCCGCGAGTACGTTCTGGAAGCCTATAAAAGGCACCTTAACCTACGACGGCAACGGCGGCTGCACGAGTACCAGTAACTCAAATACACTCGGTGATTTGAGTTTGTTGAATGGCCACATCGCCGTATATGGCAGGGATGAAACACTGCCTTCAAATAGCGCCGGTAAACTTGATAATCCCAAATTTCCGTTTGCAGCAATGATAAAAACCGGTGTCGGCACAGATTATGTGTCTCTTGCCAATGCTTCCGGCTGTGAAAATTGCCATACCCGGCCATTCCTCAAGCATGCCTACATTTATGGCGAAGTCAGTGAAAACGTTACTGATCTCGCCGTCGCAGGTAACGACGGCAACGATTTTTACGTCTGTAAGACTTGCCACCTTGATCAGCGTAATGGCCGCCACGAGGACTGGCAGCTGTTAAAGGACAATCCTACACGCCATGCCGCCCTTCATGAGCTGGCCGAAGCGGCTGCTGCTCAAGTCCCACCTGACACGACCAAGGATTCGATTAGAGAAAATATGGACGCAGCTGAACTGGCCAAGTACGCCTATAAGACCAGGCTGATGAATGACTTGCACATGTCGCATAACATGGAGTTCGGCTACCCGCAGTCCATGCTAACCTGCAATACCTGTCACGCAGGCAAGCTTGTCGAGACCTTGGCGACCGAGAATTACACGGCTGAAACCTGCATTAGCTGTCACGCGGTGGATAAACTGATAGAGAAAATGACGACCAACAGGTTAGGCGTTCCTATTACAGTCCATAATAATTTTATTGATACTCCGGCTAATCTGAAAGCTGCGACCTGTAATGCCTGCCATTCGCCACCTGGATTTCTGGATCCCCTTGGGAATCCATATCCCTCAGCGGGCGTCGGTCCCGAGTTCACCGATATCCACACCGGTTACGATCCGGAAATCTACACCAGCGACGGGACCAAGTATTCCGAGGCCCTCGAGGTTAGCGTGGATTCGGCGTTGTTCGATGCGGCTACCAACATTCTTACGATTGAATTCTCTGCGGCAGAACTCGATACTAACGGGGATCCAGATACAGCAGCGCTCGCCGATTACGATGCCGAGGATATCGTACCCCTGGTGATCATTGGACCCTACGGCTACGATACCAAGCATTACATCGTGGGCCCGCACAACCGCGACGAGAACAGGAACCGGTTGCTCGAGTACGAGTTGGTGGGCAACTATGATCCGGCTGATCATCCTCGAATCACCGAGGTGGACACCGGCGATCCCACCACCTGGGAAGTTACCGTCGACATGTCGATGTGGGCCGACATGATTGCCGATGGCACGATCAGAAGACTGGAAATTGGTGTTATGCCGGAATTGGGCCACAAGACATTGACGACTCTGGATAGGAGCGGAAATCCGGTCCCGCTGGTGCTTGCAATGAATGCCCCATCCAGGACCTTCGATCTGACCTCGGCTCTCCCCGACGGGACAGCGACCGACACCTTCGTGGTCGAGGATGACGTGGTCGACGTTCAGAACGGATGCAACTCCTGCCACGATGCGCTGGCGACCACCTTCCACTCTGCCAACCGCGGCGGCAACATCAAGATCTGCAAGATGTGCCACGTGCCATCGTCCGCCGGTTCGCACCTGGAGATGCAATCGAGGTCGATCGACTCCTACGTGCACGCGGTGCACTCGTTCCAGGTGTTCGATATCGGCGACATCGATATCGCTGACCCGGTGGAGGCAGCCGAGCACGACCACAAGCTCAGCGCAGAGTTCCCCCGGTTCGGTGTCAAGAACTGCGAATCCTGCCATGTGCCGTTTGATGAAGTCCTCGATAAAGGTACTTATGGCGTGCCCGATCAATCGAAGTCGCTGCCGAGCCTGCATGCGGGCAGCGACGATACCCAGTTCGAGCGCAATATCAATGACGTCCCGCGCTACGTCATGGGTCCCGCGTCCCGTGCCTGCGGTGCCTGTCACCGCGCTCAAATGCTGAGAGCGGACGATGCGAATAAACTCGCCGCGTTCAACGAGCACGTCAAGACCTTCGGTTACCTCGTCGAGGATGGCGATGGCGTCTGGGATGAGGTTGTCAAGAAGATCATGTTGATGTTCGAATAGGGAGATCTTAGCGAGGCGGGCCGAGGCCCGCCTCGCCTTATCCGAACCCCGGGATCAGGATTGATACATTAAAGATTGATCATCATCGGTTCTTCTCTTCGCGGAAGCTGCCCGGTACGAATAACGATCTGAATACCTGCGCATCGGCGCCCCCTGGTGGCCGGATGAGGGCGCGTTGCCGTGGTGGCCCGGACCGATATTGGCGGCAACGGG
>JAOTTY010000149.1 GCA_029864185.1 Gammaproteobacteria bacterium
GTGGTGTTTCTTGTAAGCTAGCGGTGACTCCGCAGCCCACTGATCGCCGCTTCCAGCCCAACCGAGAACAGCGGGTTATCTTTATTTTTCAATCGGTTACTAGAATTCTGACCGGCATCGGCGGACTATTGGGTCCTGGATCGTCCTTTAAGGTCGAATTGATCATACCTTCGGATTAATACTTTCGCTTCATTTTAGGACCCCACTGGGTCAGAATTACAGGTCAATCCAACATAGTTGGTGGCACGATTTAAGGGGGCGGTAAGTGGAAAATAGAGACCAGGTCGACTGGTTTCGGGACGTCGAAGCGATAGTGTCGGAGCCCTTGAGCTTCAAGGCAAAGCTGGCGATCGGCGAGGACGCCTATACCTCTTTGAAGGTAAAGAACGCGGTGGTGCAGGTCTGGGATACCGCCGGCGTGGCAACAACCGCGGCGGTGGTCGCAAAATCCTCTGTGGTTGCCTCGACATTCTTCGCTCCCACCGGTTTCCTGGCGACACTGGGTATCGGCACGGCGGTTACGCCAATCGGCTGGGTGATCGCCGCCGGGGTGATAACCGGTGGTGCCTGGTTTGGCATCACGAGGCATTTGAAAAAAGTGGCGGCGAGCCGTGTCACCGTGGTTCCCAATTTCATCAATACGCCGCTGGACGTTCTGGCACTGGGCCTGTTTGACCTTCTGGCGCCGCTGGCGATGAAGGTGGCCGAGGTCGACGGAAGCATCGATGAATCGAAACGCCTGCTCATCCGCAATTATTTCGTCAAGGAATGGGGATATGACCCGAATTTCGTAGCTGCGGGTACGGACTACATCGAATCGACTCTGGGCGAACTTTCCATCAAGCAACTGGCGCGAACCCTGGCTGAATTTGCGAGCGAAAATCGCGACTGTAATTTCAAGCTGATGTCGCGGGAAATACTCGGCTTTTTGCGCGACATCGTCGATGTCGACGGCCAACTGGATCGGCAGGATGAAGCGGCCATTGGAAAAATCGAAGTCATTTTCAACTCGGCCAACAAATTTTCAGTCAGGAAAAAATTGCGCGCAGGTTGGGTTTCCATCCGAACGACAACCGGCAGGCTCTTACCGCGGCGGAAATCTGCTGACGATCATCGCAAATCCTGAAAGATACCTGGTAAACATGCAGTTATGGCGACAGTTTCATTAATTTCGGTAAGCATGAATCACCGTAGCCGCCATCTTACTGCGTCACTTAATTTCCCGCCGGGTTAAATCCTCACCGCCGAAAGCGTCCAACAAGGCTTTGAAAAAGCCGGACAGTTCCAGCGCCATGATTGCAAAATCCACGTCGAACCGGGCCGCGACGTCATCGGCTTCGATCTCGTCGGCCTGTTCCTGTACCAGTTCGGAAAAACGCAGGCGTTTGATGGCCAGTTTTTCATCCAGCAGGAATTCGATACGCTCCTGCCAGTTCAGCGCCAGCTTGCTGACGTGCATGCCGGTTTTCAGGTGGCTGACAATCTCCGCCGCCGCCAGATCCTGGTTTTTGCAGCGGATCACGCAGCCGATATCGGCATTGTCGCGCAATTCGCATTCGTCGTTCAGGACAAAGCCCGGCGGGGGCTGCGCGCTATTGACCCATTGGGTCATGACCTCGATCGGCAGTTTATTCGAGGCCAGCGGGACCACGGAGAGGGAACCGAGCACAGCGCGCAGGTCGTCGATCATTTCTTCGGCACGACTGGCGGCGGCCGCGTCAACCACCAGCAGGTTGTCGCGCGGCGAAATATAGGCGTACTGCAGAGAAGAACGGGCAAAGGCCCTGGGCAACAGGTTGAAAATTACTTCGTCCTGCAGCGAGCGCCGCTGTCTGGCCGGCAGTTTGCGCGCCTCGCGCTCTTCGATATGCAATACCTTCTCCTCCAGCGCCTCGTTGACCACCGCGGCAGGCAGCAGTTTGTCCTGGCGCTTGCGACAAAGCATTAAATAGCCATTGGTCGCGTGCACAAATTCGCTACCGTGGCGGCCCAGCGGCGGTATCCAGCCGGATCGGGTTGCGTCCTGGCTGCCGCAGGGCACGAAACTATGCTCTGCCAGCTGCCGACCCAGGGTTTCTGCGTCCAGTTCGAATGGTTTGGTGAAACGATAAAGCTGCAAGTTTTTGAACCACATGGATGAATTTTTTCCTGAAACCGTGCGCGAGATAATTTTCGAGCTGCGCAGTCTAACAGCATCGTATCGAAATACCATCGACTGTATTTATCGGATTTCAGAGCCCCTTGTTTAGTAATGGGTCACTGTCGGTTATCATTGGCTATCTTGTCATCCTGCCAGAATCTGTCCAGTCGACCAGGTGAATAACACGATTCTTCTGACCACGCTCAACGCGCGCTACATGCACAGTGCATTTGCCCTACGTTATCTGTATGCGAACCTCGGAGAGTTGCGTAAACAGGCGCAGATAATGGAATTCACCATCCGGCAACGTCCCATCGATATCGTTGAGCAAATGCTTGCGCGAAAGCCAAGCATCATCGGTTTCAGCGTATACATCTGGAACGTGACCGAGACCACCGCGGTGATCGCGCTGTTAAAGCAGGTCGCACCGCGAACCATCGTGGTCGTGGGCGGTCCCGAGGTCAGTTTTGCAAACGACCTGCCAGGACTCGCCGACCAGGCGGATTACGTGATAACCGGCCCGGGAGAAATCAGTTTTCGACAATTATGCGAAGACCTGGTCCGACAACCTTCCCTGGCTTCGAAAGTTATCGCCGGCAGAAGCGCCAGCCTCGAAGAACTCGAATTGCCCTACGCCTATTACAACGACGAGGATCTGCGCAACCGACTAATCTATGTCGAAGCATCGCGCGGTTGCCCGTTCAAGTGCGAGTTTTGCCTGTCTGCGCTCGACAGGACGGCACAGCCTTTCGAGCTGGGGCGTTTTCTCGATGCGATGGACGGTCTGTTTCACCGCGGCGCGCGCAATTTCAAGTTCATCGATCGAACCTTCAACCTGAAAGTAGCTACCAGTGTTGCGATTCTGGAGTTTTTCCTGACACGCATGCATGACGATCTGTATCTCCATTTTGAAGTGATCCCCGATTGCCTGCCGGAAAAACTCAGGCAGGTCCTGACCAGATTTCCACCTGGTTCGCTGCAGTTCGAAATTGGCGTGCAGACTTTCGATTCCGAAATCCAGCAAATTATCAGCCGCAAGCAAAACAACCAGAGCACCTGTGACAACCTGCGCTGGTTGCGCGAACACACTGGCGCGCATATTCACGCCGACCTGATTTTCGGCCTGCCCGGGGATACCCTGGAAAACTTTGCGCGAAGTTTCGATCAACTCGTGTCGCTGAAACCGCAGGAGATACAGCTCGGAATTCTGAAACGGCTACGAGGTGCGCCGATCAACCGGCATACCGATGAATTTCTGCTGCGCTACAATCCCGCGGCGCCCTATAACATACTGAGCACGCGCGACATCGATTTTCAAACCATGCAGCGGGTCAATCGCTTTGCCCGCTACTGGGAAATGATCGGCAATTCGGGCCGCTTTCCCAATACCTTGCCCCTGATCCTGGCACAGCATCCGTTTGCCCGTTTCCTCGAGCTGAGTGATGGCCTGTATGAACTCACCGGCAGTACCTGGAAGATATCGATGCGCCGCCTGTTTACCCTGTTGTCCAACATTTTGATAGATCAAATGAAACTGGAGCCCACAAGGGTCCATATGGCGCTCGAGGCCGATTTCGGGCTATCGGGTGAAAAAGGCGTTTACGACCCCGGTAAACGGGGACTGGAGGTAATTACCCGTGCCGGCGTGGCGAACAAGCGTCAACGTCGGCATCGACGCAGCTCTGCCTGAGGAGACAAAGCCATAAGAAATTACCGGTATTCGGGAGAACAAAGCGAATATCGGCCGGGACTTACATTTAACATGAGAATACAGATACGCAGGGCTCACATTCAAGCATCAGGCGCAAATTCTGGTGAAGCTACGCCCGTTTTCCGAATACCGATCTTCAGCTCCAACAAAAATGATGCCTTCAGATGGTCGATAATCCATTGGCCGTTCAATTTCAAACAGGGGCATTAGCGAGCCTAACCGGGTACAATATTGCCATATATTTCAATAGATTATGTTGGCAAGGTCCGGGGAATGAATGTCCGTAGGTCCACGGTCGCTTACATAAATCCCTCCGCCCTTCGACCAGGAACTTAATCACGGACTCGATTAGATAAAGAATAAACTTCGCCGAAAATAACACTCTGGATTAATATATCGGTCATCTGCAATGTTTCGATACGCATCATGTCATCACTACAGGAGCAATTGCTCAAAGCTGGCCTGGTCGACCAGAAAAGGCTGGCCAAGGCAAACCAGGAAAAAAGCAAGCAGGTGAATCTTGCGCGGAAAAAGCGCGCCAAAAAAAAACTGAAAGCAGACGCACCCGGGCAACAGCTGCAAAACAGAAAAATCCAGCGCGATCGTGAACTGAATCAGAGGCGCCAGGAGGAAGTCCGACGTAAGGAACTTGCCGCCCAGGCGATACAATTAATCGATATCAACAAGCTCGATCGGACGCAGGGCGAACATCCTTATGGTTTCGTCTACAAGCGCAAAGTGAAGCAAATTTACGTTACAGAAACGCAGAAGAATCAGCTTGTTGAAGGTCAGTTGGTCATAGCAACCTGTGTCAAAAGTGACGGCAGAAAATTCGAACTCGTTCCCGCTGCGGTGGCAAAAAAAATTGTCGAGCGTGATGAGTCCTGCGTGATCGATATCGGTCAGCAAGCGGAATCTGATTCGAATCAGAACGACCCTTATTCAGAGTACCGGGTTCCGGACGATTTGACCTGGTAGCCGGATGATGACCTAATAATACAAATGGGGAGCACTGGACACGCATGTTTCAAATACGCATTCACGGGCGTGGCGGTCAGGGTGTAGTGACGGCGGCCGAGATGCTGTCTATCGCAGCTTTCGCAGAGGATAGGCATGCGCAGGCCATTCCGAGTTTCGGGTCGGAGCGCATGGGAGCTCCGGTGGTGGCATACGTGCGTATTGATGAGGATCCCATCGAGCTCACAGAACCGGTTCTGCGCCCTGACCTGCTGATCATTCAGGATCCGACCCTGTTCCATGCGGTCGATGTTTTCAATGGACTGGCGGACGACGGATTTTTGCTCATCAATACAGCTCGCCGATTGCCCGAACTCCGTATCGATGACGCACTAGCGCGTCTACCAGATCACCACGTCTACACGGTCGCCGCGACAGAGCTCGCGCTGCGCCATCTGGGCAGACCAACGCCCAACACGGCCTTACTGGGGGCATTTACGGCACTCTCGGACGTGTTGCACCTCGAGTCTGTCATCACGGCGATCAACGACAAATTTTCTGGTGATATTGCGCATAACAATGTCATCGTGGCGCGTGCAGCGCACGATGCGGCGCAGGCAGGCTGAGGCGGGAGGAAGGCACATGCTGCAACAGATTGAGGGTTCGGCGGCGGTGGCGCAGGCCGTGGCGGCTTGCCGTCCGGAGGTGATTGCTGCCTATCCGATTACACCGCAGACGCATATCGTCGAGGGCCTCGGTGACATGGTTAAACGCGGACTTGTCGGCAACTGTCAGTTCCTGAACGTGGAATCCGAGTTCGGCGCGATGAGCGCATGTATCGGTTCCTCTGCCACCGGGGCGCGCACCTATACGGCCACCTCGAGCCAGGGCATGCTGTTCATGATGGAGGCCGTATACAACGCATCCGGCCTGGGGCTGCCGATCGTCATGACCGTGGGTAACCGCGCCATCGGCCCGCCCATCAATATCTGGAACGACTGGAGTGACTCGATGGCTGCGCGCGATGCTGCCTGGATCCAGCTGTTTGTCGAAGACAATCAACAGGCAGCGGACGTGCACGTTCAGGCGTTCCGGCTTGCGGAAGCGGCAAGCCTGCCGGTGATGGTATGCATGGATGGTTTCATTCTCACGCATGCCTATACCCGCGTCGATGTGCCGGACCAGGCCGACGTGGATAATTTTCTGCCTGTGTTCGAACCGCAGCAGGTACTTGATCCCCTGGCTCCGATTACCATGGGCGCAATGGTAGGGCCCGAAGCTTTTGCCGAGGTGAGGTTTCTGGCGCATTACAAGCAGCTCGAAGCGCTCGATCTGATTCCACGCCATGCGGCCGAGTTCGAGGCGCTTTTCGGCCGCGATTCCGGCGGGTTGTTAAAATCCTTTGACGCGGAAGACAAGAGTACGGTAGTGGTGACCATGGGTTCGGTCGTCGGCACGATGAAGTCGGTATTGGCCGATATGAGGCAGGATGGCTTGTCGATTGGGTTGCTGTCGATCCGCAGTTACCGCCCATTTCCAAAGCAACAACTGTGTGAAGCGTTGGCAGGTGCAAAAAGGGTGATCGTATTCGAAAAAAGCCTGGCGGTCGGCATGGGCGGCATTCTCGCCGCCGATGTGCGCATGGCGCTTGCCAACCTGCCGATTGCTGTACACTCGGTCATCGGTGGCCTCGGCGGTCGCCCGATCACGCGCGACAACCTGCGGCGCATGCTGGACAAGGGCGTGCATGACGAACTGGAAGAACCGCATTTCCACGATCTGGACGTCGCCGTGGTCCATCGCGAACTTGAACGTTTGCGCCATATTCAGCGTCCCGGACCGAGTGCCGAAAGCATTTTACGCGATATCGCTGGCGCCGAGGCCATTGCAAGGAGTTCAGAATGACCAAAGTCCCGGATTCCGCGCAGCGGGTGAAGTTTTATCAGACCGGCACCTTCACTGTCGGTAATCGGCTACTGGACGATGCGCAACGTACGGTGCAGGCAAGCGTGGAACGGGCCAACTCGCTCGACTCGGGACACCGTGCCTGTCAGGGCTGCGGCGAGGCGCTCGGCGCACGCTACGTTGTCGACGCGGCATTGCGCGCTGCGAACGATCAGCTCATTGCAGCCAACGCGACGGGTTGTCTCGAAGTATTCACGACGCCCTACCCGGAATCTGCCTGGCGCCTGCCTTGGATACACTCGCTGTTCGGCAACACACCTGCAGTCGGTGCCGGAATTGCAGCCGCTTTACGCGCCAGGGGGCGGAAGGACGTGCGCGTAATCGCGCAGGGTGGCGACGGCGGCACGACCGACATCGGCATGGGTTGCCTGTCGGGTATGTTCGATCGCAACGATGATGTGCTCTACGTCTGTTACAACAACCAGGCCTACATGAATACCGGCGTGCAACGCTCGAGCCAGACGCCACCGGCGGCGCGCACTGCAACCACCACCATCGTGGGTAATGAACCCGGTAATGAACTGAACACTGGCAAGAGTGTGCCGCTGATCGCAATGGCGCACGGCATACCCTATGTCGCGACCGCATCGGTGCATGATCTGCACGATCTTGAATACAAGGTGGTCAAGGCGATGGGCTTTCACGGCGCGCGATACCTGGAAGTGTTCGTGCCCTGTCCGCTAGGCTGGGGTTCGCGTCCAGCGGACACCATCAAGGTAGCGCGACTGGCCACGCAATGCGGAATGTTCCCACTGTTCGAGGCCGAGTTCGGAGAGCTTACGGCGTCCACGAGGATTCGGGAACGTAAACCGGTCGAGGACTACCTCAGGCTGCAGCGGCGTTTCGCGCACGTATTTTTGCCGGAGAATGCGCACCAGCTCGAAGCGCTGCGTGAGATCGCGGAACGCAACATTCGCCGCTTCGGTCTGCTGGCGGAAGGGGAAGAATCGGCGTGAGCAATGAATCCGGAAAAATACCGTTTGCCGTCACACTCGATGTCGGCAGCAGCCTGCTCAACAAGACCGGCAGCTGGCGCAGCGAACGCCCTGTTTACGTCGACCGGTTGCCACCGTGCAACCAGGCCTGCCCTGCCGGAGAAGATATCCAGGGTTGGCTTTTCCACGCCGAGGAGGGCGATTACCGTGCTGCCTGGGAATCCCTCGTCGCCAATAATCCGCTGCCGGCGATCATGGGGCGAGCCTGCTATCACCCCTGCCAGGATGCCTGTAACCGGGCACAACTCGACCAGGCGGTGAATATCCACGCCGTGGAACGATTTCTGGGCGATCTCGCGCTCCGCGAAAAGTGGCCCGCAAAGATAGCAAACCCCCCTAGCGGCAAGCGCGTACTCGTGATCGGCGCAGGGCCCAGCGGACTGTCAGCCGCCTATCACCTGGCCCGCCTTGGTCATGGCGTGGAGATCCACGAAGCCGGCCCTCTTCCCGGAGGCATGATGCGCTTCGGCATCCCCCGTTACCGGTTGCCACGCGAAGTGGTGGACGGCGAGGTACAGCGGATCCTGGACATGGGCGTGACGTTGCGGCTCAACAGTCGGATCGACGATATCCCGCCAATTCTGGCCAGTAATGGCTTCGATGCCTGCTTTGTGGCGATCGGCGCCCATATCGCGAAGCGCGTCGATATTCCGGGTCCCGACGCGGCGCGCATTGTCGATGCCGTGAGTTTTCTGCGCGATATGGAAACCGGTGATGCACCGTTGCAGCTCGGCCGACGCGTGCTGGTCTACGGCGGCGGAAACACTGCCGTGGACGTAGCCCGCACGGCCAAAAGGCTGGGTGCCGAGCCGGTGATCGTGTATCGGCGCAGCCGTACGCAAATGCCGGCACACGACTTCGAGATTGACGAGGCGCTGGAGGAAGGCGTGGTGGTCAACTGGTTGCGCACCATCACCGAATTCGACGAGCATGGATTCAAGATCGAAAAAATGACGCTGGACGAGAACGGCTGGCCACAACCCACGGGTGAATACGAGACCATAGAAGCTGACAGCCTGGTATTGGCGCTCGGCCAGAACGTAGATCAGAGCATACTCACCAATCTGCCGGGTGTGTCACTGAACAAGGATGGTGTCGTCGAAGTTGGTGCTGATATGGCAACAGCCTTCGAAGGCGTGTTTGCCGGTGGCGACATGGTGCCAGCGGAACGCACTGTCACGGTGGCCGTTGGGCATGGCAAGAAAGCAGCGCGCAATATCGATGCTTACCTGCGCGGCGGAACCTACCAGCCTCCGCCCAAACCTGACCTGGCAAATTTTGAAACGCTCAACACCTGGTACTACACCGACGCAGCTCAAAAAGTACAACCGGTGCTGGATGCTGCTCGCCGTCTCACCACGTTTGACGAAGTACGCACAGGGCTGGATGCCGATAACGCGCTGTTCGAGGCGCGTCGGTGTCTTTCCTGCGGTAACTGTTTCGAGTGTGACAACTGTTACGGTATCTGTCCGGACAATGCCATCACCAAGCTCGGACCGGGTAAACGCTTCGAGTTCAAGTACGATTACTGCAAAGGATGCGGTATGTGTGCTACCGAGTGCCCCTGTGGCGCTATCCTGATGACACCGGAGGCAACTTGAGCGCTGCTGCTGTGATGGGGCCTTGCCGGCCGAGAGTCGTCGAATCCGAATAACCGATAAATTCGTTCGCGTGCCTCCTGCTAAATTCGCGACAGGTAGCTGTGATAGCACACCATCAAAGCCCGGATTTATTATTCTGATCTGAATCAAATTTCCCTTCGAAAGACTGCCCATTTCGGATCTATTCTGTAGTAAGACCCGGAATAAATGGAGAGCAATTTTTCCGCAGAAGCCATAACTTTTTGAACTCCGCCAAGTACCTGGTATGCAGGCTCACCGGTAGCCCTGTCGGTAGAAATCGATTTTTGTGAATCTCCCCCGTATGCTAATTTTTAGATATTTCCGTATCGAAAATAAATACTCCGTCGGGAAAATAGTTGTAGTTTTTCAACAGAATAGGCCAGGAACAACCATTGGCTCCTGTCATTCCCCTTTGCGAGGGAAAGACGTTTTTGTTTGGCGGCCCGAGGTTTTAGGTCGAATCGCTTTTCGTAGTTCGTCTGACTTTCCCGGGTACCTGTTAAAGCTGTTTAGCGATTGTTACTCGGAGCACTTGACCGGCAGCTCTTCTCACTCGGCCCTAAAAAGAATTAAACACTTCGCCAGTGTGTGGATGTACCGAGTCCCCATCGACTGCCCCTGATTCAATCATCTCGCCAAATGCCTTCTTGGCTGTATCAGAAGCAGCGTCCATTGTTGCCTGATCTGGATATTTTGCAATCACCACACCTTTGCCATTGCCGTATGAGACCAGATCAATGAAGTTGGCACCGACACCTGCTAATACATCGCGCATGTTTTCTGCGATCTCCCCTACCTTATCCATATCGGATGCGGCAAAACGTGTGATTCTGTAGACTGCCATGTGGCTCTCCCAATTTAATTTGGTTCATACGGGTGATTCCGCATTAAAGACAGGATATAGGAAGAATAAGCACCTGTCCGCATTGGTCATGGGTTTGCTGTAACAAAGTAGAACCAAGAGTTAGATCTTGCCATAGGTCTTACCCGATAGCAGACGCTGAAATCTGCTTTACAGGCTACTCGAATCGCCCATGAACAGACTTTCAGGTTGTAGGATACGTCTTACAAAAATTTCCGATTCCCTCTAATAGAGAACTATTAATATAAGCGTATTATTTTCAGAAACTAAAAACCCATGGACATGACCCGGACGCACCTATCCAACAACAGCAGGTTATTGAAAAACCTCAATACCTCTGTTGACGAAGATCACATATTCAGCACGATCTCTCATTTGCGCAAGGAAG
>JAOTTY010000150.1 GCA_029864185.1 Gammaproteobacteria bacterium
GCGTAAAGCTGGCTCGCGACGCGCGGATGATCTTCGCGCGTATCGTCCTTGCCGATGCCGTCTTTCATCAGCCGCGACAACGACGGCGGCACGTTGACCGGCGGGTAAAACGACTTGCTGTGCAACTCCCGACTCAACACGATCTGGCCCTCGGTGATATACCCGGTCAGGTCCGGAATCGGATGCGTGATGTCGTCGCTCGGCATCGACAGTATCGGAATCATCGTGATCGAGCCATGGCGGTCACGCAACCGGCCAGCACGTTCATAAATTTCGGCGAGATCCGAATAAAGATACCCGGGGTAGCCCTTGCGCGACGGCACGTCACCCTTTTCGGTGGCCACCTCGCGCAGCGCCTCTGCGTAATTTGTCATATCGGTGATCACCACGAGCACGTGGTGATCCAGTTCGTAGGCCAGGTACTCGGCCGCGGTCAGCGCAGTGCGGGGCAGGATTAGGCGCTCCATCGGCGGATCGTTGGCGAGGTTGGTGAACATCACGACGTTGCGCAGTACGCCGCTGGACTCGAACTCCTGCTCGAAGAAGCGCGCGTCGGAAAACGAGACTCCCATCGCCGCGAACACGATAACGAAGTTCGAGCTGTCGCCCGGCAGCCGCGCCTGGCGCACGATCTGCGCCGCGAGCCGGTTGTGCGGCAACCCTGACCCGGAAAACACCGGCAGCTTCTGCCCGCGCACCAGCGAATTCAGTCCGTCTATGGTCGAAATCCCGGTCTGGATAAATTCGCGCGGATAGGCGCGAGCCGCCGGGTTGACCGGAGACCCGTTGACGTTACGGCGCAGGCTCGAAATAATCGGCGGACGATCGTCGCGCGGCTCGCCGATACCGTTAAAGACTCGGCCCAGCATGTCCGGCGACAACGCCAGCTCGAACGGCTGGTCGAGGAATCGAACCCAGGTGTTTTCGAGATCGAGGTTTTCGGTTCCCTCGAAGACCTGCACCATGACGACCTCCTTCGAGCTGCGAATCACCTGGCCGTTGCGTCGCAGGCCGTCCTTGTCGCGAATCATGACGCGATCGCCGAGAGCGACGTTTCCGACACCCTTGAGGAACATCAACGCGCCGTGAATAGAACTGACTTTGCGGTACTCGAGTTCGCTCACGGCGTCGCTCCCCGCGGATTGCCGTATTCAACACGCATCGCGTCGAAGGCCTGCTGTGTTTTTTGCGCCATCTCCTGCAGCGCCGTTAAGTCATCGTTCGCGACCGACGACTTGAGGCGCTTGATTTCGCTGCCGTAAACGAGCTCGGTCAGCTGCTCGACGGGTACGCCGAGATCTATCATTTGCATGCCGCCCTGGTGATACTGCAGCACGAGGTCCAGCAGTTGAAACTGCTTTTCGGGCGAACAGTAGCTGTCGACCGGATCCAGCGCGCTCTGTTGCAACACCGCCTCCTTGATCAGGCTCGAACTCTCCAGCACCCAGCGCTGCGACGACGACAACGCTTCCGGGCCAACCAGGTTGACGATGCGCTCGAGCTCGTCCGCTTCCGCGAGCAGCGCCAGCGCCTGCTCGCGACGCGCAGCCCATTGCGGACTGACATTCTCGGACCACCACTTCGCCGCCCTGTCGGAATAATCGGTGAAGCTTTCCAGCCATGAAACCGCCGGATAGTGGCGAGCGTCGGCGAGCGGTTTCGACAGAGCCCAGAAGGTGCGGATTATTTCCTTGGTATGACTCGTCACCGGCTCGGAAAAGTCGCCGCCAGGCGGCGACACCGCGCCAATCAGGCTTACCGAACCGTGCATGCCGGCCAGCGTATTGACGCTGCCGGCGCGTTCGTAGAACGCCGCCAGGCGCGACGCCAGGTAAGCCGGGTAGCCTTCCTCCACCGGCATCTGTCCAAGCCGTCCCGCTACCTCGCGCAGGGCCTCGGCCCAGCGGCTGGTCGAATCGGCCACCATAACCACGTCGTAACCCTGGTCACGGTAATATTCCGCCATGGTCACGCCGACATAGATACTGGCCTCGCGCGCCACCACCGGCATATTCGAGGTATTGGCCACGAGGAAGGTACGCTCCATCAGCGAACGCCCGCTGTAGGGGTCGGTCAGCTCCGGGAATGTCTGCAATATTTCCACCAGTTCGTTGCCCCGCTCGCCGCAGCCGACGTATAAAACTATATCCGCATTTGACCAGCGAGCGATCTGCTGTTGCACGATGGTTTTACCGGCGCCGAACGGACCCGGAACCGCCGCTTTGCCCCCTTTCAGCATCGGGAAGAAGGTGTCGAGAACGCGCTGGCCGGTGATCAGCGGCAGCCCCGAATCGGCGCGCGCAAGATAAGGTCGAGGCTGGCGCACCGGCCACTGGTGATACATTTTTAGACCCTCGACCGATCCTGTCCCGGTGCGCATGCGCACCACGATTTCGTCGATGCCATAATCGCCTTCAGGAGCGTACTCGATGACTTCCCCCGCGTAATCCGGAGGCGCGAGGATGCGATGCTCGATGGTTTCGGTTTCCCTGACGGTACCCAGGACCTGTCCGCCGGCAAGCATCTTGCCGACGGCAAGGGTCGGGGCCGGCACATAGTGCCAGATGCGGTCGCGATCGAGCGCCGATATCTCCAGTCCTCGACTGATATGTTCTCCGCTCATCGCCATGATCTTGTCCAGCGGCCGCTGCACGCCATCGAAAATCTGGCCCAGCATTCCTGGACCCAGTTCGACCGACAGCGGATGTCCGAGTCCGCTGACCTGTTCGCCGGGACGCAGCGATTCGGTCGATTCATAGACTTGCACCAGAGCATCCTTTTCGCGGATGTGAATCACTTCGCCGATCAGGTTCATGCGACCGATCATGACCTGATCGCCATTGCGAATTCCCGGCTGGCTGATCGTGACTATGGGTCCGTTGACTTCGACCACTTCACCCATCGAATACCGTCCCCTTGCTGGATAGAGTGGAAAACAGACGTTCGAATACGAGCTGCTGCAATTCGTTTTCGCGCCGCGAAGTAATGCCTTCGAAAGTATTGTCGATCATCACGTCGCCCTGCTCCGACACCAGTCGGAGTCCGCCGCTGCAATGACATGCTTCGGGTGACAACCTGACTTCGATCCCGTCGCCGCAGCAGGTCTCGACCATCACCCGCCATTCGTCGTGAAAACGTTTCAGGTCCTCGTTGCCGATCGACGCGACCAGGCGGGGTCGACCGAGACGTTCCACACCATCCCTGAGCAGGTATTCGAATACGGGGCGGTAGGCCTTGTCATCTTTGCGCAGAGCGGCCAGCCGGCGCGACAGTTTATCCATTACCGACTGCACCAGCCCCCAGCGGTTGCGATCGAGTTCGGCCTGGATGCGCAACTCGCTCGCCTGGACCTGGCGCTGGTAATCGCGATCGGCGTTTACCCTCGCCGCGAGCAATTCCTTCTGTTCCATCAGCTTAATTTTTTCACGCGCATCCGCGATGATTTTGTTACGCGTCATCTCGCCCTGAGCGATATGCTCGTCCGATAATTCCCGTGCGCGCTCGAGTATCGCCTGCTGTAACGCCCTTACCTGTTCGGACTCGCTAGTCAAGTCGTAGCTCCAGAATCGAGTTGCCGAGCACCCTGCCAATCAGTTTTTCCACCGCAGGTCGATATTCACCCGCGGCATGCAGGTTGGGGATTTCGCAGATCAGTATCGACCCTCCCTGATTACGCAATTGCTGGATCATCGGAATATCTGCAGTCATCAGGTCCTGCTGCAGGTAGACCAGCGCACGCTCACGACTGCGCGCGAGTTCGGTCAGCACGGAGTTGATTTCATCGGTGCTGGCGTCGGCATAGGTCCGGATCCCGAGCAGCGCGAACCCGTCCATCAGGGCCGCGGTGCCGATGGCGATTATTTCCATCAGATTCTTCCGAGCAGCAGGATACTGACGACCAGCCCGTATATCGCGATACCCTCGGCGAGGCCCAGGTAAATCAGCGTTCGCCCGAACATCTCCGGCTTCTCGGTAATCACGGCGAGAGACGCGGAGCCGACCGAACTGACCGCGATACCGGCGCCAATCGTCGCTAGCCCCGTCGGCAGGCCGATACCGATCAGCGCCAGACCGAGGCCGAGGCCGATCTCGCCGCCACCCGCGGCGATCGGTTCTGCCGCCATGACTTCATGCGCAGCGCCGATCAGAATTCCGGCAATACCCAGCACGAACAGCAGCAGGTTGACCATGATGCCCCGCTTCATCCAGCGTCTCGTCAACCCAACGATCGAATCGGGAAACATCAGGAAATACAATCCCAATAATACGACAGCGACCGCGCTGGCGCTAAGCAAGAATGTCAAGATCGTCATGGCGTGCTCCAGTTATGCAAGTTTTAAGTTTCCAGTTTAAGCGGCGCGAAGGTCCTGCCCTTGCCGCCGAAGAAACGCGAAAAGCCCTCGTAATACTCGAGGCGCAGGCACTGAATGGCGACGATTGCACCTTCCAGCACGATAATAAAGATATTGCCGAGTACGACCGTAACGCCGTGGCCGAATGAATCCAGCATTCCTGCGATCGCGAATACCGCCGCTGCCAGCGCGATATGGTTGAGGCTGAAGGCCGCAACGCGCAGAAACGACAGCGTACCCGATACGTTGCTGATGATGTGCTCGAGCGCCTCGATAAAAACCACCAGCACCCGCTCTACCAGTCCGCCCGAGGATTGCTGCCATTGAAAGTAAACGATAACCGCCATCGGCAAGGTTACCAGTAGGCTCTCATGCCAGCCGAACCGGCCATTTTGCAGCAGCTGGTAAGCGCCATAAAAAGCCGCAACGTAGAACAGCAGGCCGGCGAGGCCCTTGCCGCTATAAACGGCCTGGTGCATTTCACCCGCGGCGATAAAATTACGAATCGCCAGCAGGTTGGCGACCAGGATAAATCCAGCCCCCCAGAGTACGGCCAGCAATAGCACCCGCACCGGATCGTGCATAGGCGACATCCACAGCGCCGGCACGATATGCTCGTAACCGAACAGGCTGCCATAAACGAAACCAAAAAGTATCGACGAACCGCCGGCGAGCACCCCGACGATAGTTACCCCGGGGTAGCGTCGCCGGAAAAGCAGGCTCAGGCACACGATTACGGCGCCATGCCCGATATCGCCGAACATCATGCCGAACATGATGACGTAACTGAGTGCAAACAGGCCGCTCGGGTCCACTTCGCGGTAACCCGGCATGCCGAAAGTCTTTACCAGAACCTGGAAGGGTGTCAGCAGCCAGGAGGGTTGCAGCAGCGAAGGCACGGTGTCGAACTCGCGCTGCTCGGGATCGGCAAACGAAAGATGAAACGGAAACTCGAGATCTTGTTGGAGCCGCTGCCTGACCTCGTCGGCGCGACCCGCAGGCACCCATCCCTGCAGGAATACCAGGCCTCCCTTGCCGCGCAGCACGGTCGCCAGGCTGGCATAGGGTTGCGCCAGCAGCAAGGCATCGTGGGCGGACTGCAGCACGACCCTGTTTTCGTCCATCAGCTCGGATAATTCCCGGTTCATCTTTTCGATACGTTGCTGTGCCTGTTTGATTTGGCGGTCGAGGTCGGCCTGCAACTCTACGGGGTTGCCGGAAAATTCTTCGGGTATCGTGAGTCCGCGGAAATCGGCCGACTGCAGTAAGTCCTGTACCTCTTCGCGTTGCTGGCTGGGACCGAATACGACCACATGGTCGATACCTTCGCTAGAATAGAAAGTCTTGATCATGAAATGGATAAGCGAAAGCGCGCGCTTGAGCTGATTGAAGTTCCCCGCGGGTACGGTGCCGACGGCGATGCGCAGAAACCTCCCCTGGCGGCGCAACCGACCCAGGTCAAGGTCGAGCGAGGTAAATTTCTGCAAGCTATTGGAGAGCTGCCGCACGGCGCTGATTTTTTCGTTTTGCCTGCGCATGCGCTCCTCCATCGAGGAAACTTGCGCCCACAATTCTTTCACCTGCCGATCCAGGTCCTGAAGCTGCAGCAGCGTGACTATCCCGGCCGACGTTGCGGCGTCGTCGAATGGAAACTTAACGAATGGGGATACCTTGCCGAAGCGCGAATTCAGGTCGTGGTAGACGTCGAAATAGGATGCGGCCGGGTAATCCTCCAGCGCCTGATCGCCGTCGCCCTCCGCGAGCGGGTGCATGACTGCCAGTCGCGCCAGCGTTATCGCCGCGGCCTGGGCGTCGGCGTCAACCATGTACAGGTTGGCCTTCTTCATGGGGAGCGGCGTCGGCAGCATCAGGCGCCTGCCCCGATGGCCTGGCCGATCAGGTCGTTATCGAAACCGAGCCATTTTCCCTTGATCAACGCCTGCAGGTAACGGACCTCGGCCTCGCGTAACAGGATATAGGCAAAGCTGCGCGATAATAGGTTGGGACGGCGATGCAAGGCCTGCGCGGCTAGCCCCAGGCTATGGTATTCCATTACGGTTTCCATGTCCGAAACGTCCTTGACATTTGCCAGTAGCTGCCGGTAAGGCTCGGGCAAAGCGGCGACCACATCCTCGACGCTATCCATCCTGGCCAGGCGCATCAAATCCGCCGAATGCAGACGATTACCGGTTTTGGTGAGCAGGTAAAACGACTTCGCGGCGGACAACTCGTAGGTAAAGCGGTATCGCAGTAGCCATAACAGGTTGAATCGATCCAGCAATCCTCCCAGCACTTGACCGACATGACTGGCGTCCGCGCTACGCAGAAATCGTGTCCGCTGATAGAGATCGATGAAGAAACTGCGATCGATGGTCGCGTCGAGCAGGAACAGGTCGTTGCCGTGCTCTTCGTACATGCGCCTGGCATGACGCACTATCCCCCCGTAGGCCGTGGTTTCGAGCAGTCGCAGCATTTCGTAGGGATCATCGGTATCGAGCAGCCTCCTGACAGGCAGGTCAGAAAAACTGCGCAAGTCGATCAACTGTTCCTCGATAGCGCGGCTCTCGATGCCGTTGAATTTACCGCGAATCAGGACCTTGAGATTGGCCAACTCGAACCAGCGGATGGCGAAATTGAAAAAGCGCCGCTCGCCGCCCGAGAAGGGTCTGATCAATACCTGAAAATCGTCCAGGGCGCGGTTGGTCAACTGGCCGCCGATCCGGTCCGGGTTCGAGTCTTCGAATTCATAATCGCGGTCGGTCAGTTGCTGTACCTGCGAAAAAATCCGTTCGAGATCGAGCTGGATAAAACCGATTAATTGCTCGATGCTGATCAGCCGGCTGGCGAGAACCGATAACCTAGTGCCCAGGTATACGCTGCCGAATCCGCTCATGAAATTCGGGATTCCCGATCCAGTATCAACGCGATGGCGTGATCCAGTGCTTCTTGTTCATGCCTGTCGGCGAGTTCGCGCAACGTCTTGTTCCGCTCGTCGTAACGCAGTTTCATCTCGGCGATCGTTTGCTCCGCGCGACTTTGCGCCTTGCTGGTAAACGACTGCTGCATCTCCGGCAGGCGTTCCTTGAACTGTCGTTCCATATCGAGAGCATCGTCGAGCGCTTTTTGTACGATCCGATCACGCTCTGCCTCGCCTGCCGTTACTACCGCCTCGGCCTCGGTTTCCGCTGCCAACAAGTCTTTAAGTGAATCGCCCATGAATAAATCTGCTACCCTATTCGATTCGATTCTAAATAAAAAATGTAACTCCTTCATGACATGCATCAAATCGATGGACGATGCCCGGGTCTAGGCTAAATGACTCGTTAAATTTGCCGTTTGCATGACTTAGACGGCATGGGCCGGGTTCTGTATCCATGCGTTATACAATACTGATTGCAATAGCTGGCCTGCTGTTAATTGCCTGCGCCACGACGCGCAAACCGTTCGTGCCGCCGGTCGATAGCAACTTCAGCGCCCAGATCCAGATAACGTTCGACTCGTTGCCGAATTACACCCGCCTCTATTTCCAGAATGGTATGCAGATCGCCGAGAAAGACCTGGATCGATGGACCACCTATTGCCGGCTGCATATCTTCAATCGCGACAAAAAAGCAGACTACCTGGCCTCGGTCAGGCCAGGCAGGTTCGGTATCTCGAGCGTAAAGAACTACGCGAGATCTTCCGACGGAATTAACTATCTGCCCGGTCTACAAATGTTTCTTGGCTTCGGGCTGGCGACCTCCAGGTCCGGCACCCGGTCAGACTGGGAATACGATGGCCCCCCGGACTACTACCTGTACCAGGTCGAAATGAAACTGACCTCCACAGATCAGCCCGACGTGCAGTTTCTGACCTGCTCCAGGAAATGGTCGACACGCGGGGATTATTTTCCGACATTGGCGGCGATGAGGCGGGCGCTGGGCAACCTGATCCTGCTCGAGCCGATGTCTGTTTCGACAGCATTCAAACGGTCTTTGCGCGCGTCGTTATGATCCGCTCCCATTCTACTGGCTTCGGGATTTGATCGCGCCAGGACCGGTCGCGGAGCGCTTTACCGATCAGGGTGTATTCAATTAATCGACCGTATCGGGCAAAATTACCCGGCAGTCAGCTAAAATCGCCTGTCGGACAATGCCGACAAGACCTCAAACAGGGCACGCCCGCATGCAATTCAGTATTCAGCTCTCCGCCTATTACCCCGACAAGTCCTACGGGGGCGACCGCGTTTATCGGGACATGCTCGAGCAGGCGCGTTGCGCCGACCGCTACGGCTACGAGTCAGTCGGCATCACGGAACATCATCTAATCAACATCCTGATGATGCCGGCGCCGCTGCAGTTTGCCGTCAAGATCGCGAGCCAAACGGAAAACATCAGGATAATCACGGCGGTTTCGGTGCTGCCGCTGCATGACATGCGCGTGCTCGCCGGTGAACTGGTATGCGCGGATATTTTCACCGACCACAGGCTAATGGTCGGAGTCGGGCGCGGCGCCTTCGCTTTCGAGATGGAGCGCATGGGCGTGCCGCTCGAGATCAGCCGGGACAAATTCGACGAATCGTTGAACGTACTGCAGGCTTTGCTCGAACGGGAAGAAGTCTCCTGGAACGGCAAGTATTACCAGTTTGATCCGTTGACGATCATGCCGAGGCCGGTCGGGGATATTCCGATCATGATGGCGGTGCTGGCTCCGGAGGCGATTTACCACTGCACCAGGCGCGGCTTCCATATCCAGACCACGCCGCTTTCCGGGGACCACCAGCACATGCTGGACCAGGTCAACGCGTTCAACCGAGGCAAGCAGGAACTCGGCAAAGCGTGCGCCCGGCAGACGCTGTCGCTGTCGCGGGTGACCTTCCTGTCGCGCAGCGACGCCGACCGTAATCGTAAAATCCGCATGGCGCACGATTACTACAGCCGTTTCGATAACGTGTTCACCGGTCCCGGCATCGTCGAGCACGGCATGATCAAACCCCTGCCGCGCAAGATGACGCTGCGGCAGACGGCGGAGAACCTGACCATTTGCACTCCCGCGGAAATGATAGACAGGCTTTCCCCCTACGCCGAGGCCGGCGTCGATCGCTTTATCATGAACGTCAATTTCGGTGTCGAACAGGCCGAGGTGCTCGAATCGATACAGTGTTTCGCCGAAGAAGTCATGCCGCATTTCGTCACGGCAGCCGCGTCCCGGGTCAGGGCCTCTTAAATTCCTGTCGTGCCTGCCGTAGACGTCAGCTACCGCATCGAGGGAAAAGGCCCGGCGCTGTACCTGGTGCATGGCATCGGCGCACGCAAAACGACCTGGGACCCCCTGATCTCCGGCCTTAGCGATCGCTTTACCTGCGTCAGCTTCGATTTGCGCGGCCACGGCAACAGCCCGGTTCCACCGACCCCCTACTCGCTCGGCGATCTCGTCGACGACCTCGAAGCGCTGCGCGCGAAACTGGGCCACGAGAAAATTCACGTCGCCGGGCATTCGCTCGGCGGTATGATAGGCCCGGCCTATGCGCGCGCCTGGCCCGGGCGCTGCCTGAGTGTCGCGCTGCTCAGCACCGCCGCTGGTCGCAGCGAAGAAGATCGGGCCGGGCTGCAGGCGGTCGGCGACGCGATGGAGCGCAACGGCATCCCCGAGACACTTGCAACCTTCGTATCGCGCTGGTTTACCGACGCCTTCATCGAGGCTTGCCCTGACCTGATCGAAAAGCGGCTGCAGCAGGTGCGGGATACGCCGGTCGATGTTTTCCTGAGCGTATTCCAGATTTACGCCACCACTGAAATGGCGCCCTGGTTGCACGAAGTCGAATGCCCCTGCCTGGTGCTGACCGGCGAACTCGACGGCGGCTGCAATCCCCGGCTAAATCGCATTATCCACGGCGAGCTTCCCGATTCGAGGCTGGTGATACTCGAGGGCCTGAAGCACGCACTGATGATCGAGGCCAGCGACAGGGTATTGCCGCATCTGCGAAATTTTCTACTCGCAGCGAGCCGGGTTTAAATGCAACGAACCCTGCTTCCGAAACCGGATGTCTTTCCCGCGCAGTCGGGAATCTTGTACAACAGGCATGCTAATTTAATAGGATCCCCGCCCGTGCGGGTATGACTGCCATATTACGCGGAACTCAACAATACCAGGGCCGCCCTGTATGTAGTCATCGCGAGGTCGATGATTACCACCAACGACGCGATCGTAAAACATATCACCCAGGTATTTAACGTCGGACAGAACATGTTCCTGCGCGGCGCGCTGATCTGTCTATTTTTCGCG
>JAOTTY010000151.1 GCA_029864185.1 Gammaproteobacteria bacterium
CGGCGGTTTCGAAATCAGCCATTGCCTATAATCCTAGATCTGCGCGACCAGTTCATCGAGCACCGCGGCATGAGCCTTGGCGTCGACTTCGCGCTTCAGGATCTGCGCGGCGCCCGCGAGCGCAATCGACGAGACTTCCTTGCGCAGTTCCTCGCGCGCGGCGGTAACCTGTTGATCGATATCCGCGGTTGCGGCGGACTTGATCTTTTCGGCTTCCTCGCGCGCGGTGCCCTTGGCTTCATCGACGATTTCGTTGGCGCGCTTCTGCGCCTGGTTGATGATTTCCTGGGCCTGCTGCTTGGCCTCGTTCAGGCTTTCGCTGACCTTGACCTGCGCCTCTTCGAGATCCTGCTGTCCGCGCTGGGCAGCGGCCAGACCTTCTGAAATACGCGCGTTGCGCTCTTCCAGCGCCGCGACCAGCGGTGGCCATATATATTTCATGCAGAACCAGACAAAGATGACAAAGGTGATCATCTGCCCTATCAATGTCGCATTGAAATTCATATTGCTTTCCTCGTTTCAGTTAAAACCAGAGCTTTAACCACCCACTACCGCGAACATGACGTACATCGCCAGGCCTACCGCGATCATCGGTACCGCGTCGACCAGACCCATGACAATAAAGAATTGAGTACGAAGCATCGGGATCAGTTCCGGTTGACGCGCGGCGCCTTCAAGAAAACGGCCACCGAGAACACCGATACCGACTGCGGCACCCAGTGCGCCCAGGCCCATCATTAAAGCGCCAGCGATATAAAGCAAAGCTGATTCCATGATTTTCTCCTAATTAATAGAGTGTGTTGTGTTTAAAAGTTAGTGATCTGTCTGCGACGCCATGTCCAGATATACGATGGTCAGCGTCATGAAGATAAACGCCTGCAAGGTAATGATCAGGATATGGAAAATCGCCCAACCCAGTTGCAATAATCCACCGAAGATGCCCAGTGCAAATCCACCGGTATACATCAGGGCTATCAGGATGAATATCATTTCGCCCGCGTACAGGTTGCCGAACAGGCGCAGCGCCAGCGACACGGGTTTAGCGATCAATGTAACGCCTTCGAGTATCAGGTTAATCGGCATCATGAATTTGGGGAACGGATGGAAGGCGAGCTCGGCGAAGAAACCACCCGCGCCTTTCATCTTGACGCTGTAGTAAAGCACCAGAATAAATACGGTTATCGACATGCCGAAGGTAATATTCGGATCGGTCGTCGGCACGATCTTGAGATAGGGCACGCCCGCCATGCCCACCAGCCAGGGCACCAGATCGACCGCGATAAGATCCATCAGGTTGAGCAGGAAAATCCAGACGAAGATAGTCAGCGCGAGCGGCGCGATCAGCGGGTTCTTGCCGGAAAAAGACCCGCGCACCGAGTCGTCGATGAACTCGATCAGCATCTCGACGAAGTTTTGCCAGCCACTGGGGGCATCGGTCGATGCTTTCTTTGCGGCGCGGCGGAACAGCCACAGAAACAAAACGCCGAGACCGATCGCGAATACCATCGAATCGACGTTGATCGACCAGAATCCCATTTCCTTGATTTCATCGGCGCCATGGGCGATACCCCAGCTGCCGTCGGCTTTCTGCCCAAAGGTCAGGTTGGTCAGGTGGTGCTTGATGTATTCGCTAGAATTTTCGTAGCTGCCAGCCATTTTTGATCAATTACCTTTTATTACAAACGGTGCTAACCATCCGGACATTTGAATCAATACAAATCCGGCGAACAAAACAACAGGATCCCAGGAATAACCCGAGGTGAAGGCAAGCACGAATATCGTGCCCATGATCACCCATTTCCCGATTTCGGATCGGTATGCGTAGCCCAACCACTGCGCCGCATCTTTATTATTTTCCGTGGCCCGAATCATCCTTAGCCCGAAGTAAGTCTTTGGCACCAGGGCCGCCACGCAGCCAACCAGGGCCGAAAGCGTGGCCGCGGCATCCCACAGACCCGTGCCTATCAGGTAAATTCCCCCCACGATATATTGAAGAACCAGCGTCCCGATAATCTGATTTTTCATCGCTTTTTCAGGGCACCAGGTAAGCTCGGCATGCCCCGTCCGAAAAAGCGGATGCTGAGTATAACGGAGTTAATCGCGAAGAATCAATGATCCGAACAGATAAATTACTGCGACAAATGCTCGAGGATGCCATCGAGCTCGGCGCTGCTGTGAAAGTGGATTACAAGCTGTCCGGCCCCCTTGCTGCCAGTCTTTATCCTGACCGAGGCGCCCAGCTTTTCGCTGAGCCGGGTCTCGAGGCGGCGCACGTCGGGATCGACCGCGGGCGCCTTCTTTTTACGACCGCCTGTCTCGGCCGCGAGGGTTTTCTTTACCAGCAACTCGGTTTCGCGCACCGACAAACCACGATTTACCACCAGCTTCGCGACTTCTACCTGGTCGTGGCGAATCAGCGCCAGCAGCGCACGCGCATGACCCATGTTGAGCAATCCGCGGTTGACCTGTTCCTTGACCGGGTCGGCAAGGTCGAGTAGCCGCAGCAGGTTGCTGACGGACGCACGGGAGCGCCCGATCGAATCCGCAACCTGTTGATGCGTAAGATCAAATTCCTCGATCAGGCGCAGGAAGGCCTGGGCCTCGTCGAGTGGATTTAGATCCTCACGCTGGATATTTTCGATCAATGCGATCGCCGCGGCTGACCTGGCGTCGAGTTCACGGATTACCGCCGGTATTTTCTGCAATCCGGCCAGCTGCGCCGCGCGCCAGCGACGCTCGCCGGCAACCAGCTCGTAATGGTTGCCCTCGGGACGCACGACCACGGGCTGCACGATTCCCTGCGCGCGAATCGAGTCGGCCAGTTCCTGCAGCGACTGCTGATCGAAAACCGTCCTGGGCTGAAACTTGCCGCGCTGGATACGATCGATATCCAGTTCGACCAGGCCGTCCGCTTTATCCGATTCGTCGACGCGGGTGGCTTCGTCGATGTTGCCGATCAGCGACCCAAGCCCTCTTCCCAGTCGTTTTTTTTTCATAGTTGTCATTGGTTAACGTAATGGTTCTGCTTGGCGTCTCGTCGCAACACTTCACCAGCGAGCGCGAGGTAAGCCAACGAGCCGCGCGAGTTCTTGTCGTATTTCAGGATCGACAGGCCGAAGCTCGGCGCCTCCGCAAGCGCCACGTTGCGCGGGATAACGGTGCGGTATACCTGATCGCCGAAATGTTCCACCAGCTCGGAGGAAACGTCGTTCGACAAATTATTGCGCGGATCGTACATGGTGCGCAGCAGACCCTCCAGCCTGATTTCCGGATTGACGCTGACGCGAATCTGTTCGATGGTATCGAGCAGCGACGACAATCCCTCCAGCGCGAAGTATTCGCACTGCATCGGGATTACGACGCCGTCGGCCGCAACCAGCGCGTTGACGGTCAACATGTTCAACGCCGGCGGGCAGTCGATCAGAATGTAGTCATAGTTGTCGCGCAGCGTGTCGATTGCCAGCGACAGCTGCTTTTCGCGTCCGATCCGGTTCATCAACTGTACCTCGGCCGCGGTCAGGTCGGCGTTGGCGGGTAACACGTCGTAACCGGCCTCGGTGGCGTGCCGCAATGCCTGGCTCGCGCTGGCATCGCCGAGCAACACGTCGCAAACGCTGTACTGTAAATCGTTCTTGTCGATACCGCTGCCCATGGTGGCATTGCCCTGCGGGTCCATATCGATCAGCAGCACGCGGCGGCGCGTCGCAGCCAGCGCCGCGGCGAGGTTGACCGTGGTCGTGGTCTTGCCGACGCCACCCTTCTGGTTGGCAATGGTAATGGTCTTGGTCATAACGGCGTAATCGTTACCAGGCTGCGGGGTTCGTCGATGCCAGGTACTGTCAGGGCTTCTTCCTCGAAAGTAAATCTGTCGGTATCCAGTTGCTTTGCCTCTATTGGCCCGAGCCCGGTTTTCATGGTCAGCAAACGGGTTTTGGGCCCCAGCAGGTGGACCACGCTGTCGCAGAAATCCGCCAGGGATGCGTAGGCGCGGCTGACGATGAAATCGTACGAATCCGGCGCATAATAGTCCTGAACCCGTGAGTGTACAACTTGCGCATTTTTAAGACCGCAATGCGCGATCGCCTGGCGGATGAATCGCGTCTTGCGCGAGTTGCTGTCGAGCATGGTCCAGACGGTGCCGGGCATTGCGATGGCGAGCGGGATGCCGGGCAGGCCCGCACCGCTGCCAACGTCCAGCACCTTGTTCGACTTCAACAGCAAAGGCATCGGCGAGAGACTGTCGAGCAGATGGTAACTCAGCATCGCGGGTAAATCACGAATCGCCGTCAGGTTATAAACCCGGTTCCACTTGTCGAGCAGGTACAGGTATTCCAGCAACTGATCGTATTGCGACTGTTGCAGCGATATCCCCAGTGCCTCGGAACCGGCGCGTAGATCTCCCGCGAGGTCCATTCAGGCTGTCTTCTGCACCTGGTACTGGTACCGCTTGAGGTGTACCAATAACAATGAAATGGCAGCCGGGGTGACTCCCGAAATTCGGCTGGCCTGACCTATCGTCGCCGGACGATGCTGCATCAGTTTCTGACAGACCTCGGTCGACAGGCCGCGTACCTGTGTATAGTCGAGGCCTTCCGGCAATCCGGTTTGCTCCTGCTGGCTGGCCTTGTCGATTTCCTGTTGCTGCCGCAGGAGGTAACCCGCGTACTTGGCCTTGACTTCGGCCTGCTCGCGTACGTTTTGCGCAAAGCTATCTGCCGCCTCGACAAGCGGCATGATGTCATCGATGCCGACTTCGGGGCGCTTCAGAATCTCGCCGAGCCGAAACTCGCGCGTCAGCGGTTTGTGCAATAACCCGTTCAACGCAGCAGCGCTATCCGTATCCGGGCGTACCCACTGGTCGTTCAACGCCTGGTCAAGGCGCTGGAGTTGCTCACGGTACTCCTCGAAAGCACGCCAGCGCAGGTCATCGACCAGCCCCAGTTCGCGACCGAGTTCGGTTAGCCGCAAATCGGCATTGTCTTCGCGCAGCATCAGACGGTATTCCGCGCGCGAGGTGAACATGCGATAAGGCTCGGTGGTACCGCGGGTAACCAGGTCGTCGACCAGCACACCGATGTAGGCCTCGGAACGTTTCAGCTCGAGCGGCTTTTTGCCCTGCACCCGGGCTGCGGCGTTGGCGCCGGCGAGCAGACCCTGCGCGCCGGCTTCCTCGTAACCGGTGGTGCCGTTGATCTGGCCGGCAAAGTACAGTCCCTCGATAAAGTGGGTTTCCAGCGTCGGGCGCAGGTCGCGCGGATCGAAGTAATCATACTCGATCGCGTAACCGGGACGGGTAATCCGGGCCCGCTCGAATCCGACCATGCTGTTCACGACCTGTTGCTGCACGTCGTAAGGCAGGCTCGTGGAAATACCGTTGGGATAGACTTCGCCGAGTTGCAACCCTTCCGGTTCGACGAACACCTGGTGCGAGGCCTTGTCGGCGAAACGCACGACCTTGTCCTCTATCGACGGGCAATAACGCGGGCCGACGCCCTCGATTTCACCGCTGAACAACGGCGAACGGTGCAGGCTCGCGCGGATGATGTCGTGGGTTTTTTCGTTGGTATGCGTGATATGGCAGCTGACCTGCTCGGGATGCATCGCAAGCGAGCCCATGCTCGAGAACACCGGCAGCGGATCGTCGCCCGGCTGCTCCTCGAGCCGCGCATAGTCGATGCTGTTGCGATCGATGCGCGGCGGGGTGCCGGTTTTCAACCGACCGACGCGAAACGGGCGCGCACGCAGTCGCTCGGCGAGCGCGCTCGCGGGTGGATCGCCGGCGCGACCTCCGGCATAGCTGGAGTCACCGATATGGATCTTGCCGTCGAGAAATGTACCCACGGTCAGCACCACGGTCGGCGCAAAAAACCTAAGCCCCATCTGCGTCAAGACGCCCTCGATGGCCCGCCCGTTTTCGATCAGGTCGACCACGGGCTGCTGGAAAATCGACAGTCCGGGCTGGTTTTCGAGCTTGTGTCGGATCGCCATGCGATAAAGCTGGCGATCTGCCTGTGCGCGGGTCGCGCGCACCGCCGGGCCCTTGCGCCGGTTGAGGATGCGGAAGTGGATTCCGGCCCTGTCGGCGGCCAGCGCCATTTCACCGCCGAGGGCATCTATCTCCTTGACCAGGTGGCCCTTGCCGATGCCGCCGATCGCCGGATTGCAGGACATTTGCCCTAGGGTTTCGATGCTGTGCGTCAGCAGCAGCGTGTCCGCGCCCATGCGCGCAGCCGCGAGCGCGGCCTCGGCACCCGCATGACCGCCGCCGACCACGATGACATCGAAACGCTTGTGGAAATCCATGCCGCACATAATTATCGAAAAAGGGCGCGCATTCTAGCGTAATAGTTTGTCTTTGCCAAAATTAAGCCGGGGCTTGTTTCGAGGGAGGTTAGCGCCCGTTTTCACTAGCCGGTTACAAACCGTCGAGAATGCGGCCGTCAAACGGGGTCTGATCCCGGGGTTTCATGGCAGTCCGGCGATGAGATCGGGGAGGTCGCGCATGCGCTCGAAAACGTGGTGGGCGCCCGCTGCATGAAGTTTATGCGCCGGCATCAGCTCCGCGAATCCGTACACCCGCATACCGGCGGCAACCGCGCCGCTAACGCCGATCGGGCTGTCTTCTATCACCAGGCAGCGAGCCGGATCCGTGAATCCCATCGTGGCCGCCGCATGCAGGTAGATGTCGGGATGCGGCTTGCCGCGCTCGACGTCGCTGGTGCTGAAGATGTTACCGTCGAAAAAATCGATCAGCCCGGTCTTGCCGAGCGTAAGCCGCATTTTTTCGTGCGAGCCGCTAGACGCGACGCAGCATGGAAGCGACAATCCTTCGAGCACCGCCTCGATGCCGGCGATCGCCTCGATCGAGCTTGCCAGCGCCAGGTCGATTTCTTCCTGGTAGCGCCGGTCCAGCTCCGGTGGCGGCGGATAACCGATCATCGCTTCGATTTTTTGCAGGCACTGCGCCCTCGAATGCCCGACGAAGGTGTCGAACATATCCTCGAGCGTAAACTCGAGGCCGCAGACCTCGCGCAGCGCCCGAGCAAAAACCTGGTTGGCGATGCGCTCGCTGTCGACGAGTACGCCGTCGCAGTCGAAAATGACGAGATCGAGCGCTCCGGTCAACTCGCCGGTCCGGGAGAATCCTTTTTGGCGATGGTCGTGGCCAGCGCGATCATCGAAGACAGGTCGGTCAGGTTCGACGGCACGATCAGGGTATTGCCTGCCTTGGCGAGCTTGCCGAACTGTTCGATATAGGCCTCGGCGACGCGTAATTGCATCGCCGCGTTGCCGCCCTCGGCCACCAGCGACTGCGCCACGCGGAGAAGACCCTCGGCGGTCGCGGTTGCCACCGCCAGGATAGCCTCGGCCTCGCCCTCGGCCTCGTTGATCTGCTGCTGCTTGGCGGCCTCGGATTCCTTGATCACGCGCTGCTTCTCGCCTTCCGCCTGGTTGATCTTGGCGTCACGCTCGCCTTCCGACGTCAGGATCACGGCGCGTTTTTCGCGCTCGGCGCGCATCTGCTTTTCCATCGCGCTGAGCACGTCGTGCGGCGGATTGATGTTCTTGATTTCGTAGCGCAACACCTTGACTCCCCATGGATCGGAGGCCTTGTCGAGTTCGGCGACGACGTTGGCGTTGATGGAGCCGCGCTCTTCGAAGGTACGGTCGAGGTCGATCTTGCCGATCTCGCTACGCAGCGTGGTCTGCGCGAGCTGCGATATCGCGAATCCAAAGTCGGTAATGCCGTATGACGCGCGCTCCGGATCCATGACCTGCAGGTAAAGCACGCCGTCGACGCCGACCTGCACGTTATCCTTGGTGATACAGACCTGCTCGGGAATATCGAAGGCGAGTTCTTTCAGACTGTGCTTGTAGGCCGCGGATTCGATAAACGGGATCAGGATATGGAAGCCGGCGCGCAGCGTGCGACTGTACTTGCCGAGACTTTCGACGACGAAGGCGCTCTGCTGCGGCACGACCACCGCGGTCTTGAAGAGGACGATGATCACGACGATCGAGATCGCAATGGCTACCCAGAAGGCAAAGTTTCCATAGATGTCAAACACCTGTCATTCCCCGATTTTATCCAGTTTTAAGGTAAGCCCGTCGACACGGCTGATGCGCACGCGCTGGCCCTGCTCGAAGGGCAGGCCGCTGTCGTTGACGATGGTCCATTGGGTACCGCGATAAGACATTCGGCCGGTCTCGCCGGGCGCAAGCGCCTGCTCGACGGTGACGGTTTCGCCGGCGGGACCGGTTTCATAGCCGACACCGGAGCCGCGCAGCCTGGCATAGAGCTTTTTGCGGAACAGCACCATCAGCACGATCGAAATCACCGAGAACAGGATCCACTGTACCCAGGGTTCGAGCCCGATGCCGGTGAGTTCGACCAGCCCGGTGATGGCCGCTGCAATGCCGATGAACACCAGGTAAAAACCGGCGTCCACCGCCAGTAATTCCGAGCCGAGCAGCAGCGCGCCGAAAATCATCCATCCCCACCAGGGCATCTTGTTCTCCCGCAATATAACCAGACCATATTAGGCAAGGCGCCATTTCCGCGCAAGCGGGAATGTTTTTTTCTCGGTGGGGTGTGCAGTAATCCAGGAATGCCGGCATCTGGAAAAGTCAGTGGGGTGCGAGGTCCCGGATAAGTGCTTCGCACTTTCCGGGTTGAAGTCCCTCTATTGGCGACTGCGTACTTTCACGGGGATGATGATCTACGACTGCGACCGGGCGAGGGCCTGGTCGAGATCCCAGAGGATGTCGTCCAGGGTTTCGAGACCTACCGAGATGCGCACCATGTCGGGGGTGATGCCGGCGGCGACCTGCTGCTCTTCGCTGAGCTGACGGTGCGTGGTCGAGGCCGGGTGTATGATCAGCGTGCGCGCGTCGCCGACGTTGGCGAGATGACTCATGAACTCCGCGGCGTTGATAAATTTTTCTCCGGCGGCGCTGCCGCCTCTGACACCGAAACTCATGATCGAGCCGGCGCCCTTCGGCAAATATTTTTTCACCTGTGCCTGGTAAGGATTATCTTCGAGACCCGCGTAATTGACCCAGGTAACCGACGGGTGATTGCGCAGGAACTGCGCCACGCCGACCGCGTTGACGCAGTGGCGGTCCATGCGCACCGGCAGGGTTTCGAGCCCTTGCAGCAGCATGAAGGCGTTGAACGGGCTGATCGCCTGCCCCAGCGTACGCAGGGTTTCGCAACGCGCCTTCATCGTAAAACCGAAATCGCCGAAGGTCTCGTAAAACCGAATGCCGTGGTAACCGGCCGAAGGCTCGACCATGCCCGGGAAATTGCCGTTACCCCAGTCGAACTTGCCCGATTCGATCATGACACCACCCATGCTGGTGCCATGCCCGCCGATGAACTTGGTCGCCGAGTGCACGACGATGTCGGCGCCGTGATCGATCGGTTTGCATAAATAAGGCGTTGCAAAGGTGCTGTCGACGATTAGCGGGATGCCGGCGTCGTGCGCGATCGCGGCGATCGCCTCGATATCGATGACGTTGTTGGTCGGGTTGCCGATGGTCTCGGCATAAAGCGCCCTGGTATTCGACGTGATCGCCTTGCGGAAATTCTGCGGATCGTCGGAATCGACGAAGGTCGTCTCGATTCCCATCTTGCGAAAGGTCACGTCGAACTGCGAAAAAGTGCCTCCATACAGGGTCTTCGCCGACACCAGTTCATCACCCTGCTCCATTAACGTCAGGATCGCGGTCATCTGCGCGGCCATTCCGGAACTGACGGCGAGCGCGGCGCGCCCGTTTTCCAGCGCCGCCATGCGCTCTTCGAATACCGCCGTGGTCGGGTTGGTCAGGCGCACGTAGGTATTACCGAAGGTTTGCAGGTTGAACAGGCTGGCGGCGTGCTCGGCGTCGTCGAACACGTAGGACGTGGTCTGGTAAATCGGCACCGCGCGCGCGCCGGTTACCGGGTCGGGAATCTGTCCCGCGTGCAGGCACAGGGTTTCGATGCCAAATTTTCGATCTTCCATGGTCCGCTCCCGTTAACGGTTGAACTGCCGTGGACGCTGCGCCGAGATCACGCCGGTATTGACCCCGATCGTGTTCAGCCCGCCGAACAGGCGCGCGTATTCGATTTTCATGCAGCGATCCATGATTACCTCGAGGCCCGCGTCGCGCGCCTTCTGCGCGGCCTCCTCGTGAATAATACCGAGCTGCATCCACACGACCCTGGCCCCTATTTCGATGGCCTGGTCGACGAAGGGCGGAATCCTGTCGACGCGCTGGAACAGGTCGACGATATCGACCGGCGTCGGTATCGACAACAGGTCCGGGTAGCATTTCTGGCCCAGAATCTCCTCGTATTTCGGGTTCACCGGGATGACCTCGAAGCCATGGTCCAGCAGGTATTTGGCGGCGAAATTGCTCGGACGCGACCAGTCGGCGGAAAGCCCGACGACCGCAACGCGCTTGTAGTCGTTCAGGATACGGCGCAGGGTCCTGATATCGGTATTGTCGGTCATCGCTTCCTGGCGCGTTCGCGCAGTTCGAATTTCTGTATCTTGCCGGTCGACGTATTCGGCAACGGGCCGAATACG
>JAOTTY010000401.1 GCA_029864185.1 Gammaproteobacteria bacterium
TACTGGCATGAGATATAGCGGAATCGTCGAGCAGCAGGCGGCTCGTTGCCGGCAGGTAGTCGAACAGGCTGACCAGCTGATCGAAAAACAGCGGCAGGTAGTACTCAACTCCGGGCGAGGAAATGCCTGCCGAAATATCGACGTATACCGGGCAGGTGTTCGGGTCGATATCGAAGGTCTCGCGAAACCTGAGCCTGAAGCGCTCGATGCCTGGTTCATCCAGCGGGTACTCCTGCGCGGGCAGCAGCTTGATCGCATCTGTTTTTTCGATCGAGAGTTGCGTTTCAGGATCAAAATTGCGCATCGATTCGATTTCATCATCGAAGAAATCGATGCGATACGGTTCCCGGCTTCCCATCGGGAACAGGTCGAGGATCGACCCGCGGGTACTGAACTCGCCATGTTGCTCGACCTGGGACACGGCGCTGTATCCGTAGAGGCCGAGCTTTTCGCGCAATACCCCGGGGTCGAGCCGATCCCCCAGCTTTAGATCCAGCGAACGTTGCCGAATGAACCCGGGTGGCGAGACTTTCTGCAGCAGCGTGCTGACCGGCAGGATCAGCACCCCGGAGGTGGCGTCCGTAATCGACGCCAGGCACTGGATTCGTTCCGAGACGATATCCTGGTGCGGCGAAAACTGGTCGTAAGGCAGGGTCTCGAGATCCGGGAATCGAAAAATATGGGGTGGCTCCCGGCTGAAGAAACGAATTTCCTGTTCGAGCTGTTCGGCATCGGCCATATCGCAACAGACGATGACCGAGAGGCCACTGTGCTCGGCTATCTGTTCGCTGACCAGCAGCCCGCGGCTGCTGCCGTACAGCTGGCCGATGCGCAGCTCGCGCGCGGTTGCGGGCGCAGGGGTTTCGAGAAGAGGCGTGGGCATTCCTCGCCTGGGGCAGGCTACTCCTGCGCTGGTTTAGCGGTGGTCAAGCCCAGTATTTCCCAGTTCTGCATGCCTCCACGGTACCATTTGATCTTGTGCGCCGGATAGCCGAAGCCCAGCAGGTTTGCGATATTGTTAGGAGACTGGCCGCACCACATGCCATTGCAGAACATGACCAGCACGCGCGCATTGCGAAAATCCCACAAACCCTCGAGATTTCTCGCATTGAAGCGTTCCTCAAGAATTTCGCCGATTGAAATCGGATCGGCGCCCTTGGACGGGTTCAGGCTGGTCCACGGGATATTGATCGCACCGGGAATAGTGCCCTTCGCCACCCAGTCAGGCGTGCGCGAATCGACGACGAGAATGGTGTCGTCGCCCTCGCTCATGCGTTTGAGATAATCGAGCACCTCGAGTTCGGCAATGGTTTCGACGCCGGGCGCAAGGGTCGACGGCTGGATGCAAAATGGCGGGCATTTGCGGGAGGTAATCGCAAACGCAGGATTAACCGTGTTCTTCTGGTTCTGGTTACGCATTACGTTAACCTGCGCTTCGCCATGCCTGACGGTGACGCTCTCGATCTCGGGGGTAATATTGACCTCTGCTGCCTGCAGGCTCAGGGCGGATAAACCCAGCAGGGCAGTCGATACAAAGGTCACAAAATTACGGCTTGTCATTACTGGCGGCTCCGGCTTGAACAAGTATGGGTGGTTGCAAAAAATCAGGTCGATTTAGACCGCGAATTCATTGTGCGGTTCTGCTGGGCATTATCAGCGTGGTCATATCGATGGTATGAAGCACGATCTGGTACTCGAAATACACCCTGAACGATCCGTAAACCCATTCGGTGATCGGGGGATCGCCGATAGGTCCGTAACGCTCGTCGGGCTCGCCGAACTGGCTTAATACGTCGTCCATACTGATACCGCGTTTCGGCAGGACCTGCTGGTGGCTCGACGGGACGTGCCCGGGGATTGTCAGTTGGTCGCCCGCAGCTGCTGGTTGCAGCATCAAACTACAGCCCAGGAGCATAAAATAAAATCCCGTGCGCATGTTAGCTAATCTCCAGATATAGTGCCTGTAACTATAGCACGCCATCGTATCCAGACAAGTATGCCGGATATCCTGGCCGCGGTGGTGGTGGGGCACCCTTATTCATGCTTTAATCCGCGGCATGAAAATGCCGCTGGAAATCTTCGTCGGGTTGCGTTACACGCGCGCCAAACGACGCAATCATTTTATCTCGTTCATTTCATTGATCTCGATGCTCGGGATAGCCCTCGGGGTAATGGCGCTGATCGTCGTGTTATCGGTCATGAACGGTTTTGAAAAGGAGCTGCGCGGCCGCATACTGGGCATGGTTTCTCATGTCACGGTGTCCAGCTTCCGCGGCTCGCTGCAGGACTGGCAGGGTCTGCGCACGCGCGCCATGGAGCATCCTGACGTAATCGGGGGCGCGCCCTATATCGAAGCGGAGGCGATGATTTCGAACCTGTCCTCGGTTAGCGGTGCGTTGATCCGCGGCATCGATCCCGAATACGAAAACGAGGTTTCGGAGATTTACCAGCGCATGGAATTCGGTTCACTGAGCGATCTGGTTGCCGGTGAATTCGGCATCGTGCTGGGCAGCGGGCTGGCCAACTCCCTCGATGTCGTGCCGGGGGATCGCGTCACCATGGTAACGCCGCAGGCGATCTCGTCGCCCCTCGGCCTGTTGCCGCGCCTGCGGCGCTTCACGGTCGTGGG
>JAOTTY010000152.1 GCA_029864185.1 Gammaproteobacteria bacterium
CAGGATTATTTCGCGGATGCCCGGGCGCGAGCTGTTTTGCATTGAACGATTCCTTACTGATTATTCGACCGACCGGGTAAAAGCTGCCAGCGGTCACCCTCGCGAAAGCGCCCTGTGCCGCAATGATTCGCGGCGGATTACGTAAAGCCCGCAGGCAATGATTATCGCCGCCCCCATCCAGACCTCGGTCGACGGAATCTCGTGCCAGACGACGTAGCCGATGATCGTCGCCCAGACCAGCGCAGTATACTCAAACGGCGCCAGCGCCGATACGTCCGCACGCGCGAACGCGGTGGCGAACAGGTAATGCGCGACCAGCGCAATCATCGCCATCAGCAAAAGTTGACCAGACACCGCGATACCGATCGGTACCCATACCCAGGGCAGGGCGGTGGTGGCGATGATGCCCATGCCCAGCTGCAGCGAAAACACCAGCGTAATAATCGAGTCCCGTTTCGAGAGTTGCTTGCCGTAAATAAAGATCATCGAGTAGATGCTCGCCGCACAAAGCACCAGCAGATAAGCGCCGATGGGGCCACCACCCTGCGGATTCATCGCGACGACGACCCCGCCGAAACCGACCACCACCGCGCTCCAGCGATGTATGCCGACGCGTTCCTTTAAAAATATCGCCGACGCCGCGGTGAGGATAAATGTCGCGCTGAAAAAAACCACGGTGGCGTCCGCCAGCGGCAGCGTCTCGAGCGACGTGAAAAAGCTGAATGGCGCAAGAAAACCGACCATGCCGCGCAACGCATGCTGCACCGGCTGACGAGTTGCGAGTTCCGCCAGCTCGCCCCTGACAGCCAGCACCAACGGGATCATCACGACGATTATCCAGCTGCGCACGGCGATGATCTGGATCGCTGACATATTGGCGACGACCAGCCACTTGGCGATCGCGTCCATGACCCCGAACAGGAACATCGCCAGCATCATCAGGCCGATGCCGAGCAGGTTATTGGTTTTATGGCGTGACACTGGGCGCGGACCCGGGCAAAGTGTAAACGCCGAGCTTACCCGCAGATCCGGGCGACGACGAGTTTTTTAATCGGTTTGGCCTGGCGCGGCGAAACCAAAACTGTTTTTTCCCGAATGCTTGACCTGGTACATCGCCTTGTCGGCCGAACGTATCAGGTCTTCTGCGGTCACGCCGTCTTCAGGATATAGTGCAATGCCGATGCTGGCGCTCACCGTGACCCTGGTTTCCTGCAGCAGAATCGGTTGCACGATTTGCGCTATCAGGCTCGCAGCGATGCGCTCGGCAATGGCAATCTCGGGCAGGCTAGACAGAATGATGACGAATTCGTCGCCGCCGATACGCGCCACGGTATCGGTTTCGCGAATTTCAGCCTTGATACGGTCGGCGGTCGCTTTCAGCACCAGGTCGCCAAGCTCGTGCCCGTGCGCGTCGTTGACATCCTTGAAACCATCGAGGTCGAGAAACATGACCGCCGAGTTCTGCCGGTTGCGGCGTGCCTCCGCGAGGGAATGATCCAGCCGGTCCTTGCACAGGCGCAGGCTCGGCAGCCCGGTCAGCGCGTCATGGTTGGCCAGGAAATCGAGTTCCGCGGCGATTTTTTCGCGCTCCCTGATTTCGCCTTCTAGCTGCCTGACCGTCGCGGCGAGTTTTCGGGTGCGGCTCTTCACCATGGCTTCGAGTGAATCGCGCGCCTCGCGCAGGCTCTGCTCGGTCTTGACCTGCTCGGTGATGTCCTGCAGCACGCCGACAGACTGCAACACGCCGGCGGCGGGCGAAACCAGCGTCGTGCCCTGCTCGCGGATCCAGCGGATCTGCCCGTCCGAGCGAAAGATCCGGTATTCGACGTTGAACTGCCCGCCGTCCCTGCGGTGCCGCTCGTACACCTCGAGCAGGTTATCGATATCCTCGGGATGGACGTCCTCGATATCGTCACTGCGCCCGTGGACCATACTCATGTATTCCTCGACACTGACGCCGTGGATCCTCGCGAATCCCTGGCTCAGGTAGGTATATTGATCGGCGTTCAGGTCATATATGAAGTGACCGATGTCGGATATCGTTTCCACCTGCTTCGCCAGCGCGTCGCGGTTTTCGAGCTCCTGCTGGTATATCTTGCGCTCGGTAATATCCTGCAGCAGGCCGAACGCGGCCACGGCCCGGCCGTCCTTGCCGTATTCCACCGTGCCGGTTTCGTAGATATGGCGCGTTTCACCATCGTCGCGAATGATGCGATATTCGATTTCGTGCGATCCCAGCTGCTGCTGCGACCAGTAGCAGTCGGTATAATTTTCGCGATCGTCGGGATGCAACCTTTCCAGCACCTGCTCCCAGGAACGACGCGACTCCAGCACTTCTTCGACGCTCTGTCTGAAAATACGCGCGTAGCCGTCCGAGCAGTACTTGATGCGGTTGTTCAAAAAATCCCACTCGCAGTGCCCGAGTGAAGCAATCAGCTCGGTTGCGTCGAGCAGCGTTTCGCGCTGGCGCAGCCTTTCGAGTTCGGCTTCCAGCTCGGCCTGCTCGAGATTATCGCCGGGCCTGGCGGACACGCGCACGGTTCTCCACTTCTGCATTCATCTGCAGCGGCCCGGACAGGCGATCATTCGACCGCACCGACGAAGCCGAAACTGTTCTTGCCGGCGCGTTTAACCCGATACATGGCCTTGTCCGCGGCACGAATCAGTTCTTCCGCGGTCACACCGTTATCCGGGTACAGCGAAATTCCGATGCTGGCGCTGATGCCCACGTCGATGTCCTCGACAGAGATCGTTTGCGCGATCACGTCGATCAGGCTGGCCGCGATACGCCGCGCAATCTCGATCTCGGGCAGGCTCGACAATATGACGACGAATTCATCGCCACCGATGCGCGCGACGGTATCTGTTTCGCGAATTTTGGTGCGGATGCGATCCGCTGTCACCGTGAGTACCTGGTCGCCAAACTCATGCCCGTACTCATCGTTGATCTCCTTGAAACCGTCCAGGTCCAGAAACATGATTGCCGAGATCTGCCGATTACGGCGCGCCTCGGCCAGCGAACGGCCCAGCCGGTCTTTACACAACCGCAGACTCGGCAGACCGGTCAGCGCATCGTGATTGGCGAGAAAATCGAGCTCGGCAGCAATCTTCTCGCGTTCCTCGATTTCCTTCTGTAGCCGTTTTACCGTGTTGGCAAGTTCGCGCGTGCGCGCGACCACCTGTTGCTCGAGATTGTCCCTGGCCCTGATGATTTCACGCTCGGCGCTCTTTTGCCGGGTAATGTCCTGCAATACACCAATCGTCTGCGCCGGGATACCGCCACTCATCAACTGCGCCTTGCCCACCTCGCGAATCCAGCGAATCTCTCCGTCGGCGCGAATCAGCCGGTAGTCGACCTGCCAGCCTCCCCCGGCGGTCAAAAACCGGTCGTAGGCCTTGCGCACGTCGCCGCGATTTTCGGGGTGTATATTGGTCATGTCACCTTCCCAGGCAGTCGCGCGGTCGTACATCTCGGCCTCGGTCAGACCATGAATTCGCGCCAGGCCCGGGCTGACGAACAGGTATTTCTGGTTTAGCGCGTCGTAGACGAAGTGGCCGATATCGGTGATCGTCTCGGCCTGGTTGGCAAGCGCATCCTTGAACATCAGCTCCTGTTCGCGCGTGACCCGTTCGGTGATGTCCTGCACGACGCCAAGCGTCTGGGTAACCCGGCCCTGTTTCAGATGCTTCGCCCTGCTCAGCTCACGCAACCAGCGCAGGCTGCCGTCGGCACGCTGGATGCGAAATTCGATCGCGCAATCCCGTCCCGTTTCGAGATAGTGGCGGTATTCCTCGGCGACCCGGCCTCGATCCTCTTCATAGACATCGGCCAGGTCGTTTTCGACGCCAACCATTCGTGTCATGTAATCGTCAGGCGAAGTTCCGTAGATTCGCGCGTAGCCCTCGCTGACGTAAAGATAGCGTTCGCTTTTCTCGTCGTAGATGAAATGCCCGATATCGGTGATCGATTCCGCCTGGCGGGCGAGTTCGTCGCGATACTCGAGGTCGCGCTCGTGTTTTACCCTGTCGCTGACGTCCTGCAGAATCCCGTACACGCCGATATGGTTGCCACTGTCGTCGTCGACCAGGATAGAGTATTCGCGAATGTGCCTTACCCCTCCATCATGCAGGATTATCCGGTACTCGATCTCGGCGGTCCGATCGCTTAGCAGCATATCGTTTCTCATGCGGAAGCGCTCACGATCGAACGGATGCAGCTGCGCGACAACCCGTTCCGAGCTGCTATGGGCGGCAAGCACCTCGTCCACGCTCATATCGTGAATACGCGCGTATTCCTGCGAGCAGGACAGCAGACAGTCGAGCTCGTAACTCCACTCGAAATGGCCGATATGAGCGACGAGCTCGGTCTTGTCGAGCAAATCGGCGTGCTGCCGAAACTTGTCGATTTCCGCTTCGAGTACGGCATCGGTCGACCGCAGTGGCTTGGGGCTGGTCACGTTCGAGATAGGCCTTTTGCTGGCAACGGTTTAGCGCAGCGAAATTCTCGCTGCTAGCGGCGCCGTCTGATGATTTTGAGTATAGACCGCGGCTGCTTTTTTTCCATTAATGACAGCTGGCTGGCAAGCCAACGCGGGAGTGATTATTTCGGGTCCCTGTAGCATAATAATCGGCCAGCATGGAATGAGACGGCTAGCATGAATCGACCAGCGGCAGGCATCTCCACGCGCGAGGCATTGATCGGGCAATTACGTGCGCTGCTCGGCGAGCGTGTCAGCACCAGCACGGCGGTGCTGGAACAGCACGGTCGCGGCGAATCCTGGCACCCGACGCAGGCCCCGGACGCGGTCTGTTACGTTCGCGACAACGACGAGGTGTCCGCGATCGTAAAACTCTGCGCCGCGGGCAGGACCCCGGTGATTGCGTTTGGCACCGGCACCTCGCTGGAGGGTCAGGTGCAGGCGGTAAACGGCGGCATCTGCATCGATATGGGCCAGATGAATCAAATCCTCGAAGTCAACGCCGAGGATATGGACTGCCGCGTTCAGGCCGGCGTAACGCGGCGCGGACTCAACCAGTACCTGCGCGATACCGGGTTGTTCTTTGCCGTCGATCCCGGCGCCGACACCTCGATCGGCGGTATGACGGCGACGCGTGCCTCCGGCACCAACGCGGTACGCTACGGCACCATGCGCGAGAACGTACTCGGGCTCACCGTGGTTACCGCGAACGGCGAGATCATCAGGACCGGAACCCGTGCGCGCAAGTCCGCGGCCGGCTACGACCTGACTCGCCTGTTCGTCGGCTCCGAGGGCACGCTTGGCGTCATCACCGAAATCTGCCTGAGGCTGCACGGCCAGAGCGAGGCGGTGTCGGCAGCGATCGTCAATTTTCCCGATGTACGCGCGGCTGCGGAGGCGACGATACAGACTATCCAGATGGGCATTCCGATGGCGCGCATCGAACTTCTCGACAGCGCCTACATCAAAGCCATCAACGCTTACAGCAAGACGGACTATCCCGAGCTCGACACGCTGTTCCTCGAATTCCACGGCACCCGCGCCGGCGTTGCCGAGCAGGTGCAGATGTTCGACGAGATTTCCCGGGAGTTCGACGCCTCGGGCTTCCAGTGGGCGGAACGGGAGGAGGACCGCAACCGGCTCTGGCGCGCGCGGCACGACGCCTACTATGCGGGCCTCGCGGTGCACCCGGGTTCACGGGGATACGTCACCGACGTCTGCGTGCCGATTTCACGCCTCGCGGATTGCATCACCGAAACCCAGGCGGATATCGCCGCTTCGGGCCTGTTCGCGCCGATCGTGGGTCATGTTGGCGACGGTAATTTTCACTCGACGATATTTTTCGACCCCGACGACGCCGAAACGCTGGCGCAGGCGCGCGAACTCGACAAACGCATGGTGCGGCGCGCCCAGCAAATGGGCGGCACCTGCACCGGTGAGCACGGCATCGGCATCGGCAAGCTCAAGCACATGCGCAACGAACACGGCGACGGCGCGGTCGAGGTCATGCAGACGATCAAGGCGGCGCTGGATCCGCTCAATATCATGAATCCCGGCAAGGTCGTCGACTGTTAGCCCGCATATTGCGCGACTCGATCGCCAGTTCCGCGACGTGTCGCTGTAGCTCCGGGTAAAATTCACAGAAGCCCTCGCAAATCAGATCGTGATTGCGCTGCAGGTCTTCGATGGCGTTAGCGAAGCGGTTTTCGAACCGGATTCTCGCGGCAACGCGATCCAGCGATTCGGCGACGGCGTCGAGTTCGCGATAGGAACCAAACCAGTCGTACTCGATCATGCGTTGGGTCACACGCTTCATCCGGTCGCCCGGCATCATCTCGCGCCCCGCCGACATGCGCCGGTAAAGTTCGCCGATCAGCGGCTCGAGCTGGCGTTGCTCGAACTGTCGCCAGTGAGCAATCAGCAAGTGATCGAAGTAAATATCGAGCGCGATGCCGGCGAAGCGCCGGCGCGCGCGGCTGAAGCCGCGCTTCATTTCCTGGACCCGCGGATGCGAATCGGTGAAACGATCGACCGCGCGGTGATTCTTCAATCCCGCCAGCACTGCGGGCGGCAGCGATGCCGAATCCAGTCCGCGCGCGAAGTCGCCGAGCAGGTTGCCAACGGTCGATTCCAGCGTCGGTTGCGCCAGCACCAGGTGCGCAAAATGATTCATGCTCTCTACTATAAATCAAAATCGCCGGTTACCGCGATCGGGAAAAATATTTGCGGGTGCTATCGTCCTGCGCTTTAATTCACCGATCATCCAGGCCACAGGAGCTGACATGTCGATTTCAGTCGTCGATAGCCGCGACAAAACTGCCCATTCGGACCCGCACCACGAAGATCGTGCCAATCTCGCCGCCATATTTCGCATGACGGCACGACTCGGTATGCACGAGGGCGTTGCCAACCATTTCAGTTATGCCGTCTCCGATGACGGCAGCCGCTTCCTGATCAATCCGTTCGGTCGTCATTTCTCGAGGCTGCGTGCCAGCGACCTGCTGCTGCTCGACGCCAACGACGAGGCGACGATGGATCAGCCGAACCGGCCCGATCCGACGGCCTGGGCGATACACGGCGCGATGCACCGCAACGCGCCGCAGGCCCGCTGCGTGCTGCACGTGCATTCGAAATACGCGACGGTGCTGGCTTCGATACGGCAGGACGGCCTGCCGCCGATCGACCAGAATACGATGCGTTTTTTCAACCGGGTCTCGATCGATGACGGTTTCGGCGGCATGGGCCTCGGCGACGAGGCCGAACGTTTGACCACGACGTTGGGCGATAATCGAATCCTGCTGATGGGCAACCACGGCGTCATGGCCGTCGGCGAAACCATCGCGCATGCCTTCGACGAGCTCTATTACTTCGAGCGCGCCTGCGAAACTTATATTATCGCGTTGATGACGGGCACGGCGCTGCGCACCGTCAGCGACGAAGTCGCCGAAAAAACGGCGCAGCAATGGGAGGATTACGTGAACCGGGTCGGACTCGCCGACGCGCACCTGCGCGAGCTGCGCGCAATCCTCGATCGCGAGGAGCCCGACTATAAACTCTAGCCCCGGTCCCGGACCAGACTGGCGGCGCGCCGGCCGCGCCGACGAACTCGGAGAAGAAAACGTGATGCCGTTCGAATTCGACGGTCGTGAGTACGCGATTTATCACACTCGTGACGGCTTCTTCGCGAGCGACGGCATGTGCACCCACGAGGCAGAACCGCTCGCCGACGGCATCGTCATCGATAACGTGATCGAGTGCCCGCTGCACCAGGGACGCTTCGACGTGCGCAGCGGTAAGGCGCTGAGCGCGCCGGTTTGCATCGATCTGCAAACCTTCGCGGTGCAGATCCACGACGGCGATATCTACGTCCAGATTCCCGACTAATGCAATCCGTCAGGCTCATCAGGCCCGGGTCGATCTTGCCGGCCTGCCCGACGCGGAGTCACTCGATATCGACTCTTGCGCTATCAATTAAATTGCCATTCCGGCCGACGCAGGAATCATCTAACTAGCCACCGTTTCAAGATTCCGGCTTGTGCGGCGATGGTTTCATCTCGTATCGAATAATGGCGATTTCGAGGCCCGGAAGTTTCGCGGCACAGCATCCGCTTCTAAGAAAGCGGTACTTCGACGGGTGCGGCCGATTCCTGATTCACGCCTCACCGAATCCAGAATCTTAAAAGCCAGTTCTACCGAGGCAGAGTCTAAAACTCGCTGGCGATACGCTTCGCGTCGATCAGGATCTGGTCGACGAAAGGCTGCCCCTCGATCGATCCGTACAGCAGTTCCAGGCGCCGCTCGCGGACGCCGCAGTAATCGAGCGTGCCGATATCGAGCTGGGTTTGCATCGCGCTATCGTAGCCCTTGGCGGCAAAACCCTCCGCACGGTTGCCCGCGATGCCGATCATCCAGACGCGGCGCTGCGGAAAAACAGCATCGCCGTAAGCCCAGCCGTTATTCCATACCCGATCGACCCAGCCCTTGAGCAAAGCCGGCAGCGACCACCAGTAAACCGGGAATATCATCAGGGTTGCATCGTTGCGCTCGATGCGCGCCATCTCTCGCTGCACCTCGGCGGAGTAGCGCTTGCGGGAATTGTCCCAGTCAGGTTCGTCCTGCTCGCGCATGACCGGATCGAAGTTCTCCTCGAGCAGATCTGCCCACTCGACCTCGTGCCCGTTTCCTTCGAGACTCCCGGCAAAAATTTCGGCGACCCTTGCGGTCAGAGAGTTTCGGCGAGGATGGGCAATTACCAGCAGGGTTTTCATCGGCGTCCCGTCACACCCAAATTCCCGGCACACAATACTTAGAGAATTACCGGGACACAATACTTAACTCCTGAATAATTGCGAAACCGAATATCGCGTCACGAGTTAAATATTGGGTCCCAGGATTCCCCGCAATCAGGGCCAGTTAGCGAGTTCGGTGAGCGAGTCCCTGAAGTTTTCGTTATCGGGATCGAGTTCGAGCGCACGCTGAATTGCCGCCATCGACGCCTCGTGACGGCCGAGCTGCGCCAGCGCGTAGGCGAGGTTGTTCCAGATTTCGGCCTTTCCTGGGTCCAGTTCCAGCGCCGCGCGATAGGCCGCTGCCGCGGCCGTGAATTCGCCGCGCGCGTAGGCTGTGTTGCCGAGACCGCTATGCGCAAGCAGGCTGTCGGGCCAGCGCCGCGAGGCAGTGGTATAGGCGGTATGCGCGCTATCGATGCGGCCGACCTGCTCCATGCCGATTACAGCATCGAGATAGGCGTCGACGCGCGCGGTGACGGGGATCGAATCGGCAGGCACCACCGCCAGCGCCCAGTACCCGGCACGCTGCCAGGTTTTTTCGAACAGCGCGAACGAACGGCCGATGCGCTGTTTCAGACCGGAGCGCAGGATCATCTCACGCTGGTCCAGATCGTAACCAATCACGATCTCGTAATGCCACACCGGAAACAGGTCCAGGCCGAGATTCTGCAATACGAATACCGGATTACCGCCAGCGACTTCGCGCAGCACCGATTCGAGCCTGCCATCCAGCTGTACCGGCAGCAAATCGAACTGTCTCGTCGCGGCGACAACCTCGACCTGCAGGCTGCCCTTGAGTTCGGGCACGTAAATCATGTCCGCGATCTGCTCCGGCGCAGCGGGAATGCCCTGGTACAGAATAACGCTCGCTAGCGCGGCGGGCCCACAGTGATATTCAAGCTGCGGAAAAAAGGGAACCTCGGTCAATTCCACTCGCGGCGGAATATCGGGAGGATTTTCGAGCAGGTTGCGCGTCTGCGGGGACGTCGCGCAACCGCCGAGCCAGATGGAAAGAATCAGCGCACAGCCCAGCAGGCTTGTGCGCTGGTTAACCCGGTTCAACTACTCGGCGGGCCAGTTGGGGATGATGTCGGTATATCCCATCAGTTCGGTAATTACCAGCACCAGGATAAGAATGACGAGAGCGTCCGCGCCGCCCGCGGGCTCCTCGTCCATGCGCTGGTGGATCCTGTTCACCTGGGCGTCGGTCAGGGCCGCAACCCTTTTCACGGCATCGGCTTCGCTCACGCCACCGGTTACCAGTTGCTCTCTGATCCAGTCACGCTGTTGCGCAATATTGCCCAGTTCGACGGCAACCGGGTTCGCCTGTAATTGCGCGGTGCCAACCATTCCCGCGTGAACCGGCAGAACCACCGTCGTCGCGGCAAGCGCTAACAGCAAGGAACGCAATACTCGTTTCGTAAACATGTTTTTCTCCTGAAATTATTATCGGGGATTTAATCGCCTTACAAGTATAGCGCAAATTCGCTCACGCGAGCCTGGCACCGTCGGGCACCGCGCTATCGGGACACGCCAGCACCACCACGCCGTCTTCGCGGTGAAAGCCGGTCACCAGGCATTCGGAGCGCACGGGGCCGATCTGCTTCGGCGGGAAATTGACGACGGCGACGATCTGCCGCCCGACCAGTTCCTCTACCTGGTATAAATCGGTGATCTGGGCGCTCGATTTACGGATCCCGATTTCGTCGCCAAAATCGATTCTGAGCTTATAGGCGGGCTTGCGCGCCTCCGGAAATTCCTGCGCCTCGACGATGGTGCCG
>JAOTTY010000153.1 GCA_029864185.1 Gammaproteobacteria bacterium
GCGGTTGATTTCGTCGGAGCAGCAGGTTGGTGAAAACCGGTCCGTGCTTGAGTACGAACTTGCTCTGTGACATATCGAACATAACGTGCCCGGTAACGTCGCCCGGCATCAGGTCGGGGGTAAACTGGATGCGCTTGAACTTGCCGCCGATGCCAGCCGCCAGGGCCTGCACCAGCAGGGTTTTACCGAGGCCGGGTACACCCTCGATCAGTACGTGCCCCCCGGCAAGCAGAGCGATCAGGACCTGGTCGACGACCGCTGACTGCCCTACCAGGCGGCTGTTGATATGTTCCCGCAGGGCGCCCAGGGCCGCGGTGTTACTGCTGGTTGAATCATTCATAGTGATTGCTCGATACGTTTTAGGAGTCTTACCGTTTGTACAAATGTGGCTTCGCTGAAATTTTCATCGCTGAATGCGCGCGCCACCGCGCCCGGATTGAGATCGCAGTGTTGCGCCATTAACCTGTATTGCCCGGCCTCGTCTGCGCGCGAGAATTCTCCCAGCGTCAGGCTCGCGCGCCGTAACACCTGCTGGCGCAGCGGTGTGATCAGGTAGTCGCCATGGCGGCGATGCCAAAGATAATGCGAGACCGACGAAAAATACTCGCCCAGCGCGCGCATGCGCGACTGGTCACGCGGCAGCAGGCGCCCGAATCGATAGCCCGAGTGCCAGACCCAGACCAGGATCAGCAATCCCGCGGCGATTAGCAACTCGGTCGCATTGCGCCTTATCAACACCCAGATCGAATCGCGCACCACCGACCTCAGGATCGCAAAATTTCCGTCCGCGGCGCTCAGCAGCCACAGCAGATACGCATGATCGTGCCGATCGATCTGGTAGGAAGTCCAGACTTGCGGATCGGAAACAATCGTCAACAGGCCGCTGCCGACCTCGAACTGCATCATGTGCACCCCGTAATCGGAATTCGACCAGCTGAAGGGCCGGGAGCCGCCTGCATCGTATTCCGGATCGGCAATATATGGGTGCTGCAGTATCTTGTCGTTATCGAAGGCGACCTCGAGAACGCCGATCTCGTCACCGAAGCTGACGCGGGTCAGCGAGATCTCCTCGCCGCCAAAATCACGAGCGATTTCTTCTCTCGATTTACCTTCCTCGATCTGGCGGTTGTATTCGCGCATGGTTTGGCTGAGTGATCTATCCTCGCTTTCCTGGTCGGCATCGAATTCACGCCAGTCGACCTCCACTTCGAACTCCCGCAGCAGCAGGTCATCGTCATGGGCTACCGAGTTCGCGGCATAAATAACGTTGCCGCCCAGCTCCAGCCAGCCGATGACCTGTTCCAGCTGGCGCGGCGCCTGTACCTGGTTGGCATCGCTGAAGAACAGCGTGCCGATCGAACCAAGCTCGTCGAGACGGGAGAGATTGTCGACGTCGGTGATGTCGATGCCGCTGCGCGTCATGAACTGCTGGGCAGCGAGGTAGGGGTTGCGCAGGGCTTCCGTGCTCCAGCCCGATTGCTGGGTTTCGTCGTAGAATTCGATACTGGCGTAAACGACCCAGCCCAGCAGCGCGACCAGGATCAGTCCGAGCACCGGCTTTACCGGGACTCTATTCCGCTTCACGGGAAAATTCCTTTGTCCAGGCGTCGCAGAGGCTACGAACCTGCTCCGCGGCGGGTAACTGATGGCCATAGGCCAGCCGCCGCCAGACGCTGGTGAGGAGCCAGAAATAGTCGCTCAGCGAATCGATGCCACGCGCCCGCACCAGCGCGGCGCATTCCGCCTCGGTGTGGCTGGCGCGAAACGCGAGTTCGTATTTATCGATCAGGCGCGACAGTGACGCCCGGTAAAGCAGGCCCAGGGCTTCGCGGTATCCGCCCCCGGCCCACAGCCGCATAACCTCTGCCGGCACGTCCGCCGGCAGGCTTTGCGGCGTCACGTCAAACCCGAATAAAACCTCGGGAGCGGCTTCCCTGGCAGGCGCGGGCCCCAGCCGCGACAACGGGCCTCGGAATCGATACAACAGGTAGACCAGCAGCGCGCCGAACAGCACCACCAGCATTATCTTGAGCCAGGCCGCGAAACCGGCAAAATCGGTCGACCAGCCGATGTTTGCTTCCCACCATTCCAGGAACTCGATCAGCCATTCTGGAAAGGTATCTTCCTCGACTTCATCGCTCCAGTCCTTGAAACGCCATTTACGCACCGTTCTTTCCTGGCCGAAGTCCTCGCCATCGACTACCTCGCCAATCAGAACGGCCGCACTTTCGCGATCATGATCGACGGCGGCGTCTGCGGCGCCCGGCGCCGCCAGCGCCACCGAAAATCCGAGCAGTAGCGCTGCTACCATGCCCGCGGGAGACGCGTCCTTATTCCGCTTGCGTTCTGCCAGGCTGCGGAAACTGATTTCGATATCCCAGGCCTCAAGCTCGATCCTGCGATTCAGGTATAGCGCAAATCCGGCCATGGTATGAAACGGCATCACCAGCGTGATTGCCGCTATTCCGGCAAGCGCATACATCCATTCCCCCAACAACGTCAGATCATTGAAATTGTCATAGATACGGACATCGAGCGTGTCCGGCGTGAAAAAATCGAGCATGATGATGATGCCGAAACACACCAGCAGCTCGAAGCAAAAGCAGACAAGCTGGCTGGCCAGTGCGACGTCGCTGTACTTGCCGTGCAATATTCGTAAACGCTGGCGGCGCTGCCCCCCCTTCAGCTCTTCGAGCACGGTTACCGGGTTATCGAAGGCACGCTGCACCGAAAAACGACGCCATAGCAACCACGGCAGGATATCCTTGAGCGGCAGCGACTTCATGCTGGACCAGACGCCCGACTCCTCGTCGAATAGCCTGCGGCTGGCGATAAACAGCGGCAACCGCTCCCAAAAGGGTTTCAGCCACCAGACGATCGCCAGCGCCCACAGGGGTGACCCGGAAAAAACCATGAGCAGCACCAGCGCGAGCGGCAGCAACGACAACAGGCTGGCCAGGTAAAGCGGTCGCCACCATGCGCGCGCCATCAGAAATCCCAGGTCCACCGCCTGCCACCCGGAACGAATGGTGGCGTTGATCTGCAGTTTATCGAGATTCATGCCGGCGCCCCGAAAACGAGTAAAGCAACACCAGGGACCATAACAGGGCGCCGACCCCATACTTGACTGCGACCGGCAGGCTGGCGCTGGATGACCAGAAGGCTTCCAGGAACGCGGCGATGATCAACATCAGCACGATACCGTAGATCATCGGCACGACATCGCGACCTGCGACGCGCAACGCGTCGAGCCGGGTAAACTGCCCCGGATTGATCAGCGCGTAACCCAGCCTGAGCCCGGCGGCGCCGCTGAAGACGATCGCGGTCAACTCGAAAGAACCATGCCCGACCACGAAGGGATAAAACGTGTCGACGTAATCTAGGCGGGTCAGGTGCCCGGCAATGGTGCCGATGAACATACCGTTGAAAAACAGGACCAACAGGGTTCCGATGCCGAGCAGAATACCACCGGCGAAGCAACGAAACGCGACGCTGATATTGTTCTTGATATAAAAACCGAACATGAAGATATCGGTATCGGCCTCGCGTTCGCGGCCCAGCTTGCGTGCTTCCGGGTCGTACATACGCTCGATGTCGCGCACCTGGGATGCATCGAGAACGCTGTAGACGGCTTCCTCGTCGAGATAAGTCCAGCCGCCGGCGATCATTCCAGGCAGCGCGAACACCACCAGCGCGAGCAAGATGTAGTAGCGATGCCGGTATATCGCCAACGGGAAATCGCGTTTGAAGAAGGCAAAAAAGTTGAGGCGTGTTTCGGATCGATAGCGGTAGAGCTCGCGGTAAAGCGCAAGCACGAGGCTGTTCAGGCGATCTACCAGTGCGGCATCGTAAAGCCGCTCCTTGGCGATCGCGAGATGCTGGCACATCGACAGGTAGTGCTCGGCGAGAATCCTGCTGTTATCCCCTTGCGCGGGCTTCGCCAGCGATTCCTCGATTTGCTGCCACAGGGGCTGATGCAGTTCCTCGAACCGATGCTGTTTCATCTCAGCCCCAGAAACCAGGCGCCGATTCGATGCAGCTGCTGCACCCCGTTGGCGCCCCTGTCGTGGGTAATCCCTTCGAGAATGCGCGCCAGCTCCTGCTGCCGTGGCTCCGAGAGTTGCTTGCTGCGCTGCAGGAATTCGATGATCGAGATCTGCTCCGTACGCAGCAGAGAGGTCGGCGGTGCGAGCGGCACTATGTCCCCGACCGGGGCGGATTTCTCCGTTTCCCTGACGCTGATCACCAGCGTTCCGGCAGCGAGGTCGCCAAGCCGCTGGAAGCGGCGATTCGTCATCATCGTGACCAGTCCTGCAAGATACAGTAACGGCAGGAAATCGACCGTGCGCAGCAGGTTGCGCAGCATCGACGAACCCAGCGTGACCGGGGTCAGGTCATCGTTGATCACCGAGATACCGAGCACTCTCTTGCCCGGTGTCTGGCCGCGTGCAAGCACTTCGAAAAGCACCGGGTACAGCCACTCGATGACGAACAGGAAGATCAGGAAAAAACCGCCGCCGAGTCCGAACGAACCGAACGGAATCGCCGCGAGAGACAGCACAAACAGGATAACCCCGCGAATACCTAAATCGATGGCAAACGCAAAGCACCGCGGGATTGGCCCGACAACCTGGGCTTCGAGGTTGATGCCACCCGGTATCTCGACCCGATAACGTGTATCCAGCAATAAACAGGTCCTTAATCCGCGAGGGTATGGGCTTCGACGCCGTATATTTTCTGATAAACCATCGCCATTGCCAACACCGACCACGGAATGGTCCAGATCATTCCGAGTCCGATGGGTATCACCCCGAGCAGGTTGATCAGCGTAATCAGCAGCATGAAACCGAAAAACCTGAACCATACCCGGGTCAGGGTCTTGCGCGAGGTTTCCAGCGCCTGCCACGGGCCCATTTTCTTTTCGACGATCAGCGGCATCGCGTACATGTAAGCAAACATCAGGTAGATGCCAGGCAACACCAGCAGCAATAGCCCGATGATGACAAATATCGTCTGTATCAGGTAGGCAACGAAAAGGCTGCCGATGACGTCGAAGTGCCTGAAAATCTCACCTGCCGAAACCGATTTCCGGTTTGCATGCCGCATTGCCATGATCATGATCGCGAATCCCATCGGCAACGCCACTACGGTGATGACGATCTGGAACACGACACTGAGAACGCCGATTACGCTCTGATCGGCACCGGTTTGCTCGAGTACGAGGGTCAAAACGCCAAACGCAATCCCGACACCGATGAAGACGAGGAAGTAAAGCAGCAGCGCGATGTGGCACTTGAGCTTGAAGCCCCCGAGCCCACGCCAGGCCTCGCCCAGAGTTTCCAGCATGTTGACCTGGAAATCCCCGGCGACCGCGTCGTCGATGTTTCCACCGATCCGATCTGCCTCGATACCCTGCGCAAGATCGGCCCCAGGAGTAGCATAGATATCAGCCATGATTGACCCCGTTTTTTGTTCCGCTTTCGATGCTCTCCGAGTATAGCAGGATAATAACTCTACGCCGCCCGTCACCTCTTCCCGCTGCGCCTGCCCGGCTTCAAGAAAAACGGCGCCGAAGAAAACCCGGGCGCTGCCATCGCGCGCCGCTTGCGGATTTGCATCAGCCATGATCCAGTCGCGAAACGTTTACAAGGGTGAATCCGGCGAGGCGTCTATCGGGATAGATCAGGCAATAGCCTTAGGCGCCCAGCCGAACCGGCGAAGAACGGCAAAACCTGCCGGCTGCAAGCTCGTCGAAGAGCGCTTCGTCCAGGTTCAAATCGTTCCTGCCTCACGATCATTAGTTTGAGTTGTGATTGTTTTGTATAAAAGGATAATCGAGCACCTGAAGGTAAGATATCGCCCAGGAAAATCGATTTACCTGATCAATGAAGTTAACCTTGTACCGCATGTAGCGAGCACCATGAGTGCAGCACCGGTCACGTACAGCTGAATGCATCAACATGGCCAAAGCCGAAAACCATCGACGTCCACGTAGAAAACAGCGCACCTCTCGCGACCTGATCGAAGCGCCGGCCTGCCTGACGCGGCGCATTCCGCCCTACGAACTGCTCGACGAAGGGGCACTGGTCGAACTCGAGAACCATGCCGAGTGGCTGCTGTCCGAGATCGGCATCGAAATTCGCGGCGACCCGGTAGCCCTGGGCCTGTTTCGCGAGGCGGGTGCGACCGTCGATGGTGAACTGCTGCGCTTCGACCGCGGGCACCTGCGATCGCTGTGCGCAACCGCACCACGCAGCTATACCATGCACGCGCGCAACCCCGGGAAAAACATCGAGTTCGGTGGCGACAGGCTGATCTTCGGCCCGGCCTACGGCGCGCCGTTCGTGACGGACCTGGAGCGCGGCAGGCGCTACGGCACGCTCGAGGATTTTCAGAATTTCGTCAAGCTGACCTACCTGAGCCCGTGGCTGCAGCATCAAAGCGGCACCATTTGCGAGCCGGTCGACGTTGCCGTCAACAAGCGTCACCTCGACATGATTTACGCTCACCTGCGTTATTCGGACAAGCCCTTCATGGGTTCGGTTACCGCGCCCGAGCGTGCCGAGGATTCCCTGGCGATGGCGCGCATCGTGTTCGGCGACGATTTCATGCAGCAGAATCTCGTGATCCAGGGCAATATCAACGTCAACTCCCCGCTGGTCTATGACAACACCATGACCGCGGCGCTCAGGACCTACGCCGCCGCCAACCAGGGCAATGTCATATCCCCATTTATCGTGGGCGGCGCGATGAGTCCGGTCACGCAGCCCGCGACGATCGCACAGGCGCATGCCGAGGCCATGGTCGGGATTGCGCTGACGCAGTTGGTGCGCAAGGGTGCGCCGGTCGTCTATGGCAGTTTCCTGACGACGATGGACCTGAAGTCCGGAGCCCCGACCTTCGGTACACCGGAGTCGACGCTGGCGACCCTGGCGATCGCGCAGCTCAGCCGGCGCCTGGGCCTGCCGTTTCGCTGCGGCGGACACCTGACCGCCTCCAAGCTTGCCGACGCGCAGGCGATGCAGGAATCGACCAATGCGATGAACCCGGCGATCATGGCCGGCGCAAACTTCATTTTTCAGGCCGCGGGCTGGCTCGAAAGCGGCCTGACCATCGGTTACGAAAAGTTCGTCATCGACGTCGAGCAGTGCGGCGCGCTCGCCCGCGTGGTTCAGGGTCTGCAGATCGACGCCGACCAGCTTGCCGTCGACGCCTACCGCGAGGCGGGCGCTGGCACCAGTTTTCTCGGTGTCGGGCATACCCTCAGGCATTACAGGAGCGCGAACTACCGGGCCGATTTATGCGACGCGGGCTCCTTCGAACAATGGAGCGAGACCGGTGGCAAGGACATGCGGCAACGCGCCTTCGAGCGCTGGCGGCAGATGCTTGCCGAATACGTGGCACCCCCGCTAGATCCAGAGATCGACGAGGCCTTGCTCGAGTTTATCGCCCGCAGGAAAGCGTCGATGGACGACGCCTGGCTTTAGGATTCGCTTTCGTCGAGCAAATGTTCGATTTTGTTACCGACCTGCAACGCGGCTTCGACAGATTCACCGCGCACCATGAATTCATAACCGCTGCCGTCCAGCAGCCTGCCCGGAGACAGTAATACCGCGCCATGCTGGCGCCAGCCGTTACGGTATAGCAGCGGCTCGAGGGCCTGCAGGATCGACTCCAGTTCACGCGGCGCATGACGCTGATGCGCCCGCTCGAAAATGACGAACGGCGTCCTACCAGGACCTTCCCGGTCGAGGCGCCGATTCAGAACCAGCGGTAACGACACCCCGCCCCAGCGCCCGTTGCATTCCACCCAGTGCAATTGCCTGGACTCGTCCTCGGCGTCGACGACAATTGCGTCCAGGCTGCAGCGACCGAAATAACCCAGGTATTGCAGTACCTTGCCAATCTCGAAAGCCTGCTGCGCAATCCGATATTGCAGGTCGTCGGCGAGCCGGCTCGGCCGCGCACCGTCGAATTCACGCGCCAGCCCGCTACTGTGCTGGTCGAATATCGCCTCCAACAGGGGGCCACGCGGCGGAGCGGGAATCCACATCTGAGCAGAAGGACTGCCGATCACCGCCTGCTCCCATGCCACGATCTGCAGCGGAAAGCCGCCATCCCAGCCCAGTTGCAAGAGGCGCTCCTCGAGTCGATCGTGCAGCGCCCGCCAGGACACAGCGCGCAGCTCGTCGATATCGAGCACCAGGTTGCCTGCGGAACTCGCGCTGTTCGGTAACCTGATCGCGACAATGGCATGGTCGCCGGCGAGATCCACGACCAGCCGGCACAGGCTGCCGAAATTATCGGCTACGAAGGCCGGCGGGATCGCCGTCTGCCCGCAGACCGTGCGCGCCAGATTCGCAAACCAGATCTTGTCGTTAACCTGCCGGGTCAATTGTGGCGGTGGCGCGACAACCTTGATCGGGACGTCGCAGTTGGCGGCGATTGCGCCTGCGAGTTCCCACAGCGGCCAGGTTCCCATGTAGGGCAAAATGTTGAGCCCATGACAGGACTCGGCGTGGGAGGTGACGGCCTCGAGAAATCCGGCATCCTGACGGCAGCGCAGGGCGAGTGAAGCGTCGGGACCTGCTGCTTTCGGAGTCAGCACCGTCGGGCAACCAAGGCCGAGCCAATCGCGGCAATAGGCCTCGAAGCCGTCGTTGCGATCCACGCCTATTGCAACCAGATCGCCATCCCCGGCGAGTAGCAGTGCTCGATATGAGTAGGCCTCGTTACCGCCGTGTTCGAACAGACGGATTGCGCTATGGTCTTCGATAACGAGGCTCGGGGCGTCAAGGATTTCCCCGTGCATGCCCTCGACAAAGGGACTGTGTACCGACAGGGCAGGCTCGTTACTTTCGAGCATCCGGGCAATGCGACGTAGAGCATCGTCCCTTGTCCTGCCGATTTCGAGCGACCATTCACTCCGATCGGGTAGCAGCAAGGCATCGCTCGTGGTCACGAAATCCGGGGCGCTGTCAGCAGGCAGACTTGTGTCGCGGCACTATCAGCGCGTCGACAATGGTGCAGCCATGCCGGTTGACGATGACTGGATTCAGATCGATTTCGGCGACGGCATCACCGAACGCAAGCACCAGTCCGGAAAACCTGACTATCAGCTCGACCAGCGCCGCGCGGTCCACCGGCGGTCGCCCGCGCACCCCCGCCAGCAGTCGCGCAAGCCTGCTGCGGTCGATCATCATGCCCGCTTCATGGCAGTCGATCGGCGCCAGTCGAAACGAACGCTCGGCCAGCAACTCGATGAATATCCCGCCGCAGGCGACGATCACCATGGGTCCGTACTGCGGATCGTTTTTCATTCCCAGCGAAACCTCCACGCCCGGCTCGATCAGCGGCATGATTACGACGCGCGCGCCGAGCCGCGAGCGGAAATCCGCGTATGCGGACTGCAAATGCTCTCCGGTTTCGATGCCAACCCGAACCCCGTCGCGATCGGATTTGTGCATAATACCCGGCTCAGCAATCTTCATGACCAACGGATATCCGACGAGTTGCGCCGCGTCGAGCGCCTGTTCGAGTTCATCGGCAATAACGAATGCCGTGGTCGGAAAACCAAAATCGGCCATCAGGCTGAGCGACGAGGTTTCATCGAGGACCGGCATCGAATCGATGCGCTGCACCCAGCGATTAACGGCCTCCCGATCGAATTCCACCGGGTCCGGGCTTAGCCGCTCCAGCGGCTGGAAATCGATCAGGTTGTGCAGCGCACGCAGGCACAGGTCGATTCCGTTGATGACCGGAATGCCCTGCCAGGTAAACTCCGCGGCGGTCTGCTGCAGCGACGCATAACTGCAACTATTGACCAGTACCAGCGGCTTATCGCTATACGCGGCCAGTTGCTTGGCGACGGCAAACAGTTCGGGGTAATGCGAAAAGCCGTCGCGGAACTCGAATTCGAAACTGAGCAGGCCAGTGTCGGCATCGTCGAGCAGCGCCTTGCCGCATTCGAGGTAGGTGCGTTCGGTATTCCTGCCGAGCGCGCCCATACCGTCCATCGGGTTTACCGCTTCCAGCCCGGTTTCGAGATGCTGCCGCAGCACCCTCGTGGTTTGCGCCGAAATCTGCGCAAAGCGGACGCCGTAATCCTCGGCGAGGTCGACCATCTGCTCGCGCATGCCGCCCGAATCCAGCATGCTCGCGAGCGCGCCCCCAGCCACGCGAAATCCCGCCGCGAACAGCATCGCGGTGACGATCATTTCGTCCGCGTCACGGCACAGTATCGCGCCATGCCGCTCGCAAAATGCGACGAATGCCTCATGATTGCCGACGATGGCGCCCGAGTGGCTCATCGCCAGCTGCGCGGATTTTTCGGTGCGCCCCACCCGCGTAATCACCACCGGAATCGATTTGTTACGCGCCTTTTGCAGCGCCGCGTCGAACGCCGGCACGTCGCGCACGGTTTCGAGGAATATCGCGATCACGCGGGTGGATTCCTGCTCCAGCAGGTAATCCATGTAATCGGCAATCGTCGCGTTGGTTTCCTGGCCGCTGGCGATGACGTAGTTGAAGCAGAAGCGCGCGTC
>JAOTTY010000154.1 GCA_029864185.1 Gammaproteobacteria bacterium
AACTCAAGAAAACAAATCGCAAGGTTCCGACTGTCGGTCTCGAGTTGTGATTGTCTTAAAGTCATCATCGTCTTTATTCCCTGTTTTGTTGTTAGGCGAAATTATACTCAAGAGGGCCAAAAACCTTTGTTGTCAATTACCCCGATTGGTATCGACTATTTCCTACGATATAGGTGAATATTTCACAACCTGCTGGTGACCAGGTGATTGAGTCGCCTAGATTACAGGGTGATGAAAAGAGTTGCCTGAATTGATTACCAGTTGACCGGAAGAGTGCGTTTGATGATGTAGTGTTTTTGAGTGCAGGAAATATACTCGCCTTTTTCAAGTTCCTTTAATATCTTGCTGACCATCTCGCGCGACGAACCAATCATCCCGGAGATCTCGCGGTGGGTAAACTTGGGCACCTGAACTTGCCCCTCGCCATTCAAGGCATACTTGTTAAAAATATACCGGACACGTCCATACACGTCCGACAGCGCGATGCTACCAAGTTCCTCGGTCGTGTCACGTAATCTGTTGGCCAGGGTTTTGGAGAGCGCCAGTAAAATCTCAGGATATGCTCTCAGGAAAGCCAGGTAATTTTCCTTGGAAAATGCGTAAACCACGCAGTCGGTCAGCGTAGCCACGCTGGCGGTGCGAGGGAAATCGCCGATTAGGGCAACTTCACCAAAGGAATCACCGGATTTTAGCATTCTGACCGTTAACTGCTTTCCTTGGTCGTCTTCCACGTAAACCTTCATTTCTCCTTCGAACAGCACGAACATCGTGTTGCTGTCGTCACCCTGCTGAATGACGACGCGATTTTTTCGATATGTACGTCGCACGGAAATTCGCATAAGCGACTCCCGGCCTTTTTCATCGAGGAGGTCGTAGGGTGGCAGCTTTGCCAGCAAATCGATCATTACTATCCTCCTTTGATACTTGTTTACGACAATCTACATCAACTCTCTGAGCTTCTTCAACGCTATCATGCTGGTGCGAAAAGATAAATTATCTATGAGGTCGGCGAATTCAGCATGCAGACGGTTAACAATCACAGCACTCCTGCTGAGCCTAGGTGAAATGCAAAAACGAGCAACATAGAGGATCGGCTCTGAATCCATAGCTAGACTCTTTAACGCATCTGCTTCCCCGATAACAGGCGCTTTTAACCGAAAGCCAGGAGGCAAGCTCCGGCCACTTTTGAATGCAAATCGACAGGCCTTCGCTTAGTCACCCAGTTTTTTACAGCGAATTCCTCAACGCAGACGTCGAGGAATCATCAATAAGAAGCCGTAAACGGCGGTGGGTTCAACTAATCGACGCAATACTTGCAATAAATCGCTTAGCTAGTGTCTTATACCCTAATTTTTTTTGGGGTCGTTCGTTAAATTGCCGAACGAAGGTATTCAACTTTGCTTTAGAGCCTTCGATGGGTTGAACCCACCATCGGTTCGAGCCGCTAATCGTGAATTTTTGAGCGTCCGCTCTGGCGTTAAATGACTCCATTGCGGGCATTTTGCTATCGCGAGTTTTTGATCTGACCAAAAGCAATTGCCTCTTGAAAGGGAAATAGCAAAACCGGTTCAGCAGCACAATCCAAAAGGAATCTGACCCAGATCTTGGTCACCTGAAACGGCGCAGAATATTCACGTTGATCGAGGCGCCGCTTTAGCGTAAAGATGATTCGGCGGAGACCTGCCGTTGCCGGATATTTTCCCGGTAATACAGAACTATTCCGGAACCCAGAAATCCGGTGACAGTATACTCAATTCGAATCTCTACCCGGTATATAAGAAACTGTCCCCGGATTTGCGGCAGGTCAGGCCGTGGTGGAGCGCTGCAGGGTTTCCCAGTCGTGGCCGAGACCGACCTCGGCGTCGGAGGGTTCGAGCATGCCCTGCCCCTTGATGATGTCGGCGGCGCGTTCGGCGAGCATGATGGTCGGCGAATTCAGGTTACCGTTCGGGATGGTCGGAAAAATAGACGAGTCGACGACGCGCAGTGCCTCGATGCCGCGTACGCACGTCTCGGAGTCCACTACCGCCATTTCGTCCTCGCCCATGCGGCAGGCGCAGGACGGGTGGTAGGCCGATTCGACCGCGCCGCGCACGAAGGCGTCGATTTCACCGTCGCTTTGCACCGCCTCGCCGGGCTGGATCTCCGAGCCGCGGTAGGCATCCATCGCCGGTTGGCCGATGATTTCGCGCGTCAGGCGCACGCAGGCGCGGAACGCCTCGACGTCCTCGGGATGTTGCAGGTAGTTGAACAGGATTTCCGGCTTGTCCTGCACGCTCGGTGTGCGCGCCCTGACGTGGCCGCGGCTGCGCGGCTTGTTATGACCGACGTGCACCTGGAAACCGTGGCCGTCGAAGGCCGCGTTGCCGTCGTAACGCATCGCGCCCGGTAGAAAGTGGTACTGGATATCGGGCCACTTGACGCCGGGTCTGGAGCGGATGAACGCGCAGGACTCGAAATGATTGGTCGCGCCGAGTCCCTGTTTCGTCAGCAACCAGCGGCTGCCGATCAGGAACTTGCGCCACGGATTGAGTTCGCCGTTCAGCGTGATCGGCTGGTGGCAGCGGAACTGGAAATAAAACTCGAGGTGATCCTGCAGGTTTTCTCCGACCCCGGGCAAATCATGGATGACATCGATGCCGGCCTGCCGCAATACCTCGCCCGGACCTATGCCAGAGAGCTGCAGTAGATGCGGCGAGGCGATCGGTCCCGCGCTCAGTATGACCTCGCGATTTGCGTTCAACGTCTGCCTGCTACCCCCGCGCACGATCTCGACGCCGGTCGCGCGCCTGTAGTCGATCAGCACCCGCTGGCTCAGCGCGCCGGTAAAGACCTGCAAATTATCGCGATGCATGGCGGGCTTCAGGTATGCATTCGCGGTCGACCAGCGTATGCCATTCTTGACCGTCATATGCATCGGCCCGAACCCTTCCTGCTGGCGGCCATTATAATCGTCGGTTTTCATGTATCCGGCCTGTGTTCCGGCCTCGATAAAGGCGCGGTACAGCGGATTGCTCATGTTATTACCGTTGTTGACCGCGAGCGGTCCACCCTGAGCGCGGTACTCGTCGCTGCCGAATGCCCAGTCGTCGGCTTTCCTGAAATAGGGCAGGCAGTGCCGGTAATCCCAGTTCCTGGCCCCCTGCTGCTCCCACTCGTTGAAATCCATCGCGTGGCCACGCACGTAAACCATGCCGTTGATCGACGAAGAGCCACCCAGCACCTTGCCGCGCGGGCAGTGCATGCGCCGTTTGTCAAGACCGGGTTCGGGTTCGGACTGGTAAAACCAGTTGTACTTTTTCATGTTCATCGGGATCGACAGCGCGGTCGGCATCTGGATAAAGATGCTGCGATCACTGCCGCCGAACTCGAGCAGCGCAACGGTGATATCGGGATTTTCGCTGAGGCGGTTGGCCAGCACACAGCCGGCCGAACCGGCGCCGACGATGATGTAATCGAAATTCTGGGTCATGCACTCACCTGGTTGACTGCCGTGATCTTATTATTTCTGCGGCGGCTTGTCGCGGCGGATTTGCCCTGTACCGCTGTCAGGGTGCCGTATCGAAACCCGATGAACTTTTTCGTGGTGCAAACTTCGCTTGATCGATTTTGATATGTCGATTATCCTCGACATATGGACATTATCGATGCAACCCGGGCACTCGGCGCACTGGCCCAGGAATCAAGGCTCAAGGCGTTCAGATTGCTGGTGCGCAGCGGTCCCGAAGGTATGGCGGCGGGCAGGATTGCGGACGCCCTGAGAATCCCGCACAACACCATGTCGACACACCTGGCAACGCTGGTCAACGCGGGCCTGGTCAACTCGAGGCGCGAAAGCCGTTCGATCATCTACAGCATCGACTTTGACGGCACCCGCGAGCTGTTGTCCTTCCTGATGGAAGAATGCTGCCAGGGCGAGCCCGAAGTCTGCCTGCCGGCGCTCGAAAGCCTGTTGCCCGGAAACTGCATTCCTGCAAATCAACGCGGAGCAAAATCATGAAACGCATGCACATCAACCTCTCGGTCACCAACCTCGACGATTCGATCGGTTTCTACACGTCCCTTTTCGACATGGAACCAACGGTGCGCAAGCAGGACTACGCCAGGTGGATGCTGGACGATCCGCGCGTCAACTTCGCCATCACCACGCGCGGCGAACGCAAGGGTATCGATCACCTGGGCATCCAGGTCGAGAACGAAAACGAGCTCGACGAGGTTTACTCACGCCTCAGGACCGCCAACGCGCCGGTGCTGGAACAGGGTGAAACCACCTGCTGTTATGCCAATTCCGTAAAAAGCTGGATCTTGGATCCCGACAGCATTCCGTGGGAAACCTTTCTGACTCGCGGCGAAAGCGCGGTATTCGGCGCCGACGAGGTCCACCCCAGGGGCCAGGTATCGGCCTGCTGCAGCCGTCCGCAAGCGGATTCCGCAAAAACCGGATCCAGCTGCTGCTAACCCGCAGGCGCCATCAGGATCAGGATTACAGGGGCTGACACCTTGGGAATATTCGAACGTTTCCTGTCGTTGTGGGTAGCGCTGTGTATCGTGATCGGTGTGGTTTCCGGAGTGGCGTCGCCCCAACTTTTCGAGCTCGTCGCCGGTATCGAATACGCAAGCGTCAACCTCGTCGTCGCAGTCTTCATCTGGATCATGATTTACCCGATGATGGTCAACGTCGATTTCGCGTCGCTGAAGGACGTGGGCAGGAAACCGCGTGGCCTGTGCATCACGCTGGTGATCAACTGGCTGGTGAAACCCTTCACGATGGCGGGGCTCGGCATCCTGTTTTTCGAGCACCTGTTCGCGGGGCTGGTCGATCCCCAGACGGCCAAGGAATACATCGCCGGCATGATCCTGCTTGGCGTCGCGCCGTGCACGGCGATGGTTTTCGTGTGGAGCCAGCTGGTGCGCGGCGATGCCAACTTCACGCTGGTGCAGGTATCGATCAACGATATCATCATGGTATTCGCGTTTGCGCCGATCGCGGCGCTGCTGCTCGGGGTGACCGACATCGTCGTACCCTGGGCAACGCTGCTGCTGTCGGTGGTGCTTTATGTCGTGATCCCGCTTGCGGCAGGGTACGTCACGCGCAGGTTTCTCGATAACTCCGGCAACCATGAGCAGATTGCCGACTTTACCGCGCGCATCAAGCCATTCTCGGTGATGGGCCTGCTGGCGACCGTGGTCCTGCTGTTCGGATTCCAGGCGCAGACCATCATCGACAAGCCGATGGTGATCGCACTGATTGCCGTCCCGCTGCTGATTCAGGGTTACGCAATCTTCGCGGTCGCCTACGGCTGGGCCTACCTGTGGCGGGTGCCTTTCGACACGGCGGCTCCGGCCGCGCTGATCGGCACTTCCAATTTCTTCGAGCTGGCGGTCGCCGTCGCGATCAGCCTGTTCGGGCTCAACTCGGGTGCGGCGCTCGCCACCGTCGTCGGCGTGCTGGTCGAGGTTCCGGTCATGCTGTCGCTGGTTATATTTGCGAACCGGACGCGGCCCCACTTCGCCTGGTAGCAAGAAATTCGGGGCGAAACCTCGATTCCCGTGGAGGCGCGGCGAGGCCGGGGTCGCGAGGGATAGGAAGGAAATTCAGGCAGATAATTATGGATGACGAGTTGAGGGTGGTTTCACAACAGTTAACTGTGGGCGCTTCCTTTTGTCTTCCTCTGCACTCTTTACGGGCTACGCGGTTCAGCGGGATATGCGCCAGCCGTCCCCGAACTTTCCTGTTCGGGGAGAGCGGGCCGTCAATACAGGAATTCCGGCCGCCGTAAGAACCCGGATGATCGCTGCGCGATTTCCGGGATGACAATTAGGCTACCGCGTGATTCACGCGGTGGCCTAATTGTCAGCTCCAGGGAAAGGGGCTGTGCGATACCGGGTGCAGCCTGCCCTCGGCGTAACGCGAAAATCGAAACGGCTCGAGCAGCCTGCTTTTCTGGCCACACAGTTCTTCGGCCACCAGCTTGCCGACGCCGATCATCTTGTAGCCGTGGTTGGAATCGGCAATCAGGTAGCAGTTTTCGCGGAACACGTCGAACACCGGAAAGCTGTCCGGCGTAAAACAGCCGATGCCGCCAGACGGTTCGTTCTTGTAATACTCGAACTTCCCCTCGAAGCGTTTCTGGCAATGCGCCAGCGCCGACGTCCACATGTGCGCGAAGTCTTCGCCGACGATGAAATCCGGCGAATCGACGCCGTAGGGATCGACTGCGACCTGGTCCGGATCGGTGTCGATTGCGTACGGGGCGGCGCCGCCCTGGATGCCGCCGAAATGAAAGTCGGGCTTGTAGTAGATGCCCCACATCTTGTCGGTGATGAGGCTTCCGTCGTAGTCGGAATAAAGCGGCTCGTTGCTGTCGACGTGGATCACGGGTGGAAACCTGCCGTCGTTGGTTTTCTGCAGCTCGGGATCGACGCCGAGGGTGCCCTCCTGCAACGACCAGTAAATCCACATCGGCACGTTGCTGTGCATTTGCCCGTCCGCGCCCTTGATGGTCACGGTTTTCGGCAACTCGAGCATGTCCCAGACGGTCTTGGCCCAGGGCCCGGCGCCGATGATCACCTGGTCGCAGCCGATTTCGCCGCGGTCGGTTTCGACCGCGCTAATCGCGCCTCCGGCCGAATTGCTCTTGAATCCGGTTACGGTGCAGCCGGTCAGGATGCGCACGCCCTCGCCTTCGGCCTTGGTCGCGAGGCCGTACATGGCCTTGGTGTTGTTGGCGTAACCGCCGCGCTTTTCGTGCAGCACTGACGTGATGCCTTTCGCCTGCCAGTCGTGGAACATCGATTTCATGTACTCCGCCGATTCCTTTTCGCCCTCGATGAAGGTCGACTCGTAACCGATTTCCTTCTGCTGCTTCGCGATGCTGGCGACATCTTCGTGCATGCTTTCCGGGCTGATCTGCATGTAGCCGACCGGGTGATAGCTATAGGCCTCCGGATCGGTTTCCCACACGCTGACGCTATGTGCCATCAGTTCGCGCATGGCGGGCTGAAAGTAATTATTGCGCACCACGCCACAGGCGATACCGGACGCGCCCGCGGCGATGCCGCCCTTGTCGACGACGAGAATATCCCGGCCGTCACCCCTGCCCTGCGACTTGAGCAGCTGCGCCAGGTGATAAGAAGTACTGAGACCGTGAATACCCGCGCCGATGACCAGATATTTCACGTGTGATGGAATCGCCATTATTAATCCGCCATGTTCTGTGTTTCGGGAGCCGGGGATACCGTGCGGAACCGCCCAGGCAAGGTCGTCAAAGAATATCCGAATTGATCGTCATCACGCTGGCCTAGAACGACCAAACGAAACACAATTACGACATGGCCCGATGCGGTCTGCGGCGATCGAAAAACGCCTCAACCCAGATCTGCAACGGCCTTCGCGATGCGCTCCACGGCCTGCTCGACGCGACTGCGCGGGCAGCCGAAATTGAGCCGCATGTGGCCCGGATCGCCGAAGTCCCGTCCCGGTGACATGCCCACGCCGGCATTCTCGAAAAAGGTCATCGGGTCGTCGAGCCGCAGCGCGGATACATCGATCCACGCGAGGTAGGTCGCCTCGATCGGCCCGAGGTTCAACCCGGGGATACGATTGATGGCATCGACCAGGTAATCCCGGGTGGCGGCGAGGTAGGTGCATTGCTGTCGATTCCATTCGTCGCCGAATTCATAGGCCGCCTCGGCCGCGGCGAAACCCATGATATTGACGTGGGGCACGATGTAGGGATTGGTTTTCATGCGCGAGCGCAATACCCGGTCGGGGATGATCGCAAACGCGCAGCCGAGACCCGGCACGTTGAAGGTTTTGCTCGGCGCCATCAGCGTGATGCTGCGCTGCTCGATGTCAGGATCCAGCGACGCGACCGGAATGTGCCGCCGGTCCCTGTCGAGGATCAGGTCGCAATGAATTTCGTCCGAACACAGGACCAGTTCCTGCTGCCTGACGATCTCGGCGAGACGCCGCAATTCGTTTTCGCGATAAACCGAGCCCCCCGGATTCTGCGGATTGCAGAACATCAACAGCTGCCCGGGGTGCGGCGGCTGCTGTTCGAGCCAGTCCATGTCGATGACCATGCGCTCGTCCCTGATGCACATCGGAATCGGCTGGTTGATCATCGAATTCATCCCCGGCGCTTTGGTGAAGGGCCCGTAAATCACCGAGGGCAGGTAAACCCTTTCACCCGGATTGCCAGTTGCGCGGCAGGCGAGGTAAAGGGAGCCGACGATCCCGGGCAGCGGCAAAAGCCATTCCGGCTCGATGTTCCAGTGGTAAAGGCGGCGCATGCGCTCGACCAGCAATTCGATCAGGTGCGTGGGCGTTTCGGTGTAACCGAATACCGGATGCTCCGCGCGGCGATGGAGGGCCTGCTGGATCTCGGGCAGGACTGCGAAATCCGAGTCGGCAACCCACATCGGTAGTATATCCCTGCCGCGGTAACGGTCCCACTTTGCGCTGTTGCTGTTGCTGCGATCGATTATCCGATCGAAGTCATAGTTCATGGTTGATTTCTTCGGTATTTTACGCGTCCGTCGAGATCATAGGCGAAGCCCCTGTCGCAACCAAGCGTTTTGGCGATTTAAGCATTGACCTCTCTCGATACAGTTGCGATGCTCTGCGCATGCAAAACGAATACGATTTCATCATTCTCGGCGCCGGCTCGGCCGGCTGCGTACTCGCCAATCGACTCAGCGAGAGCGGCGAGTACTCGGTGCTGATCGTCGAGGCGGGGCCGATGGACAACAAGCTGCTGATTCACATCCCGGCCGGCGTACATAGCGTCTACAAGGATCCTTCGATCAACTGGAATTACGAAACCGAGGACGAAGTCGACCTCGAGCAGCGCAAGATCGAACTGCCGCGCGGCAAGGTCGTCGGCGGCTCGTCTTCGATCAACTCGATGGTTTACATGCGCGGCCACCCGAAAGATTACGACCGATGGAACGACGAACTCGGTCTAAAGGGCTGGAGCTACGCCGACTGCCTGCCGTATTTCAAGGCGGGCGAGACCTCCGAGCGCGGTGCCAACGAATGGCGCGGCGGCAGCGGACCGCTGGGCGTATCTCGCGCCAGGCTCGTCAACCCGATTTTCGACGCCTTCCTCACCGCAGGTGAAACTTCGGGACAGGGCAATTCCGACGATCTCAACGGTTTCAGGCCCGAGGGCCTCGCGCGCCTGGACAGCACCATCCGCGACGGTCGCCGCTGCAGCGCCGCGGTCGCGCATCTGAAACCCGCGCTGTCGCGGCCGAATCTCGAGCTGGTGACCCATGCCCTGGTGGAACAGGTGTTGCTGGAAAACACGCGCGTCACCGGCGCCAGGTTTCAGCACCAGGGCAAGGTGAGGGTGATTCGCGCCCGCCGCGAAGTCATCCTGTCCTGTGGCGCGATCAAGTCGCCGCAGGTGCTGATGCTTTCCGGCATCGGCCCGGCCACGGAACTGAACCGGCACGGCATTACGGTCAGGCACGAGATGCCGGCGGTAGGGCGGAACCTGCAGGACCACCTGAAGATCCACTGCACCTGGCGCTGCACGCAGCCAATCACCTACCATCGCGTCGACCGTCCGTGGAACAAGCTCAAGATCGGTTTGCGCTGGCTGACGAAAAAAACCGGTTTCGGCGCCTCCAATATCTGGGAAGCCGGCGGCCTGATCTACGGCAATGACGAGGTCGACTACCCGAACCTGCAGTATCACTTTGCGCCCATCGTGGCAAATTACCGGGGGCGAAAAATCATCCTGTCGCAGGGCTTTACGCTGCAGGCCGACCAGCTGCGGCCCGCCAGCAAGGGCACGGTGACGCTGACTTCGGCCAATCCGGCGGACCGGCCCGCGGTCAGTTTCAACTACCTGAGCGACGACCACGATTTGCGCGAACTGGTGCAGGCGTTTCGCAAGATCAACGAACTAGTGATGCAACCCGCGTTCATCGCGTTTCGCGGCGAACGCACCGACCCGCTCCCCGACGTCAAGTCGGATTCCGACATCGAGAACTGGATACGCGCCACCGCGTCGACCGATTTTCACCCCAGCTGCAGCTGTCGCATGGGCGATGACGAAAACTCGGTGGTCGACGGCGAGATGAAGGTACACGGCCTGGAGGGGCTGCGCGTAGTCGATGCGTCGGTAATGCCACGCATCGTCAGCGGCAACCTGAACGCGCCGACGCAGATGATCGCCGCGCGTGCCGCCGACTTCATCCTGGGCAAGAATCCGCTCGAACCGGAATTCGCCAGCTTTCACTTTCAGCAAGTTGATAAACAGCAACGCAGGTCCGGGGCCGTCACCGTTAAACCGAACCGCGAGATTGCAACATGAAACAGAAGCTGCAGCGGGATCAGCAGGCGCTGCTCGACTGGTATCACAGGCAACGAAAAACCTGCCCGCCGAGTTCAGTCACGGTGCCGGCGGCGTGCTGGAGAGCATCGATATTCTCGATGCCGACGTCGACGCCTTCGTCGCCCGGCTCGATGAGTCGCTGTCCTGCGTCATGGCCAACAGCG
>JAOTTY010000402.1 GCA_029864185.1 Gammaproteobacteria bacterium
CAACGATGAATTGAAAGGCAAGATCGCGTCGCGAACCATGCGCGAGGTCATTTCGGGTGAACGCGCGACGATCATGCAGGAAGTGACCGACAAGGCTTCTGTAAAGATCGAGGATCTCGGCATCAAACTCATCGATGTGCGCGTCAAGAAGGTAGAATTACCGGATAACGTCAGTATAAACGTCTACCGACGTATGGCGACCGAACGGCAGACCGTCGCCAAGGAATTTCGTTCCCGAGGCGAGGAGCAGGCGAAACAGATCCGCGCCAACGCCGACCGCCAGCGCGAAGAGATACTGGCCGAGGCCTATCGGAAATCGGAGGAAATTCGCGGTGAGGGCGACGCTACTGCGGCCAAGACCTATGCGGATTCGTATAACCAGGACCGGGAATTCTATTCGTTCTATCGAAGCCTGAAAGCCTATGACGCGAGTTTTGGCAACAACCAGGATATCATCCTGTTAAGCCCCGACTCCGATTTTTTCAAGTATTTCAAGAATTCGAAAAGAACGCAGTAGGCTGGGCTGAGGCATAATAGAAATAACGGGCGACTCGGTTCGCCCGTTTTTCGTGAGGGGGATAATGAACTGGTCGGATTTCTGGGCGGCGCTGGCGCTGGTAATGGTCCTCGAGGGATTGATACCCTTTATCAGTCCCAGGGGCTATAAAAACATGGTTACACAGATGGCGGCGATGCCGGAACACACGCTCAGGAATGTGGGTCTCGTGCTTTTGATAATGGGCCTTGTCTTTCTCTACTTCGTGCGCGGCTAAACGTGACCGAAAAATCGAACAGGCGCTGGTTATTGCCCGACGGGGTGCAGGAAACGCTGCCGCCGGACGCGCTGTCGGTCGAATCGTTGCGTCACGAAATACTCGATATTTTCCATCGCTGGGGCTACGACCTGGTCATGCCGGCGATGATCGAATACATGGATTCGCTGCTGACCGGCACCGCGCACTCGCTCGATACCAGGACCTTCGCCCTCGTCGACCAGCTTTCGGGCAAACAGATGGGCGTGCGCTCTGACATGACACCACAGGTGGCGCGCATCGATGCGCATCTGCTGGCCGACGACGCGCGCCAGCATCGGGTCACGCGGCTGTGCTATTGCGGGCATTTGTTGCATGCGATCGGCGACGGCATCAATTCCAGCAGGACGCCGTTACAGATCGGCGCCGAGATATTCGGTAGCGAAGCGATTGGCGCCGACGTCGAGGTCGTCAGCCTGATGGTTGCGACCCTGCACGCGGTCGGTCTCAACGACATGTCGCTCGACATCGGCCACGTCGGCATTTTCCGCAGCCTGGTTAAAAATACCGGGCTCGACGACGAGCAGGAGAACCGCCTGTTCGACATGCTGCAGCGCAAGTCGATCCCGGACCTGCAGGTTTACCTGCAGCAGCTCCCGCTCGAGGATCATCAGCGCGAACAGTTTTACCAGCTAGCCCTGTTGAACGGCGATGCGTCGGTGATAGACGAGGCCCGACGGCTCTACAGCGACGCTACCGACGACCTGTTCACGACCCTGGACGCGATGGCCAGCGTGGTGCGGTCGCTACAGCGGAAATATCCCGATACCCTGATTCACTGCGATCTGTCGGAACTGCGCGGCTACAGTTATCACACCGGGCTGGTGTTTGCGGCTTTCCTGCCGGGCCAGGGTCGGGAAATTGCGCGCGGTGGACGCTATGACGATGTCGGCAAGGTTTTCGGGAATGCCAGGCCAGCCACCGGGTTCAGCGCCGACTTGCTGAATCTTTACCAGTTGCGCGGCCTGACTGGCCAGATCCGGTCCGGTATCCTCGCCCCCGATCATGATGATCCGGCGCTCGCCGGCCTCGTCGAGCGATTGCGCGCACAGGGCGAACGCGTCGTCATAGACCTGACGCAGGGCAGGGGCAGGGCCGCCGACCAGCAGTGCGACCGGGAAGCGGTTCTCGAAAAGGGCGCATGGGTAATCAAAGAGGTTAAATAACATATGGCAAGAACAGTCGTTGTAATCGGTACCCAGTGGGGCGACGAAGGCAAGGGCAAGATCGTCGATCTGCTCACCGATCAGGCGCGCGCGGTGGTGCGCTTCCAGGGTGGACACAACGCCGGACACACGCTCGTCATCGATGGCGAAAAGACCATACTGCACCTGATTCCGTCCGGGGTTTTGCATGGCGACGTCCAGTGCCTGATCGGTAACGGCGTGGTGCTGTCCCCCGAGGCGCTGCTGCAGGAGCTGGGACAACTCGAGGCCAGCGGCGTCCCGGCGCGTGAGCGTATCCTGATCAGCGAAGCCTGCCCGCTGATTCTGCCTTACCACGTCGCGCTGGACCTGGCGCGCGAAAGCGCCCGCGGCAGCAAGGCGATCGGCACCACCGGGCGGGGCATCGGTCCGAGCTATGAAGACAAGGCGTCCCGGCGTGGTATCCGCCTGGGTGAACTGATGGACGAAAGGCACTTCGCTGCGCGCCTTGCCGAGGTGCTCGAGTATCACAACTTCACGCTCGAACATTACTTCAAACAGGAACCGCTCGATTACCGGCAGATGCTCGATGAAGCCCTCGGGCACGCGCAGCAGATACGCGGCATGGTCGGTGACGTCACCGCGATACTGCACGACCTGA
>JAOTTY010000403.1 GCA_029864185.1 Gammaproteobacteria bacterium
AGCATGATCCGATCGGCGAGTCGCTCGGTGATCAACGCGCCCGCGAGGGTCTGACCGCACTCGGTATGCACCTCGTTGATACCCCGCGACGCCAGGTCACGCAGCATCGAGGGCAGCGCCACACGGTCGGCATCGTTAGCCGCCACGTCGAACACCCGAGCGCCGAGCGCCGTCAGCTTTTGCTTCTTGTCCATATCGTTACTGCAGGTATAGATCCAGATTTCGCCGTCGGTCGAAAATATCCGCTCGCTACCTTTGAGGCGCAGATTCGAATCCAGCAGGACGCGAACCGGCAGGCGCGGCGGAGCGGCCTGTCCCAGGTCGTGTTGCGACAGGCGCAGGTTCAACGACGGATCGTCCGCCAGCACCGTTTGCGCGCTGCTCAGGATCGCGGATGCCCTGGCGCGCAGGAATTGAACGTCGCGTCGCGCCGGTTCACCGGTTATCCACTGGCTGACTCCATTGCCGAGCGCGCTACGGCCATCGAGCGAGCAGGCCATTTTGACGCTGACGTACGGCAACCCCTGCTCCATGCGCTTGACGAAACCGGCGTTCAGTTCCCGCGCCTGCGTCTCGAGCACGCCGCAGATGACTTCGATCCCGCCGGCGCGCAGCCGATCGAGCCCGCGGCCGCTGACTTCGGGGTTCGGGTCCCGCATCGCGACGATCACCCGCGCCGGCCGGACCGCCAGCAGGGCATCGACACAGGGGGGCGTCCTGCCATGATGCGAACATGGCTCGAGCGTGACGTAAAAATCGGTGCCGCGCGGAATCTCCGCGAATTCGATCGCGTTGACCTCGGCGTGAGGGCCCCCAGTATGCTGGTGCCAGCCCGCTGCGATCATGGCGCCATCGGCGACAACGACGCAGCCGACACGTGGATTGGGATGGGTGCTGTATAAACCCTTGCGCGCCTGGCGCAGCGCTTCCGCCATCCAGCGATGATGCTGAGTCGACGGCATCAGCTGTCCTCGTCGATCAGCGGAACCTGTCTGCGGTGCATTTCCGGGGTCGGTTCCGAGGCGAGCGCCTCGATGGCTTCCTCGAACGCCTGAATATCCTCGAAGCTCAGGTATACAGAGGCAAAGCGGATATAGGCAACGTGATCGAGGCGCCGCAACTCGTGCATTACCATGGCGCCGATTTCACGCGACGAGATTTCGCGCGCCTCGAGACCTACCAGTTGACGCTTGATGTGGCTGATCGCGTCCTCGATCTGTTCGGCGGACACCGGCCGTTTTTCCAGCGCTCGCATCATGCCGCTGCGCAAACGCAGCTCGTCGAAGGTATCGCGGCTGCCGTCGTTCTTGATCACCATCGGCATGTTGAGCATCGGTGATTCGTAGGTGGTGAAGCGTGTCTCGCAGGAAACGCATTCCCTTCTGCGGCGCACCTGGGTCGATTCGGCGGCGAGTCGCGAGTCGACCACCCTCGTGTCAGGGGTACCGCAGAAGGGGCATTTCATGACGCGCCGGATTTAATTCCGGTATACCGGTAGTCGCGCGCAAATCTCGCTGACCCTGGTGCGCACGGTGGCGATCAAATCGTCGTTACCCATGTCATCGAGAATGTCGCTCATCCAGTTGGCCAGATCGCGAGAATCCTGCTCGGAAAATCCGCGCGTGGTAATGGCCGGCGAGCCGATGCGCAGGCCCGAGGTCACGAACGGAGACTGTGGATCGTTCGGCACCGAATTCTTGTTGACCGTGATATGCGCCTTGCTCATGGCCGCGTCGGCATCCTTACCGGTAATACCCTTGCTGATCAGCGATAGCAAAAACAGGTGGTTGTCGGTGCCACCCGAAACGACGTCGAACCCGCGTTTGATGAATTCTTCCGCCATCGCGTTGGCATTGACCAGAACCTGTTTCTGGTATTCGACGAACTCGTCGCTCATCGCCTCCTTGAAGGCCACCGCCTTGGCGGCGATGACGTGCATCAACGGACCGCCCTGGGTTCCCGGAAAAACCATCGAATTCAGTTTCTTTTCGATTTCCTCGTTGGCCCTGGCGAGGATAATACCGCCGCGTGGACCGCGCAGGGTCTTGTGCGTGGTGCTGGTGCAAACGTCGGCTACCGGAACCGGACTCGGATAAACGCCAGCCGCGACGAGTCCGGCGACATGCGCCATATCGACGAACAGGTAGGCGCCGACCGCGTCCGCGATATCGCGAAAACGCTGCCAGTCCATGATCCGCGAGTAGGCCGAAAAGCCCGCGATGATCATCTTTGGTTTGTGTTCCTTCGCGAGCGCCTCGACCTGGTCGTAATCGACCTCCCCGGTTTCGGTATTTAACCCGTACTGGATCGCGTTGAACAGCTTGCCCGAAAAGTTGACCTTTGCGCCATGAGTCAGGTGACCACCGTCCGACAGACTCATGCCAAGAATCGTGTCGCCGGCGTTCAGCAGCGCGAAAAACACCGCGGCGTTTGCCTGGGAACCCGAGTGCGGCTGCACGTTGGCGTAGTCGGCATTGAAAAGTTTCTTGACGCGATCGATGGCAAGGGTTTCCGCGACATCGACGTATTCGCAGCCGCCGTAATAACGTTTGGATGGATAACCCTCGGCATACTTATTAGTCAGCACCGAGCCCTGGGCCTGCATCACCCT
>JAOTTY010000155.1 GCA_029864185.1 Gammaproteobacteria bacterium
TCCAAAATTACTGCGCAGCGACCTCGATACCGTGGTCCAAAAATTACGTATTAAAAAATACACGCTGGACGTTGCCGGCTTCAACCGGCTGGAGGAGCGTCGCAAGGACCTGCAGGTCTCGACTCAAAAACTGCAAAGCGAACGCAACAGCAGTTCCAAGGCAATCGGGGAAGCCAAGGCCAGGGGCGAAGATATCAAGCCCCTGCTAAGCCAGGTGGCCAACCTCGGCGACCAGCTCAAAGCCGCTGAATTAGAATTGAATGAGCTGCAGACGGAACTCGACGACCTGTTACTCGGGATGCCCAACCTGCCCGACGACTCGGTGCCGGCAGGAGACAGCGAAGAGAACAATGAGGAAGTGTTGCGCTGGGGAGAGCAACCGATTTTCGATTTTACGCCAATGGATCACATCGAACTCGGCCAGCAGCTCGGAGGCATGGATTTCGAAAGGGCAGCGAAACTCGCGGGCGCCAGGTTTGTAACTATGACCGGAAGCCTCGTAACGCTGCATCGCGCGCTGATACAATTCATGCTCAACGAACACATTCTCGAGCACGGTTATACCGAGACCTACGCTCCCTACCTGGTTAACGAAGCGACCCTGACGGGTACCGGTCAGCTGCCGAAATTCAAGGAAGATCTGTTCCATATCGACTCCGAAAATCACAACCTTTACCTGATCCCGACAGCCGAGGTTCCGGTGACCAACTTTGTTGCCGACAGTATCGTCGACGCAGACCAGTTACCCCTCAGGTTTGTCGCGCACACGCCCTGTTTTCGCTCGGAGGCCGGCTCTTACGGCAAGGACACGCGCGGCATGATACGCCAGCATCAGTTCGAAAAAGTCGAGCTGGTGCAGGTCGTCAGGCCTGAGGATTCGATGGCTGCGCTGGAGCAGCTGACCGGGCATGCCGAAACCATATTACAGCGCCTGGGGCTTGCTTACCGCAAGGTAATACTTTGCGGTGGGGATCTCGGATTTGCGTCGACCAAGACATACGATCTCGAGGTCTGGTTGCCTGGCCAGAATGCCTATCGCGAAATTTCTTCCTGCAGCAATATGACCGACTTTCAGGCGCGTCGTATGAAGGCCCGCTGGCGCAACCCGGATACCGGCAAACCGGAGCTGGTGCACACGCTGAACGGCTCAGGGCTCGCGGTAGGGCGTACGCTGATTGCAATCATGGAAAACTATCAGTTAGCCAACGGCAACATCAGGATTCCCGAAGTGCTGCTGCCCTACATGCACGGTATGACTGAAATTCAGGCTTAAAAAGCTATACTGGTCAGGGTCAGGCGAACTCGGAATGACAGATGAAACTTTTCGCAAAACTTATGATAGCGGTGCTGTTCATAGCATTACTGCTGCCGTTTACCCTTCTCAAGGATGATTCCGGGAATACTCTGATGAGCTTCTCCGATTTAAGCCTGCCGATTTTCTCGCTGCCGGAGTTGTCTGGAATCCCGGGGTCGAGCGACATCTCTTCGGCAGTCGAGGGTCTCGATGGCAAGGATATTTTCTACAAATGGTATGATGCAGAGGGCAATGTCCAGTTCACTACCGAACCGCCGGCTGACGGAATCGAGTATACGGTCAAGGATTTCGACCCCAATACTAACGTTATTCAGGCGGTCAAGGCCCCGCAGCAAAAGGCCAGTATCGGTGATCCTGAACCGGTACGGCAAAACACGACCCGCCCGGATGACATCGTTAATCCGTACAGCAAAGAGAGCATCGAAAAGCTATTCGGGGAAGCCAAGAATATCGAAAAATTGCTTAACCAACGCATGAAGGATCAAGAATCCGGATTAAACCAATAGAGACATCAACACATGAAATTACTTACATTTATGATCCTGGTACTGCTGAGCTGCAACCTGAATGCTGCCGGTAAAACCGCTTTCATCAATTCCAAGGCGCTGCTGGAGCGCTCTCCGCAGGCTATTGCCGCCAACGCGAAACTGCAAAAGGAGTTCGGCGACCGCGAACAAAGCCTGCGTAGCCTGGCGCAGAGCATTCAGGAGATGGAAAAAACCTATCAAACGGATAGTGCCATCATGAGCGAAGAGCAGAAGAAGAAGGCGGAGGACAATATCATCCAGAACAAACGTCGGTTTCAATTCGAACAGCAATCGCTGAAGGAGGATTTACAGGCCAAGCAAAGAGAATTGTTACAGGAAGTCCAGATTTCGATTAAATCGGTAATCCAGGCCTATGGAGAGGCGAAGGGCTACGATTTCATTTTTACCGACAGCAGCATTGCCTACGCCAGTGATGCGGTGAATATAACCGAAGAAATACTGAAAGAGCTGCAAAAATAAGCCCGTCGACTGGCCGAATCGATGAAGGATTCGGCCAGGCTAGCCGCGCTAATCCTGGCTTACCGCCGACGTCTCGGAAGTTGATTTCTCGGCTTTAACCGGTTCGCTCCTGGCCGGCTGGCTGACGGCATCCTGATCAGATTTCTGCACCACGGCCGCGGATTGCACGCTGACATTGCCGCCGCTGGCGGCTCTCTCTGCACTCGCCTTATTCTTTCGGCCAAGGTTGCCGTCGATCCCGGGGTCTGAGTCGGCTTGCCGCCCCGGTCCGGATCCGGAATTCGATTTGTCCTCCGTTTTTGATCCTGGCGCGTTGCCTTCGCTCATGGGTCGGATTTCGCCACCACCCGAATCCAACCGTTTACCCGCGCTATCCTGCTCTGTCGAGTCGGGCCGTCTGCCTTGCTCGGAGTCGGCCGAAGCCGGCCTCGCGGCAGCGTTTTCGGATTTTTCCGACTGCGGCTTTTCTTTTGCCTGGCCAGAATCGGTTTTCTGGGTAGCACGCCTTCTGCTGCGAGGTTTGGCGGCCTCGTCCTGGCCCGCATCCGCTTTGCTCTCGGATTCGGGTTTACCATCCTGTTGCCGCTTGTTTTCCTGCTGGCGCCCGCGACCACCACGGCTCGATCTGCCGCCACCGCGAGTGCGTCCGGAACGGGACTGGCCGCTACGCCTGCCGTCGCTTGCCTCGGACTTTTCCGTTGCCGGCTGTTCCTTGTCCTGTGCTCCATTATCCCCGGCGACGTCGCCGCTTTTCGCCGAGCTGTTGTCGCGCTGTCGGCCCTGACCGCCGCGATACTTGCCGCGACGCCCGCGGTTACCGCCCTGGTTTTGACGGTTTTCCGTTTTGGGTGGCGCCTTGGCTTCGTCGACGGCTGGTTTTTCGCCGCCGCCCATCAGGAGATTCATGATTTTCGCAAGGAATCCCGGTTCGGATGCGGCTGGTTCGACAACCTGCGCGGTCGGTCTCGGAGCAGGTGGCGCTATACGCTGTACCGCAGCCTGCTCCGGTACAACCGTGTTGCTGCTGGCCCTGCCCACCAGGTCAACCGGCTCCTCTTCGGTGGTCATTTCATAGGACTTCTTGTAATTCGATTCGTGGCGATGGGTATCGTTATCCTTGACCCGCTCGATTACATAATGTGGGGTTTCCAGTTTCGGATCGGGAATAACGACGATATGCACATTTCGCCGCTGTTCGAGAGCGTCGATTTTTTCACGCTTCTCGTTCAGCAAATAGGTGGCACATTCAACCGGAATCTTTGCCAGAATCTTGCCGGTGTTGTCCTTGAGCGACTCTTCTTCGAGCAGGCGTAAAACCGCAAGCGAAAGCGACTCGACGTCGCGAATCGTGCCCTGGCCGCTGCAGCGCGGACAAACGATCTGACTCGATTCTTCGAGCGACGGACGCAGGCGCTGGCGTGACATTTCGAGCAGGCCAAAACGCGAGATACGACCGATCTGAACCCGCGCCCTGTCGTCGTATACCGCGTTGCGTAAACGGGTTTCGACTTCACGCTGATTCTTGCTCTGCATCATGTCGATAAAGTCGATTACGATGAGGCCGCCAAGATCGCGTATTCTCAGCTGGCGCGCAATTTCATCGGCGGCCTCGAGGTTGGTCGCTTTGGCGGTATCCTCGATGTCGCTACCACGCGTGGACCGGGCCGAGTTGACGTCGATGGAAGTCAATGCCTCGGTATGATCGATCACGATAGCGCCGCCGGAGGGCAGGGTAACCTCGCGCGAGAAGGCCGATTCGATCTGGTTTTCGATTTGAAAGCGATTGAATAGCGGGAGCTTGTCGTCGAAGTGTTTCAACTTGTTCAGGGAACCAGGCATTACCATGGACATGAAATCATGGGCCTGCTGATAAGCCGCCTCCGAATCGATCAGGATTTCGCCGATATCCGAGCGGTAATGGTCACGCAGCGCACGAATCACAATGTCGGACTCCTGGTAAATCAGGAACGGCGCCTTCTTTTCGGATGCCGCTTTTTCGATCGCTGACCAGACCTGGGTCAGGTAATCCAGATCCCATTGCATTTCCTCGGCCGAGCGGCCGACGCCGGCGGTACGAACGATTACGCCCATGCCTTCGGGCATATTGAGCTGCGACAGCACCTTCTTGAGTTCATCCCGGTCCTCGCCCTCGATGCGTCTCGACACGCCGCCGGCACGGGGATTTTGCGGCATCGCCACCAGGAATCTACCGGCCAGGCTGATAAAACTGGTAAGCGCGGCGCCCTTGTTGCCACGCTCTTCTTTTTCGACCTGTACGATGATCTCCTGGTCGACCTTGAGGGCATCCTTGAGGATGGGTTTACCGTTGTCATCGCGAGGCGCGTCGCCAAAATACTGTTTGGCGATTTCCTTGAACGGCAGAAAACCATGGCGCTCGGCGCCATAATTGACGAAAGCAGCCTCGAGGCTGGGTTCTACACGGGTAATTTTACCCTTGTATATATTGGACTTTTTCTGTTCTCGAGAGGGTACTTCGATATCGAGGTCGTAAAGTTTCTGGCCGTTGACCATGGCCACTCTCAGCTCTTCTGCCTGAGTGGCATTGATTAGGATTCTTTTCATTTAAATACTTGCCTTGCTTGATGGGCCTGGCACTGCATGATCTCGGTTTTATCGGTAGGTACTCCGTGTTTTCCTGCCCGGAAATAAATGCCGGGCAGCCGGCTTGCGAAACGCCGTTTATCGTCAGGAAGTTATTGATAAATACGAAACTGTTTAAGAGGCAGTACATTGGCCTGTGGGTATCGTTACGTCCAGTACTCGGTCGTTTGTATGGCGCCCGGCACCGGGTGATTCGTGTGGAAAACAATCGCCGCAGCGGTTAGTTTCCCGCGAAAAAACTGTTTTGGTAGTGTTTTGCCCTGGAATTAGGCAGTACAATGCTACCGCTTGACTATATCATAGTTTACTGCAACTGCCATCCATTGAATCCAAATAAACCACTAAAAACCGCGGTCTGCGTGCTCGAGATATCGTCCGCCCATTTGAATCAGCGGCTCGATAATTTCCTGATCCGGCAGCTGGGCGACATGCCGCGCGCCAGGATTTATCGGATCATCAGAAAAGGCGAGGTCAGGGTCAACAAAAAACGCTGCCGACCGGACTATAAATTACAGATCGGCGACCTGGTCCGGATTCCGCCGGTACGGCTCGAACCCGAACCGCCTGTTAAATCCGGACCGCCCGAGCGCTTGCTTAAAAAACTCGAGCAGGCTGTACTGTACGAAAATGATCATGTCCTGATAATAGATAAACCGACCGGTCTGGCAGTGCATTCGGGCTCCGGCGTAGACTATGGGATTATCGACGCGATTCGCCTGCTGCGCCCACTGTCCGAAATCGAGCTGGTGCACCGCCTCGATCGCGACACCAGCGGTTGCCTGATGCTGGCGAAACACCGCCAGTCGCTGCTGGCCATGCAGGCGCAGCTGCAGGATAATCTGCTAATCAAGAATTATCGCGCCATGGTGCAGGGAAACTGGCCTGCAGACCTGGTCGAGATTACCTATCCGCTGCAGAAATACCATCTTGCCAACGGCGAAAGGCGGGTGCGCGTGAATGCCGGCGGCAAGCCCGCGTGCAGCCGCATCAGGTTGCTGCGAGGCGGTACAATGTTCAGCATCATACAGGTTGAGCTTGTTACCGGTCGCACCCATCAAATACGAGTGCATTGCCAGGCCGAAGGGCATGCCATAGCGGGCGATGACAAGTATGGCGACGCGGAATTCAACCGCGCCATGCGCCAGCGCGGCATCCGTCGCCTGATGTTGCACGCGTCGAGCCTCGAGCTGGCCCGTAGCAGCTATACTCCAGAACTGGTCATTAATGCCCCGCTGCCGGCCGAGTTCGAAAGCCTGCCGGACAACCAGGGCCCGATCCAGATCACAGTTAACAGTCAAACAGGAAGCAAAGATGGCGGATACAGAGACAGAATCAAACCAGCCGCGCCAGGCCGACGGCGGAAATAACCAATCGGTCATCGATCGGCTGGTTTTCGCGGCACTCAGAGAGCAGACGCGGGCACGCCGCTGGCGGGTATTCTATATGCTCTTTTTTATCGGCTACCTGAGCATCGTTACCTTGGTGCTGCTGACGGCCGAAGACGAAGATTCCCCCGGCTCGGTAAAAAAGGCTGACGGGAAGAAGCATACGGCCGTCGTGAAGCTGTCCGGCGTTATCGCCAGCGGCGAGTCCGCAGACGCGGGCAACATCATGTCCGGGCTCAAGGCCGCGTTCGAACACGACGACAGCGCGGGAGTGGTGCTAGAAATCAATTCTCCCGGTGGCTCCCCGGTGCAGTCGGCATATATTTATGACGAGATCATGCGCCTCAAGCAAAAGCACGCGGGCATCCCGATCTATGCGGTGGTTGGTGATATGGCAGCCTCCGGGGGTTACTTCGTCGCCGCCGCCGCCGACAGGATTTACGTCAATAAATCCAGCCTCGTGGGTTCGATCGGGGTTCGGCTGGACGGCTTCGGCTTCGTCGAAACGATGAAAAAACTGGGCGTCGAGCGGCGCCTGCTGACAGCAGGCGAAAACAAGGGCATGTTCGACCCGTTTCTCCCCGAAAAGTCCTCGGAGATAGCCCATCTGCAGGCCATGCTGGACCAGGTACACGGACACTTCATCGCCGCGGTCAAGCAGGGTAGGGGCGATCGACTGTCCCAGGATCAGGATATTTTTAGCGGCCTGATCTGGAGTGGAGAGCAGGCGCTGAAGCTGGGACTTGTCGATGACTACGGCACGACTCGGAGCGTGGCGCGCGAACTCGACGCCGAGGACGTCGTCGATTTCACGCCCAAGGCCGATCTTCTGAAGAGAATCGCAGAATTCATTGGCAGCAGCGCGGGGCGGCAAATCAGCGAATCGCTGATCGGAAGTTATTCGTTAAACTAGCGGTAGACGCCGCGGCTGGCCGATCTATAGCACCTCGATACCGGCGTCTTCTAGCATTGCCGTCAGCCTTATCAGCGGCAGGCCGACCAGCGCGCTGGGATCGTCGCCGCGCAGCTTGCTGAACAGGCAAATTCCGTAGCCCTCGACTTTGAAGCTACCGGCGCACTGGTAGGGTTGCTCTATGCGGAGATACTGTTCCAGCTGCGCGACCTCGAGATTTCGGAATTCGACCTCGTAGGGTACATCCTCGACGACGCAGAAATTTTTTGCTGGCTGCATCACGCAAACCGCGGTATGGAAAACGACGGTCCTGCCCTGCGCCTCGCGTAACTGTCGCAGTGCATTTTCGTGGGACCCTGGTTTGCCGAGAATCCTGTCATCGAGCAGGGCGCACTGGTCGGAACCGATGACCACGGCGCCGGGGTGTGAACTCGCTACGCTGCGTGCTTTTGCCTCGGCCAGGCGACAGACGTAGGCTGACGCCGATTCGCCCTTTGCGATCGCTTCGTCGACATTCGGAGACTGACACTCATACTCGAGCTGCAGTCGATCCAGCAGCTGTTTGCGATAGGGGGAGCTGCTCGCCAGGATTATCTTGCTCTGCACAGAATAGCACTTCCATAAACTGGGGTGGTTCGGGGCCTTGCGGGCCCCGGCGATGACGCCGCAACGCAGTATATTACAAGCCCCGCCCGGTTTCCTAATCCCACGATTTTAACCGCGAATTGAATAGACAATGTTATCCACAAGCATGTAAAATCGCCGCTTTATGCGGGATAAGTTGCGCAGGCGTTACCAGGTTCAAAAGGAAGTGACCCGAAACGGCTATTTCGAAGGCGAGTTTGCGCAATCGGAACTGCATCGTTTACAGGAATTTTTGCACCCTGAAGATTCTGCACCGAGTGGCCGCGACGTCGCCGTCAGTTTTGAGTTTGTGCGCAGCGAATTCGACGTACCCATGATCGTGGGAAAGTTGAAAACCAGTCTGGATTTGGAATGTCAACGCTGCCTTGGACGGCTGGAGATGCCGATGGAGCTCGAATTCCAGCTCATGATCGATGCCGACGATGAAATGGTCAGGGCGAGCAGTATCGACACCCTGTACAGCGACGATGGGTTCATAGATGTTTTCGAGGTTATCGAGGACGAGTTGATTCTTGCTATTCCGCTGGTGGCCTTGCATGAGAACATCGAGTGCAACGAGTATTGGCGTGTTGCGGCATCCGCGCCCGAGACCGCCGATAGAGAAAATCCGTTTGCAGTTTTAAAACAGCTGAAAACGACAGACTAGATTAAACGGAGATAGAAATGGCAGTTCAGCAAAATCGGAAAACCTCGTCTAAACGTGGCATGAGACGATCACATGACGCCCTTAGCAGCGCAACCCTTTCGGTCGAGCCGACCACCGGTGAAATCCATCGTCGTCATCATGTCAGTGCCGATGGTTACTATAAGGGTCGCAAGGTGATTGCCGACAAGATCGTCGAAGACGATGACGAATAGCATCGATTGAATCGATTTTTGAATACGGGCGGCAACTACCGCCCGTATTTGTTTCGGACGCAGCTTAAATGGCACAGAAAAAAATCGCGCTCGACGCCATGGGTGGTGACCATGGTCCCGTGGTCACGGTGGCGGCGGCAAAACTGGCGCTCGATGAAATCGCCGGCATAGAGCTCGTACTCGTTGGCGACCGCGATCAACTGGAAGCCGAGGTTCATAAACACAACCTTCAGCAGAATGCTCTTATCAGTATCCACCACGCCTCCGAGGTCGTGGACATGGATGACCTGCCCGTGGTTGCCCTGAAGAAGAAGAAAGATTCCTCGATGCGGGTGGCAATTAACCTGGTGAAGGAGGGCAAGGTACAGGCTTGCGTCAGCGCCGGAAATACCGGCGCACTGATGGCAACCAGCAAGTTTGTTCTGAAAACCATCCGCGGGATCAGCCGTCCGGCGATCTGCACCGTGTTACCGGGAATCAACGGTCGCACACACATGCTGGACCTCGGCGCCAATCCCGACTGCACCCCGGAAAATCTCGCCGAGTTTGCACTGATGGGATCTATCCTGGTGCAATCGGTAGACGGCATCAGGAATCCCCGCGTCGGCCTGCTGAACATTGGTTCCGAGGAAATGAAAGGCAATGAAACGATCAAGCGTGCCGCCCAGCTCATCGCTGAAAGCCGCCTCAACTATTATGGTTTCGTCGAGGGTGACGATATTTATAAGGGAACCGTCGATGTGATCGTAACCGATGGCTTCGTCGGCAATGTTTCGCTGAAAACGGGCGAGGGTCTGGCAGCACTGGTCAACCACGTGCTGCAAACCGAATTCAGGCGCAACTGGTTGACCAGATTGTCCGCAATCTGTGCGATGCCGGTGCTGTCATCGGTCAAGCGCCGGCTCGACCCGCGCCGTTACAACGGGGCCAGCCTGCTAGGTCTCAACGGCATCGTCATCAAGAGCCACGGCAGCGCCGATATGTCGTCATTTTTAAACGCGATCAAAATCGCCGAGATCGAGGTCGAAAATAACGTACCACAACGAATCTCGACCGAGATCGACAACTATTTCAGTCAGGTCGAGGAAGCCGTCACATGAGCTTCGCGCGAATCTCCGGTACCGGCAGTTATCTACCTGAAAATATCATGACCAATCATGACATCGAGAAGCTTGTCGACACCTCCGATCAATGGATTCGCGAGCGTACCGGAATAGAACAACGTCACATCGCGAATAAAGACGAGACCACCGTCGACCTTGCGGAAAAGGCCTCGCGCCTGGCGATCGAAGCGGCGGGCATCGATGCCTCGGAAATCGATTTGATCGTGTTGGCAACTTCGACGCCCGACAAAATTTTCCCCAGTTCCGCCTGTATCCTGCAGGCCCGGCTCGATATCCACGGTTGCCCAGCTTTCGACATCCAGGCGGTTTGCACCGGTTTTGTTTACGCCCTGACAGTTGCCGAGAAATTCATCCAGACCGGTGCGGCAAAGAAAGCCCTGGTAGTTGGCGCCGAGGTCTTTTCCCGTATCCTGAACTGGAAGGACAGGACTACCTGTGTTCTGTTTGGCGACGGGGCGGGGGCGGTAATCCTCGAAGCCAGCGAGGAACCCGGGATCCTGTCCACACATATACACGCCGACGGCAAGTTCGAGAACCTGTTGTGGGTCCCGCACGG
>JAOTTY010000156.1 GCA_029864185.1 Gammaproteobacteria bacterium
AACCGGCGTCGACATGGACAAGCTGCTCGAGGCGGGCCGCTTCATCAGCGATTTCCTCGGGCGCGAACCGGTATCGCGCGCGGCCACCGCGCTGCTGCGAAAAAAGGCGGGTTGACGGGATGGGATTGCCCGCAGCAGCGACCCGGGAGAAAAAACATCGCCGCAGGATCGATTGCGAGGGCTTCCTGCGCAGCGACGGCCTGTGGGATATCGATGTCCACATGGTCGATACCCGCAGCTACGATTGCACCTACGACGAGTTTCATCGCGACGGCCTGATCATGGCCGGCGAACCGGTGCACGATATGTGGTTACGATTTACCATCGATCTCGACTTCCTGATCCACGACGTGCAGGCCGCGTCCGACCATACCCCCTTTAGCATCTGCCCTGCTGCGGCCGGCCCGATGCGCGACCTGGTCGGATTGCGCATTGGCCCGGGATGGTTGAAGCAGGCGCGCGAGCGTATCGGCACCGATAGAAGCTGCACGCACCTCATGGACCTGCTCGGTCAGCTGGCGGCGACGGCTTACCAGACCCTGCACGCCGCGATCGAAGAACGCGAGGCGCGGCAACCCGGCCGTGCAAGGCCGCCGATCCTGGATACCTGTCTCGCCTTGTCGAGTAGCGGAGACGTGGTGAAGAACCTCTGGCCCGAGTTTTACCAACCCAAGCGCAGCGAGGAACACGAGTCATGAGCATCGTACTGGCCTTCGATATCTACGGCACACTGATCGATCCACATGGCGTGGTGACGGAGTTGCAGCGTCACGTCGGCGATCGTGCGGCCGAGTTTTCGCGGGTGTGGCGTGATAAACAACTCGAGTACACCTGGCGGCGAGGATTGATGGACCGCTACCAGGACTTCGGCGTGTGTACGCTACAGGCGCTCGATTATGCCGATCTGCTGCTGCAGACTCACCTGGACGAATCGGCCAGGGCTTCGTTGATGCAGTCCTACCGGACCCTGCCGGCCTACGCCGATGTGCCCGCCGCGCTCGAATCCCTGCGCTCCGCCGGCCATAGACTATTTGCGTTTTCCAACGGTACCGCGGAAATGGTCGGCGCGGTGCTGGAGCACGCCAGAATCCGCGATTTTTTCGAACACATCATCAGCGTCGACGAGCTGCAAACCTTCAAACCCAGCCCGGAAGTCTACCGTCGCGTGATCGATATTGCAGATACCGAATCCGGGAACTGCTGGCTGGTTTCGAGCAACGGTTTCGATGTCATCGGCGCGGTCTCGGCCGGGATGAAGGCGGCCTGGCTGAAACGGTTCGACGGGGTCATATTCGATCCCTGGGGCATCGATCCCACACTGGTAGTCCAGAGCCTCGACGAGCTCGCGCAAAAGTTATCCTGAAGCAAGCACTGGCGGGTACTGCAGGCCTGCGGCATTCGAATAATCCTCGACCGCGGCGGCGATAAGATTGCCGCCGACAAATGCCGGGTCACTGTACATGGCTGCGCTCGATGACCCTCTGCCGCGCATGGGGACGGCGCCCGGTCGCCGCGCTGCATTGCAAAAGCGTTGAAAAATCAATAGTATACCGTTCAAATATTTTTTTTGTTGCAGCGCAACAAATTTCTTGACATTGTTCCGGCCAATCCCTATATTATGCACATTGTTGCAGTGCAACATAAGGTTTTCAAATCCTTAAACTCAACTTGAACAGAGGAAACAACCATGTACGAAGATTTCATGAAAATGGCCCAGGACAGCCTGAAGCCGGCCATGAAAATGGCCGAAAACAATACTGCACTGGCGGTCAAACTGATGCAAAGCCAGGCGGAAAGCGCGTCTGAACTGATGCAGAGCAACCTGGCGCACCTGCAGGCGCTGGTCCAGACCAAGGACCTGAACGCAGCCGTCGAAATGCAGCAGAAGTATATCGAAACCCTGAACGAAAAAATGGTTTCAGCTGCAAAGGAAAACGTAGCAGCGATCGAAGCCGCGGTTGCCGAAGCCGGCAAGATTTTCGAAGGCTCGCTGGCAGAAGTCCAGGCCCAGGCCAAGAAAACCGTGGAAAGCATCGAAAAGGAAATGAACAAGGCAGGCAAGGCAGCCAAGAAAGCAGCCTAGTTTAGTTCCACAGGAAGCGTTTCGGCTCAGGTCGTCACAATTCCTTAAGATTTACTCCTCCAATACTTCAGGCCCGGCGGTATAATACCCCGGGCCTTTTTTTTACAGGAAGCTTAAAAATGACCAATGTGGTAATAGTAGACGCGGTTCGTACCCCGATCGGGGCTTTTGGTGGAGCCTTATCCTCGCTGCCTGCAAGCCATCTCGGCGCGCTGGTGATCAAGGCCCTGCTGCAACGTAACAAGCTCGCGGCCGACCAGGTCGACGAGGTAATCCTCGGCCAGGTGCTGACTGCCGGGGTAGGGCAAAACCCTGCGCGCCAGGCCTCCATAGAGGCCGGCCTGCCGCACGAATGCCCGGCGATGACGATAAACAAGGTTTGCGGCAGCGGCCTCAAGGCCGTACACCTGGCGGCGCAGGCGATCAAATGCGGAGACGCGGAGATCGTCATCGCGGGCGGACAGGAAAATATGAGCGCGTCGCCGCACGTGCTGCCAAAGTCGCGCGACGGACAACGCATGGGCGACTGGCAGTTGCGTGACAGCATGATCGTCGACGGGCTATGGGATGCGTTCAACGATTACCACATGGGCGTAACCGCGGAAAATATCGCCAAGAAATACCAGTTTTCGCGCGACGACCAGGACGCCTTTGCCGCGGCCTCGCAGCAAAAGGCGGAGCAGGCGCAAAACGCAGGCGTCTTCGCCGACGAAATAATTGCGGTCGAAGTTCCGCAGCGCCGCGGCGATCCGGTCGTCTTCGATCGTGACGAGTACCCTAAACCCGGAACCACCGCCGAGGGCCTCGCCAAGTTGCGTCCTGCATTCGACCGTGAGGGCACGGTAACCGCGGGTAATGCCTCGGGTATCAACGACGGTGCCGCGGCCTTGCTGGTGATGAGCGCCGATAAGGCCGCCGAACTGGGTCTGACCCCGCTGGCGACTATCGCCGCCTACAGCAGCGCCGGCGTCGATCCTGCCATCATGGGTACCGGTCCGATCCCGGCCTCGAAGAAATGTCTGCAGAAAGCCGGCTGGAAGGTCGACGACCTCGACCTGATCGAGTCCAACGAGGCGTTTGCCGCGCAATCGATGTCGGTCAACTGCGACCTGAAATGGGATACCAGCAAGGTCAATATCAGCGGTGGCGCCATTGCGCTGGGACATCCCATAGGTGCTTCCGGTGCCCGTGTTCTGGTAACCTTGCTGCACGGCATGAAGCGTACCGACGCCAAGCGCGGCCTGGCGACGCTTTGCATCGGCGGCGGCCAGGGTGTGGCGCTCGCGGTAGAACGATAGAATATAAACGTAATTTTGAATAAAGGAGAGACGATTATGGGTCGAGTAGCTTTAGTGACAGGCGGCACCCGCGGAATCGGTGAAGCCATTTGCCTGGCGTTGAAAGATGCCGGAGACTCCGTTGTAGCAACCTACGCCGGAAACGACGAGGCGGCGCAGAAATTCAGCGAGAGTACCGGTATCCCGATCTACAAGTTCGATGTCGGTGACTACGATGCCTGCCAGACCGCAGTGCAGCAGATCGAAAGCGATGTCGGACCGGTCGAGATTTTGATTAACAATGCCGGTATCACGCGCGACGGCACGATGCACAAAATGACCTTCGAGCAATGGAACGCGGTCATCCAGACCAATCTGACCTCGTGCTTCAACATGTGCCACGCGGTGTTGAACGGCATGCGCGAGCGCGGGTTTGGACGCATCGTCAATATCGGCTCGATCAACGGACAGGCCGGCCAGTACGGCCAGGTCAACTATGCGGCGGCCAAGTCGGGCATTCACGGATTTACCAAGGCGTTGGCCCAGGAAGGCGCTGCCAAGGGCATCACCGTCAATGCCATTGCACCGGGTTATATCGCAACCGAGATGGTCCGCGCCGTACCCGAGAACGTGCTGGAAAAAATCGTCGCGCGAATCCCGGTGGGCAGACTCGGCGAAGCCAGCGAAATCGCCCGTGGCGTGGTATTTCTGACGGCGGACGATGCCGCCTTCATCACCGGTTCGACGCTGTCGATCAACGGCGGTCAGCACATGTATTAAGCAGATTCTTTACTTTTCAGAAGCCGGTGTCCCCCTCGGACTCCGGCTTTTTTTATGCCCGCATCCGGGCCTTGCCGCGGTGCTAGCTGTCAAAACATATGGATCTCGACAAATCTCCCGGGGAATAGTGTGGTAAAGTTACTCGCAGAATACTGATTTCATAGAAGAAAGAGACTCGATAGTAAGGTTCAAGCGGGGTAATCTTCGAGCACAATAATCGATTTGCCTCGCCTGGAACGAAAACTTCACGCGGTAACCTGATTCGAATTAGCAGTCGATGACCGACATGAGGAGATCGTGATGCTGAAAAAAATAATTCTGCCGACCATTCTGCTGGTACTGGCATACGGCTTCTGGATTAGCCCGGATTTCAAGGAAATCGCGGCAGGCGTTGCGATTTTCCTGTTCGGCATGCTGTTCCTCGAGGATGGTTTCAAGGCGTTTACCGGCGGAGTGCTGGAGAAACTGTTACAGAAAACCACCAACAAAACCTGGAAGAGCCTTTTGTTTGGCGTCGTTTCGACTTCCATCATGCAGTCGAGCTCGCTGGTGTCTGTCATCACCATTTCTTTCATCAGCGCGGGACTGGTGACGCTGGTTGCCGGCATCGGAATTATTTTCGGCGCCAATATCGGTACCACAACCGGGGCCTGGCTGGTCGCCGCCTTCGGGCTCAAGGTCAAAATCTCGGCTTACGCGATGCCGATGCTGGTGTTCGGCATCGTTTTATCGTTCCAGAAGTCCAGATACCTGAAGGGCGCGGGTGCCGTGCTGGCGGGTCTGGGATTCCTGTTTCTCGGTATTCACCATATGAAGGAGGGATTCGAAGCCTTCAAGGACAGTTTCGACCTGGCCTCACTCGCGGTTGGCGGCTATCCCGGGCTGTTCCTGTTTGCCGCGATCGGCGCCGCGGCGACCGTTGTCATGCAATCCAGCCACGCTACTCTGGTGTTGATTCTGACCGCGCTGGCGGCCTCGCAGATTACCTATGAAAATGGCCTTGCGCTCGCGATCGGCGCCAACGTCGGCACCACGATAACCGCGATCATCGGTTCGCTGAGTGCCAATATACAGGGCAGGCGACTGGCCGGCGCGCATCTGATATTCAACGTCGTTACCGGCGTGGTCGCAATCGTATTCATCAACCAGTTCATCTGGGCCGTCGATACCGTGAGCAGCAGCGTGGGCATAGCCGGCGACAATTACACGATGAAACTTGCAGTGTTTCATACCCTGTTCAATCTCGTCGGCGTGCTGTTAATGGTGCCGCTGATTCATCGATTGTCGGATTTCCTGGTCAAGTCTTTGCCTGAAAAAGAGAAAGACATCGCCGAGCCGCTATACCTGAGCGAGGCCGCGATCGAGTTCCCGGAAACCGTACTCAGGGCGCTGAAGAAGGAAGTCTGGCATCTGTTCGACTCTGCCTTCGAAATCATGGCTCACGGGATAAACCTGCATCGACGCCAGATTCTGAACTCCGAGGACCTGGAAAAAACCATCGACGAGGATCGGGAGGTGCACGAATTCGATCTCGACGAACTCTACGAAAGCAAGGTCAAGGTCCTGTACAGCGCGATCGTCGATTTCATTTCCAACTCGCAGGCGCATATGCCCAGCGTCTTCTCCGAGGAAATGTTCCGGTTGCGCAAGGCCGCCGGTGAAATCGTCGAATGCGTCAAGCACATCAAGCATTTGCGGAAAAATGCGACCCGGTACATGCTTTCCGACAATGAGCATATTCGTAACGAATACAACCAGCTCAGGTATCAGATCTCGATGATTCTGCGGGAAATTTATCGACTGCGAGGAGACGAGGATTTCGATCATGCGCTGGCGCTGCTCGAAATGGACGAACTTAAGGCTGAAATCCAGTCCGCGCACGCGGAACTGGATGCCCGGGTGACCGGAATCCTCAGAGACGATCGCATTACACCGACGATGGCAACCTCGCTGCTGAATGACTTTAACTATGTCGATGAAACCTCGCGCCATCTGCTCGATACCGCCCAGGCGCTGCTGGTCTCGCACTCCGATCTCGTGGCCGAAGCCGCTCGGGAGGTTGTGCTGGATGAGGATGAAATCGAGAAAGCTTCCGCCGCCTGAGATGACTAGAGCGAACATTAGCCGCGATTTTGTCGGCATCACCGGAGCCTGACGAGGAACAAAAATGAAATTTTCCGAACTGGTCGACAAGTTTGACGAACTTGTCAGGAAACATGAAAAGGGAAAACCTGTGAAGCCGAAGAAGGTAAGCAAGCTGCAACAGTTGCTCGAAGAAAAGCAATCCGGCTACCAGGCCAAACTCGAAGACACCGAGGATCCCGGGAAGCGTAAAAAACTCGAAACCAAGTTAAGGGTGGTAACTGCCCAGCTCGAGAAATCGAAGCGATTGTCGAACCCGGACTAGGCTTTTTCGAAGCGGGCGTCGAATCCCCGTTGGGCACGAAATCTGTCGCGAATCCCTGCTATGTCTCGAGCCTGCGTCTGCGTGGGTGACCGGATCTCGTATCCGAATTCCGCCGGCTCCAGCTGCATCACCCTGATTAGCGCATAGTCTCTGGATTTCAGGCCGGTTCGATCCGCTCGGCGCAAATTGAGCGTTTGACGCAGTTTTTTTGGTCGATTGATGCGGAGTTCTATAGAATGTCATGGCAATGGCCAGCACGTTAATTTCCGACAAAACCGATTCCCCCAGCGTGGGGCTATTCGTTACCTGCCTGGTCGATCTCTATCGACCATCGGTCGGTTTCGCCGCGGTCGAGCTGCTGCAACGGGCGGGCTGCCGGGTTACGGTGCCGCGCGCGCAAACCTGCTGCGGGCAACCCGCGTTTAACAGCGGTGACGATCGGCACGCCAGACAGCTCGCCATCCAGGTGCTCGACGCCTTCGAGGAATTCGATTACGTGGTTGGGCCCTCGGGTTCCTGTATAGGTACGATACGATGCCATTACCCGGAAATGTTTGCCGACGATAGCCGGCTGCTGCCGCGCTTCGAGGCGCTTTGCGCGAAGAGCCACGAGCTGATCAGTTTCCTGGTCGATGTGCGCGGAGTCGAAGCGGTCGAGGCAAGTTTCGATCATTGCGTTACCTACCACGATTCCTGCTCTGCCCTGCGTGAGCTGGGTATCAAGGCGCAGCCCAGAAAGTTGCTCGCCTCGGTTACCGGGTTGCGTCTCAACGAGTTGCAGGGCACCGACATCTGCTGTGGATTCGGCGGCACCTTCTGCGTCAAATACCCGGAGATATCCGGACGCATGGCCGCGGACAAGGTTGCCGCCGTCGAGGCGAGCGGCGCGGACACGCTGCTGGCAGGTGATCTCGGTTGTCTGCTGAACCTGGCCGGCAAGTTAAGGCGCGAGGGCAAATCCACCCGCGTCTACCATGTGGCCGAGGTGCTGGCAAACATGGCCGATGGCAAGTCGATCGGGGAAGGCGACGATTGATGCAGCCGGATTCGCGACATTTCAAGGCGAATGCCGAAGCCGCGTTGCGCGAGCCCAGGCTGCAGGCGGCATTGAAACAGCTGGAACTCGGTTTTGTCGCTGGGCGGCAACGATGTTACGAGGCGCTACCGGAGTTCGAATCGCTGCGTGATCGGGCCCGGGATATACTCGATCATACCCTAGAAAATCTCGACGCATACCTGCTCGAATACGAGTCCCGGGTGATCGCATCCGGAGGACAGGTTCACTGGGCCAGCACGCCGCAGCAGGCGCGCGCGATCGTGATTGACATTTGCCGCGCCGCGAAAGCCAGGACCGTGATTCGCGGCAAGTCGATGGTGGGCGAAGAAATCGGCATCAACGATGCGCTCGAGGCGGCTGGATTCGAGGTCACCGAAACCGATCTCGGCGAGTATATCCTGCAGCTTGCCGAGGAACCGCCGAGCCATATCGTGGCTCCTGCCATACACAAAACCAAGGAAGAAATCTCCGACCTGTTCTTCGAGCATCATCGCAAACTCGGTTTCACCCAGAGACAGACCGATCGCGGCGCGCTGGTTGCCGAGGCACGCCAGGTATTGCGCGAAAAATTTCTTGGCGCCGATGTCGGCATGACCGGCGCGAACTTCCTCATCGCCGAGACCGGCAGCAACGTGATCGTCACCAACGAGGGCAACGGCGACCTGTCGAGCACGCTGCCGCGCGTGCAGATAGTCACCGCGGCGATCGACAAGGTGGTGCCCACGCTGGAAGACGCCTCGCTGTTGCTGCGCCTGCTCGGCCGCAGCGCGACCGGCCAGGAAATCACCGCCTATACCACATTTACCACCGGTCCGAAGCGGGCAGGCGACGCCGATGGTCCGGACGAATACCATGTCGTGCTGATCGACAATCACCGCAGCGAAATGCTCGGCAGCGAGCTACGCCCGATGCTGCGCTGCATTCGCTGTGGCGCCTGCATGAACCATTGCCCGGTCTACGGTCGCGTCGGCGGGCACGCCTACGGCTGGGTTTATCCGGGACCGATGGGGTCGGTGTTGACCCCGATCATGGTGGGGCTGGACGAGGCCGGGCACCTGCCCAATGCCTGCACCCTGAACGGTCGCTGCGAAACGGTTTGCCCGGTCAAGATACCGCTGCCGACCCTGTTGCGCAGTTTGCGCAGCCGCCAGCACCTGCAGCGGCAGAACTCGAGGCTGGCGCGCATCGCGCTGTCGCTGTGGACCTGGGTCGCGCTGCGGCCGCGACTTTACCAGGCCTTGACCCGGCCGGCGATGTCGCTGCTGTCGCAGCTGGGTGCAAAAAGCGGCAGCTTCCGGCGTATGCCGCTCGCGTCGGGCTGGACCCGAGTGCGCGACCTGCCGGCGCCACAGGGTTCGACATTCCAGGCCCGCTGGCAGCAACAGCAGCGTGGACGAAAATGAACGGAGCACGGGAACAGATTCTGACGCAGATTCGCTCGGCGCTGGGTCGCGCCGAACTGGATAGCGCACGGACAGAGGAGTTACGCCAGCGTATCGCGCGGCATCCACGGCATATCGAGCCCGCTTTCGACGAACCGGCGCCGCTGCGTTTCCGGCAAAAGCTCGAGGCCGCACAGGCGAGCTTTGCGGCGCTCGATTCGCTGGCGCAGGTCGGGTCCGAAGTCGAAGCTTACCTCGACCAGGCCGGTCTGGCGAAAAGGCTGGTCGTCGCTGGCGATGAGCTGTTGCAATCGATCGACTGGCCGGCGTCGATCGATGTTCGGCCATGGGTCGCGGGAAGCGACGAACGGGTTTCGCTGACCTCGGCACGGCTTGGCATCGCCGAAACCGGCACGCTGATGCTGCTGTCAGGCGAGAACAATCCTACCAGCCTGAATTTTCTGCCGGATTATCACGTCGTGGTGTTGACCGCGGATCAGCTGGTTTTGCGCATGGAAGACGCCTGGGATAGCCTGCGCTCCTGTTGCGTCGAAATGCCGAGAACCGTCAACTTTATCTCCGGCCCGTCGAAAACGGCCGACGTCGAGCAGACGGTCGAATACGGTGCGCACGGTCCGCGCTGCCTGCACGTGATCCTGGTCGGCTGACGAATTTTGTGCGTCGCCCGTTTGCGGCGCTCAGGATTGCGGCGGGATCGAGTAGGTGCCGGTGGCATGCGCGACGATATTATCCTCGCTGTAGATTGAAACCTCTACCACGGCGAGGCGCTTGCCGAGCTTGATGATCGATCCCCGGGCGACCAGGTCGCATTCGCTGGGCTTGCGCAGGAAATTGATGTTCAGGCTGGTCGTTACGGCAAGCTTGATCTCGCCCAGCATGCTCAGCACGACCGCAAACATGCACACGTCCGCGAGCATCATCATGAAGGGCCCGGCGATGGTGCCGCCGGGGCGCAGCGATTTTGCGCTATAGGGGAGGACCAGTTCGGCGTGTCCTTCGTCGATTTCCCGAAGGTAAATTCCGCTGTCAGCGGCCGATGGCAGTTCGACCCTGATAATCTCGTTGAATTTGTCGGTGCTGACCTTGCTCATGCTGCGGGGCATTAAACAATGGCTGCCAGCGCCGCGCAAGCGGGAATGTCCACTGTGCCTCGGAACGGCGAAATCCCCGCTTGCGCGGGGATGACGCGGGGGAAGAGAGCGACCTGGCGGCAGCCAGTATTACTTTGAGCGGGCGTTAAGCCAGTCAGAGATTGCCGGAGTCACGGTCGATTGCGCCTTGCCGCTGACGTAGATGCCGATATGGCCACCCGGAAACGACAGCTCGGTGTAATCCTTGCTGCCGATCAGTTTCGGCAGGATCTTCGACGACGCCGGCGGCACCAGATGGTCCTGCTT
>JAOTTY010000157.1 GCA_029864185.1 Gammaproteobacteria bacterium
AGAACTCGCGGGATTGACGCCGAAGATCGTCGATATCGAGGCCTATACCGTCGAGACCGTTTTTTCGGTCATGGCCCCGCAAATGCCCGACGAGGGCATGGACAAAACCGTCGCGATCGTCGACATTGGCGCCACCATGACGTCCTTGAGCGTGATTCATAACCATCGCCTGATTTACACTCGCGAACAAAACTTCGGCGGCAAGCAGCTGACCGAGGAAATCATGCGCCGCTACGGCCTTTCATACGAGGAAGCCGGGCTCGCCAAGCGGCAGGGTGGCCTGCCGGACAATTACGAGCCCGAAGTACTTGAACCCTTCAAGGAAACCACGGCGCAACAGGTCAGCCGTTTCCTGCAATTCTTTTACTCGGCGGGTGGACCGATCGGCGATATCGACCATCTGGTGCTCGCGGGCGGCACCGCCAGTTTGCCGAACCTGGCCGAACTGACCGAATCCCATATCGGAGTTCCGACCACGATCGCCAATCCATTCGCCAACATGTCGTCGTCGAGCCGCGTCAACAAGGCCAACCTGGAGGCAGATGCGCCCTCCTTCCTGATCGCTGCAGGTTTGGCTATCCGAGGAGCTGAATACTCATGACCATCATGACCCGGATCAACCTGTTACCCTGGCGCGCGGAACTGCGCCAGGAACAGAAAAAACAGTTCGCGCTGACGACCTTCATGTTCTGTGTACTGGCGGCTGCAATCGTCGGACTGATCCATTTTCAGATGCAGGCCAAGATCGACTACCAGTTGGCGCGCAACCAGTTCATGACCAACGAGATCAAGAAGGTCGATGAAGAAATCAAGGAAATCAGCGAGCTGAAAAAAGTCCGGCGCAGCCTGATCGAGCGCATGGAAGTCATCCAGGATCTACAGGGTAGTCGCCCGTCGATCGTTCACCTTTTCACGGAAATCGTATCCACCGTTCCCAACGGCGTCTACTTGAAGTCGATGACCCAGGCAGGCAGCAACCTGCTGATCAACGGGCAGGCCGAATCCAACGCGCGGGTATCGACCTACATGCGCAACCTGTCAGCCTCAGACTGGCTGAAGGAACCCAACCTGACGGTTATCGAGGTCGAGGATATAACCGTCAACCGTATCAGCTCCTTCACACTGACCGTGAAACAAACCTCGCCCAACGCCACCGACGAAGAAAAAGATGATGGAGGTCTGAAGTAATGAATTGGGACGAACTCCAACATCACCTGGAACCCGACAACATCGGCACCGCGCCGATGTCGATCAAGCTCGGTGTCATCGCCGTGCTGGTTATAATGATTATCGCTGCCGGAATCTATTTCGATACCCGGAATCAACTCGCCGTGCTCGAAAGACACGAAAAGAAAGAGGTTGAACTCAAAGAAGAGTTCAAGATCAAGGCAGACCAGGCGGCCAAACTGGAACTTTACAAGGAGCAGCTGGCTGAAATGGAAGCCTCGTTCGGCGCACTGCTGCGCCAGCTACCCGAAACAACCGAGGTCGAATCGCTGCTGGTCGACGTATCGCAAACCGGTCTCGCGGCAGGCCTCGAAATCAAGAAATTCAAGCCCAGTGCCGAAGAGAAAAAGGGCTTTTACGCCGAATTGCCGATTTCTCTCGAGGTTACCGGCAGCTACCACCAGCTGGCCACCTTTATCAGCGGCATCGCCGCGCTACCGCGAATTGTCACGATCAGCGACATGAAGCTGGAGCCTCAGGACAAGGATTCCCAGGCAACCTCCGCCAAGCTGAAAATGTCGGCCACGGCCAAGACGTATCGATATCTTCAGGAGGATGAGCAATGACAGCTAAGTTGCAAGCGTTGCTGAAGCTATCGCTGCTTGGACTGGTGACCGCGATGCTGGCGGGCTGCGGAGAGGGACTGGGTGACCTGCGCCAGTTCGTAGACCAGGTAAGGGCCAAGCCGCCGGGTCGTATCGAACCGATACCCGAGTTTACGCCCTACCAGAATTTCGAATATACCTCGCACGACCTGCGCGATCCGTTTAAGCTGGTCGATTTTCGTCGCCCGGAAGAAGTGCCGGAGGAAATCGCGCAGCTGGGTAGCGGGATTCGCCCCGATATCGATCGGGTCAAGGAACCGCTTGAGGATTTCCCGCTTGATACCCTGCGCCTGAAAGGTACGATTGACGACAAGGACGGGATCAAGTGGGGCCTCATATTCGCCCCGGACAACACCATTCATCGCGTAATCGAGGGCAATTACATGGGCCAGAACCATGGCCGTATCATCGCGGTAACCGACCAGAAAATCGAATTGACTGAAATTGTCCCAGACGGACTGGGAAACTATATCGAGCGCTCTTCAGCGGTCGCGCTGATCGAGTAACGAGAGGAAACACATAATGAGCAGTGTTAATAAGACCATGAAAATAACCAGAATAATGAAGGCCTCGCTGGCGTCCATTTGCCTGCTTGCCTTTGGCGATGCATCGGCGCGAGCCCTGGTTGGACTCGATTACTCGGTGATGACCGGAAACACGGTTCAGGTCGTGTTTACCTTCGACGAACCCGCGGTGGCCCCGCGTACTTTTACCATCGACGAGCCGGCGCGCATTGCGCTCGATTTCGGCGAAACCGAGAACAAGCTCGAACAGCGCAACATGCAGGTCGGCATCGGTGCGATGCAAAGTATCATCTCCGCGGCCTCTAAGAATCGGACTCGCGTGGTGCTCAACCTGTCGCAGCGCGCAGACTACACCACCAGCGTGAGCGGCAATCAGGTGACCCTGACGCTTGCGGGCGGAGAGCAGACCGTCCTGCCCGCCGCCGAAACCGGCCAGGCACAGGGTACCCAGGCGAGCATAACCCAGGGCGCAGCGCCGATTTCGTCGGTGGCCAAGGGTGTTACCAATATCGACTTCAAGCGTGGTCCAAACGGCGAAGGCCGCGTCATTATCGATTTAACCAGCACGTCGATCAGCACCGACGTCTGGCGTGAAAACACCCAGATCAACGTCGAGCTGATCGGGTCGCAATTGCCGGTCGAGCTGCAGAGGCGCATGGACGTCAGCGACTTCGCAACCCCGATCGAATTTATCGACGCGATCCAGGACGGCGCCAACATTCGCATGACGATTGCGTCAAACGGCGATTTCGAGCACCTAGCCTACCAGACCGACCGCGTCTACACGATCGAGGTCGCGCCGATTTCGAAGGAAGAAGAGGAAAAGCGAAAGAAAGAAAAATTCGGCTTTACCGGCGAACGCCTGTCGCTTAATTTCCAGGATATCGAAGTTCGTTCGGTACTGCAGCTGCTGGCCGATTTTACCGGTCTCAACCTGGTGGTTTCCGACTCGGTCGAGGGCAACCTGACACTGCGCCTGAAAAACGTACCCTGGGACCAGGCGATGGACATCATCCTGAAGACCAAGGGGCTCGATCAACGCCGCGCCGGCAACGTTATACTGATCGCGCCCACCGACGAAATCGCCGCGCGTGAAAAGCTCGAGCTGGAAGCGCGCAAGCAGGTAGAAGAACTGGAACGTCTGCGTACCGAGTTCATCAAGGTCAACTATGCCAAGGCGGCCGACATCGCCGAACTGCTGAACCTGACAGACAACGCGATCCTGTCACCGCGTGGTTCGGTTAGCGTCGACGAACGCACCAACACGCTGCTGGTCAAGGATACCAATTCCAGCCTTGCCAGCGTGCGCGTACTGCTCGCGGAGCTCGATATCCCGGTTCGCCAGGTATTGATCGAATCGCGCGTTGTTATCGCCAACGACGATTTCAGCAAGGAGCTGGGCGTGCGCTTTGGCGTCAGCAACGACAGCCAGGGCGCGCTGGCGCCGGGTGACGCCGCGTTTACCGCCGGTAACCTGAACGGTATCACCGACCTCGTCAACGACAACACCTTCAACGCGCTCGACGGTCTCAACGTCAACCTGCCGGTGCAAAATCCCGCGGGTAGCTTTGCCCTCGCGCTGGCCAAGCTGCCGCTTGGCACCCTGCTCGAAATGGAACTGTCTGCGGCACAGATCGAAGGCCGCGGTGAAGTCGTTTCAAGCCCGCGGGTTATCACCGCCGACTCGCATACCGCCCGTATCGAGCAAGGTGTGGAAATCCCCTACCTCGAACTCGATGACGGCGACGCCACGCTAAAATTCAGGAAAGCGGTTTTGTCGCTCGAGGTAACTCCGCAGATCACACCAGACGATCGCGTCATCATGGATCTCGATGTGCACAAGGATAGCCAGGGCGAACTGGTATCCTTCGGCGCCGGCCTCGCGGCACCCAGTATCGACACCCGTGAAGTACAGTCGCAACTGCTGGTCGATAACGGCCAGACCGTGGTGCTCGGCGGTATTTACGAAACTACCAAAACGACCCAGGTCACACGTGTACCTTTCTTCAGCGATCTGCCGGTTATCGGCAACCTGTTCAAATCGTCTATCGAGGTCGACGACAGGACCGAACTGCTGATTTTCGTGACCCCAAAAATCCTGCAGGGAGCTAATCTCGATATACGATAGCCCGATATTCGATCCGAAAAAAGGCAGCCTCGATGGCTGCCTTTTTTTTGTTTGGGTTATCATATCCACATGAGTCACCGCAATATCATTTTGATCGGCCCCATGGGCTCCGGCAAGTCCACCATTGGTAATATTATCGCCAGGCGGCTGCACCGCGAATTCCAGGACAGCGATTATTACATCGAGAAACGAACCGGTGTCGACATCGCGCGCATCTTCGATATCGAGGGAGAGCAGGGTTTTCGCGACCGCGAGTCCAGCGCGCTGCACGATCTGTTGAGTCAGAACAACCGCGTGATCGCCACCGGCGGGGGTTCCGTGCTGCGCGAGGAAAACCAGAAACTACTTAAGCAGAAAGGGTTCATCGTCTTTCTCGATACCACGGTAAACCAGCAGATGCAGCGCCTGGCGCGCGACAAGAAAAGGCCCCTGTTGCAAACCGAAAATCCGCGTGAGCGGCTCGAGTCGCTGCTGCAGGAACGCCGTCCGATTTACCTCGACCTGGCGGACCTCGTGGTCAAGACCGATAAACGCGTGGCGTGGCGCCTCGCGGCTGATATCATCAGCCAGTTACCCGACAGCCTGAAATAATATATGGATATAAAACACAAATTAACCGTTGAACTTGGCGCGCGCAGTTACCCGATTTACATCGGCACGGGGCTGCTCGGACAGGAGACACTGCTGGGCCCGCACATCCAGGGCCACTCGGCCATGATCGTATCCAACGCGACTATTGCTCCACTCTACCTCGACACCGTGCAACAGGCGCTCGATGCGGGCGGTACCAGGCATGACAGCGTAATCCTCGAGGATGGCGAGCAGTTCAAAACCATGGCATCGGTCGAGTCCATCATCGGGGCGCTGTTACAACGACGTCACGATCGGCGCTGCACCGTGATTGCGCTCGGTGGTGGCGTCGTCGGCGATATTGCCGGATTCGCCGCGAGCATTTACCAGCGCGGGGTGAACTTCGTGCAGATCCCGACCACGCTGCTGTCACAGGTCGATTCGTCGGTGGGTGGCAAGACCGGAGTGAACCACCCGCTCGGTAAAAACATGATCGGCGCATTCTACCAACCGAGGTGCGTCATCGCGGATATCGGAACGCTCGGTACCCTGCCCGCGCGCGAACTTTCCGCGGGGCTTGCCGAGGTCGTCAAATACGGCCTGATTTACGATGCGGAGTTTTTCGCCTGGCTGGAACAAAACATCGACGCGCTGAAGGCCGGCGATACCGACCTTCTGGCCGAGGCGGTGCTGGTCTCGTGCCGGATCAAGGCACGCGTGGTCGAGCTCGACGAACGCGAGTCGGGCTTGCGCGCCATTCTAAATCTCGGACACACCTTCGGACACGCCATCGAAACCGCGATGGGTTACGGCAACTGGCTGCACGGCGAGGCGGTAGCCGCCGGCATGATGATGGCCATCGACCTGTCGATGCGCGAGGGCTGGATCGACGAAAACGTCCGCAGTAGAGCGCGCGCGCTACTGCATCGGGCCGGCCTGCCGGTGGCTCCCCCCACCGATATGACGACGCGGCAGTTTCTCGAAGTCATGGCGATCGACAAGAAGGCGGTCGATGGCAGCATCAAGCTGGTATTGCTGCGCGCACTCGGTGAGGCCTTCGTCACGGCCGACTACGATCACGACAAGCTGCTGCAAATCCTGCCGAATTAAGCGAAATAAGGCGAAATAAGGGGACAGTTTACTTAATTCTCACTGGAATTAAGTAAACTGTCCCCAAATATCCGGACACCCTGATGCACTAGATTGGTGCAAAACAAATCGGCCTGCAACTGCCGATTTATCTATCCGTATCTCGCGGGTATAATGTCCAGCCTTTTGGCCACGCGAAAATTCCCGGTTTTCGCATCGCCGAAGGCACCGACGGACATCGGCGATGCCGAATTGGATTTGACGCGACAAGTATGAACGACAACCTGAAAGGCCTTTATCAACCCGGCTTCGAGAAAGACAGCTGCGGATTCGGATTGATCGCCAGCATCGACGACAAACCCAGCCACTGGCTGGTGAAAACGTCGATCGAGGCGCTCGGGCGCCTGACGCATAGAGGAGCCGTCGCCGCCGACGGCAAGTCGGGCGATGGCTGCGGCCTGTTGTTGAAAAAACCCGACTCGTTCCTACGCGCGAAAGCCGCGGAACTCGGCATCCACTGCGCGCGACGCTACGCGGTTGGCCTCGTGTTCATGTCGCCGTTCGCCGAGGAGACCGCGATATCGCAGCAGGTTATCGCCGACAAGATCACCGCCCAGGGACTCGATGTCGCCGGCTGGCGTGAGGTACCGGTCGATCCCTCGGCCTGCGGCGAGGAAGCGCGCAAATCGCTACCGGCCATCTACCACGTTTACGTCAACGCGCCCGACGGCCTGTCGCGCGCCGAGTTCAACCGCTCGCTTTACCTCGCACGCCGCGCCGCCGGCCATGCCTTCGAGGCGCAGGAAAACCGACGCATCGAGAACTACTACTACATCTCGAGCCTGTCCAACGACGTCCTTTCATACAAGGGGCTGATCATGCCCGAGTACCTGCCGGTGTTTTATCGGGATTTGAACGACCCGTCGCTGGAGTCGGCCATCTGCGTATTTCATCAACGCTTCTCGACCAATACCTGGCCGCAATGGAAGCTCGCTCAACCGTTTCGCTACCTCGCCCACAATGGCGAAATCAACACCATCCAGGGTAACCGTAACTGGGCCAACGCGCGCGCCTACAAGTTCAAGTCCGAACTGCTGCCCGACATCGAAGCGATCAAGCCGATCGTCAACATGACGGGCTCGGATTCGAGCTCGCTCGATAACATGCTCGATTTCCTGCTCTCCGGCGACATGGACCTGTTTCGCGCGGTGCGCCTGCTGATTCCACCGGCCTGGCAGAACGTCGACAACATGGAGCCCGCGCTGCATGCTTTCTACGAGTATTCGTCGATGCACATGGAGCCCTGGGACGGGCCCGCCGGGATCGTCCTGACCGACGGCCGTCACGCCTGCTGCGTGATGGACCGCAACGGCCTGCGCCCGGCGCGCTGGGTCATGACCAGGGACCGCCACATCACGCTGGCCTCCGAAATCGGCGTGTGGGACTATGCGCCCGAGGACGTCATCGCCAAGGGGCGCCTGAAACCGGGGGAAATGATTGCGGTCGATACCAAGACCAGCAAACTGCTGTTGTCCGAAGACATCGACAAGCAGTTGCAGAATCGCCACCCCTATGAAATCTGGCTGCGCGACCGGCTCAAGTACTTGAGCGCCAATCCCGTCAATTCCCCGTTCTCGGCATTGGCGATGAGCCGGGAAACCCTGACCCGGCTCGAAAAGCTGTTCCAGGTGAGTTTCGAAGAGCGTGATCAGGTTCTGCGGGTGCTGGCCGAGGATGCGCAGGAAGCGACCGGATCGATGGGCGACGATACGCCACTGCCGGTGTTATCGATGCACCGCCGTTCGCTGTACGACAGTTTTCGGCAACAGTTCGCGCAGGTGACGAATCCACCGATCGACCCGTTGCGCGAAAAAATCGTCATGTCGCTGGAAACCTGCTTCGGGCGGGAACACAACCTGTTCCACGATTCCGCCGACCACGCCGACCGGCTGGTCGTCAGTTCACCCATCCTGTCGGAACAAAAATTCGTCGACCTGCTCGCCTGGCACGACCAGGGCTACGCGCATGAAATCATATCGCTCGGCTACGATCCGGAAAAGAAGTCGCTTAAGCAGGCAATCGTCGATATCCAGGACCAGGCCGAGAAAGCATCGCGACGGGGCATCGTTGTTGTCGTGCTGAGCGACAAGGATATTCCGCGCAACCAGCTGATCGCGCACGCAGCACTCGCCACCGGAGCGGTGCATCATCGCCTCAGCAATACCGGCGGTCGCTGCGACACCAATATCGTGGTCGAGACCGGCAGCGCCCGCGATCCGCACCAGATGGCGGTGCTGCTCGGTTTCGGGGCGACCGCGATCTACCCGTATATGGCTTACGCCAGCATCGTCGGCATGACGCGCAGCGGCGAACTGCCCGACCTCGAGTGCCCGAATACCGGCTCCAACTATCGCCACGGCATCAACAAGGGCCTGTACAAGATCATCTCGAAGATGGGCATTTCCACCATCGCCAGCTATCGCGGCGCGCAATTATTCGAGATTGTCGGTCTGCACCACGAAGTGGTCGACCTGTGCTTCCCGGGTGCCACCTGCCGCATCGACGGCATCGGTTTCGACGAACTCGAGGCCGAGCAGAAGGCGCTCAACAAGATTGCGTGGAACCCACGCACGACCGTCGACCAGGGTGGATTGTTGAAGTACGTCCACGGCGGCGAGTACCACGCCTATAATCCGGACGTTGTCCACAGCCTGCAGGCCGCGGTCAACAGCGGCGATTACCGTGACTGGAAGAAGTATTCCGACATCGTCAACAACCGGCCGCCGTCGATGCTACGCGACCTGTTGCAACTGAAGCCGCAGACGCCGATCGATATCGACGAGGTCGAGCCGGCCGCCGCGATCCTGCCACGCTTCGATTCCGCCGGCATGTCGCTCGGCGCGCTATCGCCGGAAGCGCACGAAACCCTGGCGCAGGCGATGAACCAGCTCGGCGGACGCTCGAACTCCGGCGAGGGCGGAGAAGACCCGGCGCGTTTCGGCACCGACCGGGTGTCGAAGATCAAGCAGATTGCCTCCGGCCGCTTCGGCGTCACACCCCACTACCTGGTCAACGCCGAAGTGTTGCAGATAAAGATCGCCCAGGGGGCCAAGCCCGGCGAGGGTGGACAATTGCCCGGCAAGAAAGTAAACGAACTGATCGCTCGCCTCAGAAACTCCGAGCCCGGGGTAACGCTGATTTCGCCACCGCCGCACCACGATATCTACTCGATCGAGGACCTCGCGCAGCTGATATTCGACCTCAAGCAGGTCAACCCGCAGGCGCTGGTATCGGTCAAGCTGGTTGCCGAGGCCGGTGTCGGCACCGTCGCGGCCGGCGTGGCCAAGGCTTACGCCGACCTGATCACGATCGCCGGTTACGACGGCGGCACCGGCGCGAGCCCGCTGACCTCGGTCAAGTACGCCGGCTCGCCGTGGGAACTGGGGCTTTCCGAGACCCATCAGGTGCTACGCGCCAACAATCTGCGCAACAAGGTGCGTATCCAGACCGACGGCGGCCTGAAGACAGGCCTCGACGTCGTCAAGGCCGCGATCCTCGGAGCGGAGAGCTTCGGTTTCGGTACCGGACCAATGGTGGCGATGGGCTGCAAGTACCTGCGCATCTGCCATCTGAACAACTGCGCCACCGGCGTCGCCACGCAAAACCTGGAGTTACGCGAGAAACACTTCGTCGGCACCGCCGAGAAGGTCAAAAATTTCTTTCGCTTCATCGCCGAGGAAACGCGCGAAATCATGGCCGGCCTCGGCGTGCGCAGGCTCGAAGACCTGATCGGTCGCACCGACCTGCTGCAAGTCATCGAGGGTAAAACCCCGGCTCAGCGCGGGCTTAATCTTGCGCCGATCCTGTCCGACGGTGGGATCGACCCGGCGCTGCCGCGCTACTGCACCGCGGAACGCAACGAACCCTGGGACAAGGGTGAACTGGCGGAACAAATGGTGCTGGACTGCATGCCGGCTATCAAAAATCCCAGCGGCGGCGAATTCGCATACCGGATCAACAATACCCACCGCTCGATCGGTGCGCGCCTGTCCGGCGAGATCGCGCGCATTCACGGCAACCACGGCATGGCTGAGCACCCGATCACGCTCAGGTTCAAAGGCACAGCCGGGCAAAGCTTCGGCGTCTGGAACGCCGGCGGACTCAACATGTATCTCGAGGGCGATGCCAACGATTATGTTTGCAAGGGCATGGCGGGCGGC
>JAOTTY010000158.1 GCA_029864185.1 Gammaproteobacteria bacterium
AACCATCACGGTGCCCCCCCTTTCGTTTCGGTGCAGATGGTCGCCTTTTCGCGCGACGTCGGCGGGCAGCTCGATTTGTTTGCGATCGCGGAAGATGGTTCCGACACCGTGGTGACGCTTGCCGCCGATACCGGAGACGAGGCTTCCGGTGGCTGGTCTAGCGACAGCTGGGCGATCTATGCCCGAGGCGCGGGTAGTGGTTTAAATGATATCTTCAGTATCAATGACGATAGTTTCGGCGTTCCGATTAACTTTACCATGAATCCGACCCGGAACGAGTAACCCGCGGTCGTGACTGCCGCCAGCGAGGACATATTTACGCGATTCTTGACGGGTCCGCGCTTATCGTTCACCTGTGGCCGCTCCCCGATCGCGCAGCGCGGCCAGGATCGAGCGCACGTCGGTGCGCTCCTCGCGCAGCACGAGGGTAATGAGGATTTCTTCGATTCCCGCGATCACGCACAGAATGCTGGCCAGGATGAACGGCCACACCGCGATCTCGGCGTAGAGCGCGACATAGCCGGCGAAGGTTGCGAACACCGCGATCTTGACGCTCCAGGTGTGATAACCGGTCAGCTTGCCGAACTTCACCAGCCCGACCAGGGCCGGCAGCAGAAAACTGAACAGGATCATCGCGTAGTAAACCAGCTCACGCCTTGTGATCTCGGGCCACAGGATCCACGCGCAGACGGCCATCGTGCTGTATATCGTGAAATCGCCCCAGCTGTCGAGGTGCGCGCCGAGCGGGGTAATCATCCTGAACCTGCGTGCAATATAGCCGTCGACGACATCGGTGAACGCGGAGAACAACAGCACGCCCAGGAACCAGGTTTCCAGCTGCAGAAACGCGAGCGCGAACAGCAACGGCGCGATCAGGATGCGGATCGCGCTGATCAGGTTCGGTAATTTCAGCATCTCCTGCTTGAAACTCATGGGGCCGGGTCCCTAAATGCATGATTTTGAGCGCGCGATGATAGTATATACGCGCCTGGAAAATAGTTTTCCGTGCTTTATCATCCGTCCTGTCGACATCTTGCCGGTAAATCATCATGCAATACAAATTGTTCATGGGTAACCAGGCCTATTCGAGCTGGTCGCTGCGCGGCTGGCTGTTGCTGAAGGCTTTCGGATTCGACTTCGAGTACGAGGTGGTGCCGCTGTTTTCGCCCGAATGGGAACGATTCAAAGCGGCTCATTTTCCGGCCGCGACGGTGCCGACCCTGCAGGTCTACGACGACTCGGCGCGATTTTTCGTCTGGGACAGTCTCGCGATCGCCGAATTCCTGCATGAACAGGACCCTGGCGCGGGAATCTGGCCCGACGGATTGCAGGCGCGCGCCGCAGCGAGAACGCTCTGCGCCGAGATGCATTCGAGCTTTTTTGCGTTGCGCGCGAACATGCCGATGAACGTCAGGCGCGAATTCCGGACCGTAACGCCCGACGCGGAAACGCGGGCGGATATCGATCGTATCGAAGACCTTTGGGCCTGGGTCAGGTCCACGGGCACCGGGGCAGGGCCGTACCTGTTCGGCGAGCGCTTGTGCGCGGCCGATGCCTTTTTCGCCCCGGTCGCGAGCCGATTTCGTACTTACCGAGTCGCCTTGCGGCCGGAGTCGCAAGGCTACGTGGACGCGTTGCTGGAGCACCCGGCCACGCTCGAATTTTATGCCGCGGGACGTCGCGAAAGCTGGATCATCGAAAAGGTCGAGTTCGACCAGGCCTAGGCGCTGCCGAATTTTCACTGGCGAGCGGCCCCGCGTTCCAACGCTACAGCCGCACGGGTAATCGCAGATTAGCGCCCGTTCCAGGTTCTTATCAATTAGATTGGCAATGACCAGGGTCAAGAAGTCTTTTAAATCAAATTGTTAGAGTTTATATTTAGCGTTCGTCCCGGGGTTTCGAAAAGTGTATAGACGATTCATCACCAGAACCTGCCGGTTTTTACGGCAACTCGCGCCGTTAGCGCTTATCGCGCTTACTTCGGTCCAGGGCCATGCCGCCTGGGTGGTGAAATCTCCACCCGGCGAGCAGGTTTTCGATTTCGCGCTCGCGCCGAGCCTGTCGACTACCCTGTTTGCAACCACCCGAGTGGATCCTACCGTGGGCATCTGGAAATCGATCGATTCCGGCGATAACTGGACCATGCAAATCCTGAATAACCTCGATTATCACGGCGTCGGTATCAAGCCCGACGATCCGGATACCGTGCTGGCCGGCGTGCGCGGTGGCCCAATACAAATCAGCGTCAATGGTGGCAGTAACTGGCTAATTACCAATGGTAGCGCCTCGCACGACGTCTGGCGTATCCAGTTTGCACCGAATACGCCTCTGACGGTTTATGGCGCAGGTTATTCCAACGGTGTTCCGGTATCCGGCGTCTTGCAAAAATCGCTCGATGGCGGGCAAAACTGGGCGGAATTCGCAATCGCCGGGGATGCCGATCCGGCCATAATTTCGATCGCTGTCGCGCCGACCGACGCTAACACCGTTTACGTCGGCGCGATCCTCGACGGTATCGGGGACGACGGGCTTTACAAGACGATCGATGGCGGCGCTACCTGGACTTATCTTGCCGGCCTGCCGTTGACCGAAGTGGATGGGCTTGCCGTCGATCCGACCGATGCCGACGTGATTTATGCCGGTAGTTCAGGATCGGGACTGATCAGGCGATCCGTCGACGGCGGCGTCAGCTGGCAGGTCCTGCACGATCCTTTCAGCGGCGGTGTCGCCAATTTCACCAGCGTGCGCGGTATTGCCATCAATCCCTCGGATCGCCGCATCGTTTACGCGCTGGGCGGCAGCGGCGCTACCAAGGTGATCGCGACCACCAATTGCGGGGACGACTGGGTCGATGTCGATTCCTCGGGCATCGCGTTCGGCCAGCCTTCAAAAGCAATAATCGATACCGCTAATAGCTTTATCTACGTACTCGAGAATTTACTGACGACGACGATTTATCGCGAGGCCTTATTGACCGTCGGTAGCGGTTCATGCACTAACACGGTCGGTTTTCCGACCGCCAGCGGCAGCAGTGCGTTCGGTTACCCGTTGCTTGCCTGCTTCGGGCTGCTCGCAATCGCCGCTTATCGGCGCAGATCCGGGCCGTAACAGCGGGCGCCCGGGCGTGGCGTGGGTTATGGCGTCGGCGTCGTGTGTACCTGGCACCGGAACGACGCGATAGCGTACAATCCCGACAACAACCTCCCGGCCTGTTTCACGGGTCGCTGACAGGCGTGTGTTGATTGAACATGGATAAAGAAAGCGCCCTTTTTTACGTCGTATTGCTGCTGTTTGCGGCGACCGGTATCGTGACCCTCCTCGGTCTCGTGCAAAAGGTTGCGATCGACAGGAAATACCTGAACGCGCTGTTTGCCGCGCTCGTCCTCGAGCTGGTGGCGGCAGTGCTTTACCTGTTTTCCGATACCGATTTCTTCGGCCCGCAGCCCGGTGGCGATCGGCTCATCGTGCCGCGCTCGGAACTGCCAGCGGCGCAGCGCGACATGTCGGCGCAGGAAATCGTCGCGATGTTGAGCACCGTCGCGGAAAATCGTAACACGCTCGCGCAGATGGAGCGCGAACTCGCCTCGCTGAAAGACATTATTGCGGTGCAGGTTCCTCCCTACGAGGACGTTACCCTCGCGCTCGATGCGCGGATCCGTGAAATTGCCGAGTTGCAGGGCAGCCTCGAGGCGCTGCGTAGCAAGCAGGCAGGATTCCAGAAAATGCGCAAAAACTTTCTGGTGCGCATGGCGGATCTCAACGCGAAAATCTCCGAGCTTGGCGGCACCGTCAATTTCAACTGGCAGCCGGAGGAGAAAAGCGAGATCGCGGCAATGTTGCAGTCGGCCTTCAAGCAGATCGGATTCATGCCCGACGACGAGCAGCCAAACGATGATCCAGGCAGGGCATTAGGCTTGCTGGTCGATTACCAGCGCGCGAAGAATTTCGGCACCACCGGTTTTCTCACCAGCCAGGTGGTTGCGCTGATCATCCTCGATTACCTGTCCCCGTTTTCGTCGAACCGGAGCGGTTACGCCAATAGCGAAAATTCCGAACGCTAGGCGCTATTCCGCGGCGCTAGCCGCCTTCGCGAAGTTACCCAGAGCCGTGGCCACCTTGGCCAGCACCGCGTCGCAGCCGCGGGTGTTGTGGCGCAGCGCGAGGAACTGCGGGTCGTTATAGGAAAGCCAGACCTGGCCGGCCGGGTCCTCCCAGATCAACGCCTTTTGCGGTAAGTCGATGGCGATGCTGTGACTGCATTGCATCAGCGGTGCGCCGACCATGGGGTTACCGAAAATAACCAGTTCGGTCGGCCGCAATTCCTTGCCGACGCTGGCAGCGCCGGCCGCGTGGTCGATGCGGGTAAATACCTTCATACCCTTGTTCGCCAGGATCTTTTCGAGACGGTCGGCGGTGGCCGCGACCGAGTGAGCGCTTTTGACACTGATCATGCCTTCGCCCGCGGCGAGCGCGGGACTGACGAAAGCAGCTAGCACGAACGCCAGAATGAATTTACGCATGTTGTCTCCTCCATGTTTTGACGGATTGTGTCTGTCGGCATTATCCCGACAACTGGCAGCGAATCAATCCCCGTGGTCGGGGATTAGTCGATATATACGGTGCCGCTGAGGGTGAATACCGTGACAAACGAGCCGCCGGGGATGAAATCATCGCCCAGTTCGTTGAGGCGCTCGAACTCGACGCGAAAATCGTATTTGTCGTCGAACAGGAAAGCGAATCCCATGCCGTAGGTAAAATCGGCGCCGTCGTCTTTGGTGGTCGTGACGGTGGTGTCGAGGCGCTTGTACTTGGTGTCCCACAGCATGTAGCCGGCCTTGCCGTAGAAGTAACCCAGGCCGACCGGGATGATGCCGTGTAGCGACAAGTTTATGCCTTCTGATTCGGCGGTCGTGGAAAAGGTCGGATTGTCGTCACGTATCTTGCCGAGGTCCTGGAACGAAATCTCGACGCCGAAGTTTTCATGGAGGCGTTTACCGGCGTACATCTTGAACGAGGTGTCGCCGCCATCGCAGTTGTAACCGTAATAGTCGCATTCCTCGTCTGACCCCGGAAACCCGATCCCGAATCCGAAGTAGAGTGGATTGTCGTCCTGTTGTCCCGCGTGGGCAGCCGACACCAGCAGCAGCAGAACACCGCTCACAATGACGGCACTGATCTTTACGTTCATTTCACTATCCTCGAATACCACCTTGATAATTTGCAGTTGAAGTCCGGTTTTCGCTAGCCGTTTTTCAAAGGTTCAAATATACAAGACTCATAGTTGCGTTAATCGGAACTTTTCCCTTTATTTTTCATTTCAAGTTTTATTCTCCCCCATGGCCTATTCCGTTTGGGTGACGAGAATCAACAACTGGGGAAATAAGTGACTGCTTGCTGTCAGTGGCTATAGCGCTCGACGAAACGGCGCAGGATTTCGCGCGCGTAAGGCGTATCGTGCCGATTGATCGCGGTAATCAACTCGTCCGCTTCCTCGGGCGGGAAATAGCCGTGATGCTTGTAGGCATGGATCCTGACGATAAAACCCTCGGCGTCGCCCTCGGGATGAAACTGTGTCGCGTAGACGTTTTCTCCGACGCGAAACATTTGCACCGGGCAGGCGTCGCCGGTCAACAGGAGTAGTGCGCCTGCCGGGACCGTGTCGCAGGCTTCCTTGTGCCCGCACAGCACGTCGATTTGCTCGGGAAAATCCTCGAGCAAAGGATCCTGACGGCCGGCGTCGGTCAGCCAGACCCTGGCGCCACCGACCGGTTCGGCGTATTTTCGAGAAATCGGGGTATCGAGGTAGGATCCGAGCAAACCGCAGCCCGAACAGGCGCCGAGGAAGGGAAAGTCCCTGACGACAATGTCGTCGAACAGGCGTCTGAAATCGTCCTCGATCCTGAGCTGGATCTCGCTCTTCTCATCTTGCGGCGTGCAGATATCGAACGGGCTGCCGCCGACGATGACGCCGGCATAGTCGTCGAGCGAGAGTCCGGGAATCCCGCTCTTTTCGATGCGGATGCGTCGAGTCTCGCTGGCGTCGAGGCCACCGTATTTCAGGATCGCTTCGAATTCGTTGTTCGAAGTGGAGTCTTCCGGGCGCAACTGCAATATCAGGAAAGGCTTGGAAACATTCATCGGGTTATCCGCTTCGTTCCGGGCTGTTTTGAGCAGCCTGTATTAGAACAGGATTCGGCCCCGTTGTGGAAGCGGCAACGGGCAATTACGCGATCGATTTACAAAATCATGAAGATGTTGCGGGTCGCATCGGTAATTGTTGCACGAGACGATCCGCCGGCTACGCGATGCGGCGCATCGAAGGAACGCGAGTGCAGCGTGGATTCTAGGCGAGGTTGTGGCGGACCTTGATAAAACTCGGCTCCTCGTGCAGCCACCGATCGAGTACGTCGGCGAGCTCGTGCTTGCGGTAGGGCTTGGTGATCACCTCGTCCATGCCGCAGAGGTGGCATCTTTCGCGGTCCTTTTCCGAAGCGTTGGCGGTAAGCGCGATGACCGGGACTCTGCCGTTGCCGGCTTCTTCCTCGCGAATTTTCATCGTCGCGTCATAACCGTCCAGGTTGGGCATCAGGCAATCCATCAGGATCAGGTCGTAGTGCTTGTCGCGCCAAAGCTTCAATGCCTCGAGCCCGTCTTCTGCGATATCTGCCTGGTAGCCCATCTTCGACAGCAACAGCGACGCGAATTTCTGGTTGGCGAGGTTGTCCTCGACCAGCAGGATGGTGCCTCGTGTCGCCTGCGACAGCGTGAAATCGGTAGCGTCTTCATCGAACTGGCTCACGGTCGGTTCGTCGCTATTCTGCTTCATCGACGTATTGATCGCGTAGTACAGCTGATGATTGGTAAAGGGCTTTTGCATAATCGTGGTGTGGCCATGCAGGTTACGGGTCTGCTTGCGGAACTTGCTGGAATCCTCGTCGCCGTTGCCCAGCAACAGCCATGAGACCGGCTGGCTCAACGAACCGTCGCTGAAATCTCGCCATTTCTGCCGCGAATCGAGAATCGCTTCCTGGCTAACGATAACGATTTGTGGTGCGCCGCCGTGTTCCTGGCAAACCTGCAGCCGCGACCTGATTTCGCTGGCGCTCCCCACCACCGCGGCCTCGACGTCGATCCGGGCTAGCCGGTCGATGATCAGGTCACGGTAAATGTCGTTCGGCTCCATCAGCATGACATGCTTTAACGCCGCATGCGGCGCCGGAATTTCATCGACCTGGTCGGCGAGCTTGAGCTTAAAATCCACCGAGAATACCGAACCCTTGGCAGGCGCAGAGTCGACCTCGATGTGTCCGCCCAACAGCGTTACCAGTTCACGCGTGATCGTCAACCCCAGGCCGGTGCCGCCGTATTTGCGCGTGGTCGAATTGTCGGCCTGCGTGAACGAGCGAAACAGGGTCTGTATCTTGTGTGGTTCGATACCGATTCCCGTGTCCTCGACGTGGATCGCGATATTCGCGCAACGCTGATCGTCGGTCTCGACCGAAATCGACAGCTGGATGAATCCCTGCTCGGTAAACTTGACCGCGTTGCCGATCAGGTTGAAAAAAATCTGGCGGATACGGGCGGGATCGCCAATGAAATTGCGCGGTAGATCCGGCGCGTAATCGAGGATCATTTGCAGCTTGCTGCTCTGACAGCGCGGCGCCAGCAGGGCCATTACGTCGTAGGCGGACTGTTCCAGGTTGAACGGTATCCGCTCGAGTCCCACCTTGCCGGCCTCCAGCCTCGAAAAATCCAGAATGTCGTTGATGATCGTCAGCAACGATTCGCTGGAATCGACGATAATCTTGACGTACTCCTTCTGCTTGCTGTTCAGGTTGGTGCCCGACAGCAGCTCGCTCATGCCGAGCACACCGTTCATCGGGGTGCGCAACTCGTGGGTCATCGTGGCGAGAAACTGGCTCTTGGCCTCGTTTGCCGATTCGGCCTTCTTGCGCGCGGAATCGAACTGCTGCCGCGTCGACCTGAGCTCGGAGACCGTGTCCTGCAATTTTTTTATCGCATCCCTGATCCTGTTCTCCAGCGGTCTGAAAATAACGAGCACTTCGAAAATCAGCAGGATCAGGGTGCCGACCCAGATAAGCCGCTCCAGGTTTTCGATACGCAGAATCGAGTCGCGGCCTATTTTCCGGTATTCCCCGACCGCGGCATCCAGCATCGGTTCGAGCGCGTGGGGTCCGTAGGTGGTCAGGTAGACATACTCGTAGGAATCGGTGCCGAGAGAACCGAATTTGCCACGATAAACCTCGCCGGCGATACCGAGATAACGTTCGACGGCCGCATCGAGCCCTACCGACTCGTCGAAGTAGAGCGAACGCAGGGCATCGTTGATAACAAAGGGGACTCGATTTTCGGGCGAACCCTGCGTCAGCAGCTCGTGCGCCATTTTCATGTTATCGATGCTGCGACCCAGCTCGGATTTCGCCTCAGCATAATTGACCTCGTCGTCGGTCGTCGCCATCAACAGGCTGAAATAGGCGATGCGGTTTGCCAGGCCGGACTGGTGCCCCGCCAGACTGACCAATTCGGCGAAGCTGCGCTGTTCCGAGATCACCCGCTGCATCGCCAGGTAAGATCCTGTCACCGGCAGCGCAATCAGGCCAAGCGCGAGGATATACCGGATTCTGATCTGCCTGACTGCTTTTACGTATTCCATGGCTTACCGAAAGTAAATGGGACTCAAAGCCTGGCCCGATTCCCAGAGACGCCAGGGTTACCTCTGGGTTATCGGCCATTTACGGGATTTATTTACCGCGATTTTGGGCAATTTTCGAACCGGAGAGCAATTGCAAAAGACGCCGCGCAATCATTCTGCTAAGGTGCGTGGCGTTGTTGATTGAGGGTATCGAGATAGCGATTCATCCCGCCTTCGGGCGCACCGAAAAAGAGCACTCCAACCGACAGGACTGGCAGAATATCCACGCCATGCTGCCCTATATCTGGGAATACCGGGGAAGGGTAGTATTCGCGCTCCTGTGCCTGGTAATTTCCAAGCTGGCGATGGTCGGGGTGCCGGTGGTGCTCAAGTATATCGTCGATACCCTGGACGCCGACAATGGCCAGGCAGTCGCGCTGCCGATACTGCTGCTGGTCGCCTACGGGGTATTGCGGTTTATCAACTCCGGATTCAATGAACTCAGGGACGCTATTTTCGCGCGCGTGCGTTTCCACGCTATGAACAGCCTGTCGGTATCGGTGCTGAACCACCTGCACGCACTATCGCTGCGCTACCACCTCGAGCGCAACACCGGCGCGATCTCGCGCGACATGGAGCGCGGCGCGCAGAGCATCAGTTCGATCCTGAATTACCTGGTGTTCAACATCGTGCCGACCGCGGCCGAGTTTGCCCTCGTCGGGATAATCCTGTTCAGCCAGTATGACAGCCTGTTCGCCGGCATCATTTTTTTTACTGTCCTGATCTATATCGGATTCACGCTGATGGTGACCGAGTGGCGTATGCATTTCCGCCACGAAATGAACGCGCTCGACTCGACCGCGAACGGGCGCGCGATGGACAGCCTGATGAACTACGAAACGGTCAAGTATTTCAACAACGACGGGCATGAAATCACGCGCTACCGGGACACCATGCAACAGTGGGAGGAGGCCGCGGTCAAGAGCCAGAGCACGATGTCGATGCTGAATTTCGGCCAGGCCGCGATCATCGCGATCGGCGTAACCGGTATCATGATCCTGGCGGCGCAGGGCGTGATCTCGGGCGGACTCACCCTCGGCGACCTGGTGCTGATCAACACGATGATGTTGCAGCTGTTCCTGCCGCTCAATTTTCTCGGCATTATCTACCGTTCGTTGAAATACGCGCTGGCCGACATGGACATGGTCATCAAGCTGTTGCAGCGCCCGATAGAAATCGTCGATCGCGCCGACGCCAGGCCGTTGCGCATCGAACGTGCCAGCGTCGAATTCCGCGACGTGACTTTTCATTACAACGAGGATCGCCGCATCCTCGAGAATGTCAGCTTCAGGCTAGAGGACGGCGAGAAGCTCGCGATCGTCGGTCCTTCCGGCGCCGGTAAGTCCACCATCGCCAGGCTGCTGTTTCGATTCTATGACGTCAGCCAGGGCCAGATCCTGATCAGCGATCAGGATATCGCAGGCGTCACCCAGCAAAGCCTGCGCGAGTCGATCGGCATCGTGCCGCAGGACACGGTGCTGTTCAACGACACGATTTTGTATAACATCCAGTATGCCAGGCCACAGGCGACTTTCGAGGAGGTCAGGGAAGTTGCCCGCCTGGCCGATATCGATGCCTTTATTCACGCGCTG
>JAOTTY010000404.1 GCA_029864185.1 Gammaproteobacteria bacterium
AAAGAGAATCGCGCAGGACTCGAAAACCGATTGCGCGGGTGATTTCGACTGATCGAGTATGACCGGAATCTTCGAGTTCGGATTGAGCTCGACGAAGCCAGATCCGAATTGCTCGCCTTTGCCGATATCGATGGTGTGCAGGTCGTAGGCAGCATCCGCCTTGCCCATCGCCAGCAGTTCTTCCAGCATAACCGTGATCTTGATGCCGTTGGGCGTACCCAGCGAGTACAGTTGTATCGGTTTGTCGCCGACCGGCAGGGTTTTCTCATGGGTGGGGCCGGCGATCGGGCGGTTGATGCCGGCCCATTTTCCGCCGCTTTCGCTGTCCCATGTCCAGACTTTCGGTGGTGTGTAGTCGTCATTGCTCATAGTGCGGATCTCAGACCTTGGTAATTTCAGTGGATAATAAATCAATCGGCAGGTTTTTCTGCACTAACGTATCAGGGGATAGACCATGTTATTCCCGGGCAATTCCGGCGGACCCTCGCCGCATGCGAAAAACCTGGCCTGTCCCATATTTATTCCGGAAATACCAATTTCTAGTCATCCAGGCGTAATAACGGCGCTAGACAACGGACGCGTGTTTCGGTGAAATGGGCGATACGCATCCCGGAGGAACTGAACCATGAGGCAGATCAAGACATTGTTAGGCGGTATCGTTTTAGGCCTCTTACTCGGACTCTGGTTCGGCGTCAATCTGGGCAGAGACCGTCCCGTTTTCAGTAATCCTTTTACCGAACCCACGGTTCAGGAAAAGCTCAAGCAGACGGGAAAAACCCTGATCGAGAAGAGCGGCGAGACACTGGAAAAGGGAGGCAAGGCTCTCCAGGAAAGCACCAGGGAGTCTCAATAAAGACCTGGACAGGAAATCAGGTAACGGCCACGTCCGCAGCTTATTTTCAATCGCCAGCCTTCGAATTGAAATAAGTATTCTGCCCCCGAAATTGATCACCCGGGAATCATCTCGGTCGTTGGCGATCATTCTTTCCTTTGGTTGGCGGTCAAGCGGAATACAAGCAATGCCGTTACGACTATCCAGCCATAAGGGTAGGGGAATACACCCGTAAAGAAGGCCAACAATGTTGCCATCAGAAAAATAGTCAACAGTACTGTAATCCAGTCGAATTTAATTTTTCGGTCTCCGTCAGGCCAGCATTCCATTCGCGGCCAGCCCCATGGGCACACTGTTCAACACACGGGGTAGCGTCGAAATACTCCGGCAAAATACGACTGGTTGATATTACGCGAAGTATCCGATCAGGGAACAGGCCTCGTTTTATCCAGGCTCGGTACGCGGTATGCCCCCTGTTTACAGAGGCGTCCGCCCCGGCGATGCCGAAGCGGAGCCCTGTCCGAGTTGACCGGTATCAATGAAGTAGGCCTCGGGTTCGGTAGAATCGACCGGTATCATTGGAACAGCTCTACCTGCAAATTCGGCATTGGCTCACGACGAGCCGGTATCGACGATACCTGTCGAGCAGGTCATGACTCAAGGAACCGGGACGGAGGGCGGCAGCCGCGAGACTCGTATGAAAAACTTGCTCCAAAGGCATGGGTCCGTTGTTTACGCGCTTGCGATCATGCTGCTGCTGACGCTCTGGCTGGCGTCGGGATATCTCGCTTCCGACGACGGGCAGTCGACTGCCGCCGATACCCCGTCACGCTCGATGGTGCAAAAAGTGCGCGTGCGTTCCCCGGTGCAGCGACGCGTCATCGAGGAGGTCGTGCTCAACGGCAGAACCGAGCCGTCGCGCGCGGTCACTTTCCGCGCCGAGGTAGAAGGCCGGGTGATCGCGTTGAAAGCGAAGCAAGGGGCGGCGGTGCGTGCCGGCGACGTGATCGTGCAATTCGACAGCCGCGACCGCGAGGCGCGGTTGGCGCAGGCGCTCGCTTTGCGCAAACAGCGCAAACTCGAGTACGACGGCGCCCGCGAGCTGCTGCGACAAAACCTGCAGTCGGAAATCCAGCTGGCCCAGGCCGCCACGCAGCTCGAGAGCGCCGGGGCTCAGGTGGCCGCGATCGAACTCGAGATCCGAAATACCCGGGTGACGGCGCCGTTCGACGGCATTCTCAACCGCCTGCCGGTCGAAGTCGGCAGCTACCTGAACGTGGGCGACGAAATCGGCCGGCTGCTCGAGCTGGATCCCGCCATTTTCGTCGGCTACGTCAGCCAGCACGAACGCAACCGCCTGGTCCTCGGCGACAAGGGAATCGCCCGCTTCGTTACGGGCATGGTGGCCGAGGGCGAGTTGCGCTATGTCGCCGCCGAGGCCGATCCGGTGACGCGGACTTTCCGGGTCGAACTGGAGATCCCGAATCCGGACGGGTCCCTGGTATCCGGCCTCACCGCCGAGGTACGGATACCGGTGCGCTACGTGTCGGCGTTCGTGCTGTCCCCGGCGCTGCTGTCGCTGAACGCCAGCGACGTGCTCGGCATCAAGGTCGTGAACAGCGATGACCGGGTCGAATTCATGCCGGTGGAAGTGGTCAGATCGACCGCGGAGGGACTCTGGATCAGCGGCCTGCCCGAGGACACGCGAATCATCACCGTGGGCCAGGTATTC
>JAOTTY010000159.1 GCA_029864185.1 Gammaproteobacteria bacterium
CTTCGAATACGCGCTGCCTTATACCGTCGAACGCAGGCAGTTCGGCCAGCAGATCGGCAAGTTCCAGGGCGTGTCGTTCAAGCTCGCCGACATGATCACCGAGATCGATGCGGCCGACTGGCTGACGCTGTCCGCCGCCTGGCGTCTCGACGAAGGGCTGGACGCGAATCGCGAAATTGCGAGCGCCAAGCTCTACGCGACGGAAATGCTGGCGCGTGTCACCGACGAGGCGATCCAGATTTTCGGCGGCATGGGCCTGATGGACGAACTGCCGCTGGAGCGTTTCTGGCGCGACGCTAGGGTCGAACGCATCTGGGACGGCACCTCGGAAATTCAGCGCCATATCATTTCGCGCGAATTACTGCGGCCCCTGGGCGGATAAATGCGACTCGAACGCCTGCTGCGCCCCAGATCGATCGCGGCCATCGGCGGCCTGCAGGCCAGCCGCGTGGTCGAACAGAGCCTGCTGATGGGTTACACCGGTGACATCTGGCCGATACACCCGAGCAAGGAAGAAGTGCATGGATTAAAGGCCTACCGCCTGATCGAGGATTTGCCCGGCGCGCCGGATGCCGCTTTCATCGGCGTCAACCGCCACCTGACCATCGAAGTGGTGAGACGGCTGCGTGATATCGGCTGCGGCGGCGGCGTCTGTTTCGCTGCGGGTTTTCGCGAAGCCGACCAGACCGGCGGTGAACTGCAGTCCGACCTGATCGAGGCGGCCGGCGAAATGCCGCTGCTCGGACCCAACTGCTACGGTTACATCAATTACGCCGACGGCGCGCTGCTGTGGCCCGATCAGCAGGGCGGCAAGCGTCTCGATAGCGGCAGGACCGGGGTCGCGATCATCGCGCAATCGTCGAACATCGCGATCAATTTCACGATGCAGAAACGCGGCCTGCCGCTGGCCTATATATTCACCGTCGGCAACCAGGCGCTGGTCGGCATTTCCGAGCTCGCGCTGAACCTGCTCGAAGACCCGCGCGTTACCACGCTCGGCATTTACATCGAGGGATTCGACTCGATCGCCGCATTCGAGGAACTGGGTCGCAAGGCCAGGGAGATGAACAAGCCGGTGGTCATTTTCAAGGTCGGCAGGAGCGCACAGGCGCAGGCCTCGGCGATGTCGCACACCGCGTCGCTGGTCGGCGCGCACGCGGTCAGCAGCGAGTTCCTGCGCCGTAACGGTTTCGGCCAGGCGGACTCGATCCCGGTCTTCCTCGAAACCCTCAAACTGCTGCACCTGCACGGCCCGCTACCGGGCTACCGCGTATCGTCGATGAGCTGCTCGGGCGGCGAAGCCAGCATCATCGCCGACGCGGCGGCAAAGCGTAAAGTCTACTTTCCCGGGCTCGACGCAAAGCAGAAGGCGCCGCTGCAGGAGGCCCTCGGCCCACTGGTGGCGATCGCCAATCCGCTCGATTACCATACCTACAGCTGGGCCAACCGCGAGGTCATGGAAGCGACCTATACCGCGATGACCGGCATCGGCTTCGACATGAACTACCTGATCCTGGATTTTCCGCACTCGACGCGTTGCGACGACCGGGAGTGGCATATCGCGGTCGACGCTTTCGAGGCCGCGCTCAGGCGCAACCAGGCCAGGGGCGCTTTCGTCGTCGGCATGCCCGAAAATATTCCCGAGGAATACACCGAAAATTACAGTGCGCGCGGCATCGTCAGCTTCTACGGTATCGACGAGGCGTTGCACGCGACCGAGATCGCCGCCGATATCGGCTTCGCCTGGCAGCATGGCCCGCCGGCCCCGGTGTTAGCCCTCGAACCACTTTCCGGCAAGCCGGTAACGCTCGACGAGGCGGACGCGAAGCAGCAGCTACAGGCCGTCGGGGTGCCTGTCCCGGCTGGTGGCCGGATCGATTCGATCGAAAGCGCGCGGCTGCTCGCCGCAAACCTGGGTTATCCGCTAGTGTTGAAAGCGCTGGGTATCGCACACAAGACCGAGCACAACGCGGTACGCCTGGGCCTCGCATCGTCGCAACAGGTCGACGTTGCCGCCAGCGAACTGTTCGAACTCAGCGACCGGCTTTATCTCGAGGCGATGAAACCGGCGCTCGCCGAACTGATCGTCGGCGTCACGCGCGATATACAATTCGGGCTGGTATTGACCATCGGCAGCGGCGGCATACTGGTCGAATTACTGCAGGACGCCAGGACGCTGTTGATCCCGGCGAGCCGTGACGAAATCGAAACCGCGCTGGCGGAACTCAGATCGGCCCCGTTGCTGCGGGGTTACCGCGGACGCCCCCGGGCCGATATCGACGCGGCGGTGGATGCTATTCTCGCGGTGCAGGAATATGCCATATCCCGGGCGGGATCGCTGATCGAGCTCGACGTCAATCCACTGTTGGTCGGCGCGCAGGGTCAGGGCGTGTTTGCCGGCGACGCACTAATCGTACTTGAGGAGCAGAAATAAATGTCTGAAGTCGTCACTACCCGCCGCGAGGGCGGAGTTTTCGAGGTTACGCTGGACCGGCCCAAGGCCAACGCGATCGATTTGCATACGAGCCGCCAGATGGGGGAAGTCTTCAAGGCGTTTCGCGACGATCCCGACCTGAGAGTGGCGATTATCCGCACCGCCGGCGACAAGTTTTTCTCCGCCGGCTGGGACCTGAAGGCGGCGGCCGGCGGCGACGCTGTCGACGGCGACTACGGGGTCGGCGGTTTCGGCGGTCTGCAGGAGCTGCGCGGGCTCAACAAGCCGGTGATCGCTGCGGTCAACGGCATGGCGGTGGGCGGTGGTTTCGAGCTCGCGCTATCGGCGGACCTGATCTACGCCTCCGAGCATTCGACTTTCGCGCTGCCCGAAATCAAGGCCGGCACGCTCGCCGACGCGGCAACGATCAAGCTGCCCAAGCGCATCCCCTACCACATAGCCATGGAGCTGCTCTTCCTGGGCCGCTGGATGGACGCGGCGGAAGCGCACCGCTGGGGCCTGGTCAACGAAGTATTGCCCGCCGATCAGCTGATGGATCGCGTCCGGGCGGTTGCGCGCGAACTGGCCGCCGGACCGCCGCTGGTGTTCGCGTCGATCAAGGAGGTTGCGCGCGAGGCTGAATCGATGAAGTTCCAGGAAGCGATGAACTGGATCACCAAGCGCCAGTTCGAGAGCGTCGATATCCTCTACGGTAGCGAGGACAACATGGAGGGCTTCAAGGCCTTTGCCGAAAAACGCGAGCCGGTCTGGAAGGGTAAATAGCCTCCAGGGGTTTGCCGTCGAGGCGCAAGGATCGCAACGCACGGGCAGGTTAATGGCGGATCTGGATATCGAAAACCTGCCATCCTGCGGTTTATCAGCGGGAGCCAGGATCAACCGGTTCATTCCAGCCAGTCCGGATAGCACGAACAGCGCGACCCGGTCCTGCCGAGGCAGGACAACCTGACCTGCCCCGCATCTGTAGCGAGTACCAATTGTGCCGGGATGCTTACCTGGTATATGGTTAGTCCCTCGGACAAATTCAGGCTAACGGATGCCGTGCACGAGCCGGCGGAACAAATCGAGATATGAGCGAATTGAAACCCCTGTGGACGCCCAGCCAGGCCAGTATGGACGCGGCCAACATGACCCGATTCATCGCGCAGGTCAACCGCAACCGCGGCCTCGAGATCGACGGCTACGACGCGCTGTACCGGTGGTCGGTCGACTGCAAGGAGCAGTTCTGGCGCGAAGTGTGGGATTTCTGCGGGATCATCGGCGAGTCTGGCGAGCGCACCCTGATCGATGGCGACGATATCGAGCGCGCGCAGTGGTTCCCCGACGCCACGCTGAACTTCGCCGAAAACCTGTTGCGCGAGCGCAGCGATGCAACCGCCATCCACTTCCGCGCCGAGGATCAGGTCGAATACAACATCAGCTACCGGGAACTCTACGAGCAGGTCGCGAGCGTCGCCGCGTGGCTCAGATCCAGCGGCCTCAATGCCGGCGATCGCGTCGCTGCCTACATGCCGAACATGCCCGAAGCGGTGGTCGCGATGCTGGCCGCGACCAGCCTCGGGGCGGTGTGGACCTCGACTTCTCCCGACTTCGGCGTCGACAGCGTGGTGGACCGCTTCGGCCAGACCGAACCGCGTTTCCTGTTTACCGTCGACGGGTACTTCTACAACGGCAAGAAGCACGAACTCAGCGACAAGATCAACCGGATCCAGGCGCAATTACCGAGCATCGAAAGAGTCGTGCAAATCGACCTGGCAGGTTTCGGCAACCGGGTCGATGCGGTCGACTGGAAGGAGATCGTCGGCAGTCCGGGGGGCGACCTCGATTTCGTACCTCGAAATTTCAACGATCCGCTGTACGTACTCTATTCCTCGGGTACAACGGGTAAACCCAAGTGCATTACGCACGGGATCGGCGGCACATTGATCCAGCATCTGAAGGAGCATATGCTGCACTGCGACGTGCACCCGGGCGATCGCGTTTTCTATTTCACCACGCTGGGCTGGATGATGTGGAACTGGCTGGTCAGCGCGCTGGCGAGCAGGGCTGCCCTGGTACTGTACGACGGGTCGCCGTTTTACCCGGACGGTGAAGTCCTGTGGCGCTACGCCGACGATGTCGACCTGACCGTTTTCGGTACCTCGGCAAAATACCTCGACGCGATGAAAAATGCAGGCCTCAGGCCGATGGACAAATTCGACCTGTCGGGGCTGAGGACTGTCGCCTCCACGGGTTCGGTACTCGCTCCGGAAAGCTTCGATTACGTTTACGACAATATCAAACAGGACCTCTGCCTCGCGTCGGTATCCGGCGGCACCGATATCGTTTCCTGTTTCGTCATCAGCTGCCCGCTGCGGCCGGTTTACCGTGGCGAAATTCAGTGCCGGGGTCTCGGCATGGCGGTCAACGTATTTGATGAAAACGGCCAACCGATCCGCAACCAGAAAGGCGAGCTCGTCTGCACGCAAACCTTCCCGAGCCAGCCGGTCTTCTTCTGGGGCGACGAAAACGGCGAGAAATACCACAACGCCTATTTCGCGCGTTTCGAAAACGTCTGGCATCACGGCGATTACGTCATGCTGACCGACCGCGACGGCATTGTGATCTACGGCCGCTCCGACGCAACGCTGAACCCGGGCGGGGTGCGCATCGGTACCGCCGAAATTTATCGCCATGTCGAGCAAATCGACGAGGTCGTCGAGAGTATCGTCATCGGCCAGGACTGGGACGACGATGTCCGCGTCGTGCTGTTTGTCGTGCTGCGCGAGGGCGTTATCCTCGATGACGACCTGACCAACCGGATCCGCCGCAGCGTGCGCGAAAAATGCTCGCCGCGCCATGTGCCGGCGAAAATCGTCCAGGTGCAGGAAATTCCGCGTACCAAGTCGGGCAAGATCGTCGAACTGGCGGTGCGCGATATCGTACATAACCGCCCGGTCAAGAATATTCATTCGCTCGCAAACCCGCAGGCGCTGGATCTCTACCGGAACCTGCCACAGCTTCAAGAATAACCGTTGAACGCCAAAGCCGTACTGGCCAACTGGGCCCTGTTGATGGTGCTTGTCGTGCTGTGGGGCACGTCGTTCATGTTTACCGCGATTTCCGTCGCGACGGTCGACCCGGTGGCCGTCGTTTTCTACCGGCTGGGGCTGGGCGCCGTGGTGCTGTCGCTGGTGATCTACGCTCGCGGCGATTCGTTCCCGCTCGAATGGCGCGTCTGGGGCGGATTCCTGATCATGGCGATCGCCGGCAACGCGCTGCCTTTTTTCCTGATTTCGTGGGGCCAGCTGACCGTCGATTCGGGAGTGGCCGGCATGATCATGGCAATCATGCCGTTATTGACCATGGTGTTTGCCCACTACTTTGTCGAAGGCGAGACGCTCAATCGCTACAAGCTGATGGGCTTTACGCTCGGCATCACCGGCGTCACCCTGCTGCTCGGTCCGGTGTTCGAAGGTGGTGGACGCGAGTTCTGGGGCGGGCTGGCGATATTTACCGCCGCCACCTGTTACGCGATCAACTCGATCCTGATCAAAAGGCTGCCGCGTTTCAGCCCGATGGTCGGCGCCTGCGGCGTATTGATCATGGCAAGCCTGATCATGTTCCCGGTGTGGCTGATCTTCGCGCCCGAGAACAACAATATCAGCCAGGATTCGATGTTTGCGGTGGTCTGGCTCGGTATCGGCCCGACCGGGATTGCGACGATCGTGCTGTTCGCGGTGATCGATCGCGCCGGCCCCACATTCCTGTCTACGATCAATTACCTGATCCCGGTGGTCGCCTTTCTTTGCGGTGCCTGGCTGTTGTCGGAAGCGGTCACCTGGCAGCATTTCGTAGCGCTGGCCGCGATCCTCGGCGGGATCGGCATCACCCGGATCAGGGCCTCCCAAGCGCTGCGCTGAGGTGCTCGACAAAGGCATTGACCCGGGCCGAGCGCGCCAGATCCGGGTGGGTCAACACCCAGAGACCCGTCGTGAGTTCGGCGGTGCTCATCTCGACCCGCCTCAACACCCTGGAGGCGTCACCCAGGAGACGCGGTAGCAATGCGAGGCCGATTCCCGACTCGGCCGCGACCATGACCGAGACGAAAGAATCGCAACGCAGACAGACCTTGCTCCTGTCGATCGACCGGTCGAACCAGGTCCCCAGCGGCGTCGCGTGCAGGCTGTCGACGAAACCGATCCACCGATGCTCGAGGATATCTACCCCTGCGCCATCAGCGGCAAACTCCGGACTCGCGTAAATCCCGAATTCGACATCGCAAAGCCTGCGCCCGACCAGGTCGGGCTCGGGGTGCGGGGTGGGGCGGATCGCGACATCGGCATCGCGGCGATTCAGGTCGAGGATGCTGTTGGTAACGACCAGATCGACGACGATATGGGGATGCTGTTGTTGAAAACTGGCGAGGTGCGGGCCCAGCACCGACAGCATGAAGGTATCGGTCGTCGTCACGCGCAGTTCTCCTTCGAGCTTCAGCTCGTGACCGGCGATCTGGCGCTGCATATCGAACAGCGTGCTCTCTACCTCGCGCGCGGCGTCGATCATTTTTTCCGCCTCGGGAGTCAACGCATATCCGTTCGATCCCCGATCGAAGATGCGGCAATTGAGATTTTCCTGAAACTGGCTGATTCGCCGCAGCACCGTGGTGCGGTTAACGTTGAGTTCACGCGCGGCCGCGGCGATTGACCCCCGGTTCGCTACCACCAGTACATAGCGCAGATTATCCCAGTTGATATGCTGCATAATTGCACCATTATACGGCAAAATTACCTTATTTGATGTAAATATATTGCCGTATATAATAAGCCGTCAAACTATCCATCAGAATAACCTCAGGAGACACGACATGAAAACTGCTTCCAAACTCGGCTTGATGATTATCGGATTAACGCTTGCCACTTCCGGCTTTGCCGCAAAAGATCCCCTTAAAAACGCCATCAAGGCACGTCAGGGGGAAATGCAGCTGCGCGCCTTTAATGCCGGGCCTCTATTCGCGATGGCGAAGGGCCAGATGGATTACGACGCCGATATGGCCAGTAAACTTGCGGGGAATCTTAAACTGATGCTCGATCTCGACACCAGTCGCCATTGGCCCAAGGGCTCGGACGTCGACAATTACATGGGCGAAACGACCGCATTGCCGAAGATCTGGACGACCTACCCGGAAATCGGGAAATATGGCAAAAAATACGCTGCCGCGGTAAATGAAGTTGCCGCCGTCGCCGGAAACGGCGCCGATGCACTAAAATCGAAGATCGGAGCGCTAGGCGACTCCTGCAAGGGATGCCACGACGAATTCCGCGAAAAGAAGAACTAACCAACGCGACCTGCCACGAGGAATAGCCCGGACCCGGTAACGCGTATGCGCACCGGGCTCCGCAACGCGTGGGTGCCTTTTATCAAAATCCGAAACATCATGGTCTCTGACACCTTGCCGTCGCTCTGTCACCTGGCGGGGACCCGCTCTCGGGACGTCGATGGGCCTGGGCCCATGATGCCATAATGGTTCTGGTACCACGGATACTCGCATCGGCCTGCCTGCTGCTCGCATTGTCGCCCTTTGGCGTCGGGGCACAGACACAGGCGCACAACGACTTGCTGGCTCGCGGCGAGTACGTGCTGAAAATCAGCGGCTGCAGCCACTGTCATACCGCCGAAAATGGCGAGCCACTGGCTGGCGGACGGGCATTGGCGACGCCATTTGGCACCTTCTATTCCCCGAATATTACTTCCCACAAGAGTGCAGGTATCGGCGCATGGAGTGAAAACGACTTCCGGGCTGCTTTGCACCATGGGGTGTCGCCTGACGGTAGCGACTATTACCCGGCATTTCCTTTCACGTCTTATGCGCGCATGCTCGCCGAGGATGCGCGCGCCCTGCAGACCTACCTCCTGTCGCTGCCCGCTTCGGCGCAACCCAACCGCGCCCACGAACTCGCCTGGTTCGTAAGCTGGCGGCTTGCCGCGAAAGCCTGGAAATGGCTGTTCTTCGACAGCGGTGAATTTAAGCCAGATCCAGCACGGAGCCCACAGTGGAATCGGGGCGCCTACATTGCCGATGCCCTGGGGCATTGCGGCGAGTGCCATACCCCGCGCAACCTGTTCGGTGCCCTGCGGTTCGACCAGGCATACGCGGGTAACGCGCAGGGCCCAGATGACGAACTGGTGCCGAATATTACACCCGACAAGGAAACCGGCATCGGCAACTGGAGCCGCAACGAGCTGCGGCTGTTTTTGCAATTCGGGGAATACCCGAACGGGGAGTATGCGGCCGGATCCATGGACCCGGTGATCCAGGGCCTCCAGCACCTGACCCCGCAGGACCGCGACGCCTTGATCGACTACCTTCTGGCTCTCCCGCCAATCGACAATCGCATCGGCAGGTAACAGCTTTCGGGGGCTAGCTGTATCCGGCACGACATACCCTGAAAAAAAGATTCGCCCAAGATTAGCGAATGGCCTGCAGCGAAACTTCCGCGGCAACGAACGAGGTCAGTTGCCGCTTTCAGAGGTCGCTGGTATTTTCCATTGCCTGATCGAATTCGCGTAATAGCTTAGTATTTCCCGTTTCTCCGGCCTGGCGCGAACCAGGCCGTCCCGGCTTTCGATTAGCCCCCGTCCTTCAAGCATCGACAACGCCGCCGCCAGCACATCCTCGCAGGCACTGGCGGAGATCTTGATCGGTGCACCCTGGGCCCGAAGATTCTCGATGCGCGTGACAGCCATTGATTTGGCGGCGAGTTCGCTGAGCCCGTCGGGCTGGCCGGCGAGCACGACTTCACTCATAAGCGCGACCGGCAAAACCGGTACAACGGCAGCAATTTCATTCATCAACCGGCGACTAAGTTTTACGATATGATCGAAACGTTTTTCCCGATCCAGCGCAGGCAGGTCTATACCCTGCTGTTGGCAATAAGTAAACATCGATATCGGCTTACCGAAATTGACACCGGCATAGCCAAACCTCAACCAGCGCTTGTTGCGATTCATCAGCAGCGTCTTGAGCCCGAATTTGCAGCTCGTCCTGATCACGAACCAGAAGCTCCTGGCTTTTGCCTCTGGATCGAGCCTGCGCACCAGGCTGACGTCTTCCAGAACACGGTCGTAGTTGATCCCGACCGGCACGAACACGACATCGCGATCGATTCCGGGGCGATAGTCGCGCAGCATGTAATCGAGGAAACCCTGCTTCGGCTCACGCAGACGCCCGTCGCGGGTCAGTCCGCCTTCGAGAAACACGGCCTGGCAAACCCCGGCGCGCGTGGCCAGATTGACGTAACGCTCCAGTACCCGCCGGTACAGCGCATTGCGCGAATTACGACGCACGAAGAAGGCGCCCATCGACTTTATCAGGGTTTGCAGCGGCCAGATCCGAGCCCACTCTCCTACCGCGTAGGACAGGGCGGTTCTTTCTGCTACCAGGAACGAGACCAGCACGTAGTCCATGTTGCTGCGGTGGTTCATGACGAATACGACGCTGGCGTTCGCATCGACCTGCGCCAGCCTGCCCTCGTCATGGAAACCGACCCGAATACGGTAAAGCATGCGCCCGAGCGTCTTTGCAAACCAGTAACCGACACGAAAGTAAATATAGGCGTTGAAGGAAGGCGCTATTTCGTTGGCGTAGCGAACCACCCTGGCCTGCACCACTTCCCTGGGTATGTTGCGCTCCGCGGCATACGCTTTCATCGTGGCAACCACCTTGTCGTCAAACACCAGCTGGTCGACCAGTGCCTGCTTGCGCGTGAGCTGAAACGGCCTGATCTCGATATCCAGCCGAGTATTAACCTCTTCGATGACCCGATTTACGCGGCGCCGCAAATACCAGCGGAAGCCGGGG
>JAOTTY010000405.1 GCA_029864185.1 Gammaproteobacteria bacterium
GGCAGCGAACCCTGCTCTGGCTGCACCTCGAGCAGACGAGCACCATGCAAACCCTGCAACTGCTGACCGCCGCCGAACTCGAATCCGGAATCCGCCAGGTTCCGGGTGATTGCCCGGCACAGGAGGGATCATGAATATGAATTCGAAACTGACCAAAATCGGTTTCCTGGGCATGCTGATCACGCTGACAGCTTGCACCAGCGTGCCTGACGACCGTGGAATCTCCCCGGTGCAGGAACTGGTCGACGCCAGTGTCGGCAGCGATAACCCCGCTACCAGGCTGCAACCGGAAAATGAACTGACGCCCGACGAGGTAGCGGCCATTTTGAAATCGCCGCTGGACGGTGAACGCGCCGAATTGCTGTCGATGCGGCTGAATCCGCAGGTGCGCTCCAACCTGTTGCGCGTCGGTATCGCCGAAGCCGACTACGCCCAGGCCGGGCGTATTCGTAATCCCGGTTTCACTTACGAGCAAACGAGCGAGGGCGAGTATTCCGCCTCCCTGCTGTTCGACATCGGCGGCCTGTTGCTGATGCCGTTGCGCCGCGAGGTGACCTTACGCCGGCTCGAAGCGGCGCGTTTCGATGCGGCCGGCTCGGTGATCGAGCACGTGGCCGATACGCGCATCGCCTGGATCAGGGCGGTCGCCGAACAGCAACTGACCCGCCTGGTCGAGCGCTCGCTGGAAACCGCCGCGACCGCTAATGACATGACCCGGCAGATGGCCGCGCTGGGTCACAGTGGCGTGTCCGAGGCGGCCGAATCGGAAATCTTTCTCGGTGAAATGCGCTCCGCGCTGACCCGCCAGCGGCTGGCGGCGTCCGCCACCCGCGAATCACTGATTCGACAGCTCGGATTATGGGGTGATGCCGCTCGCCGCTTGACGCTCTCCGAACGGTTGCCGCCGTTGCCCGGGGCGCTGCCCGATTTCGATTCCGTGGAGGGCGAGGCGATCGAAAGACGTATCGACGTGCAGGTCGCCAATGCCAACATCGAAGCCATGGCGAGCAATTACGATTTGACGCGCAGAAACCCGTTTCTGTCGTCGATCGAGCTCGGACCCGTCATCGAGAAAGGTGAAGAAAGCACGGAGCGCGGTTTCGAGCTCGAGTTCAGTATTCCAATCTTCGATGCCGGCGGCATCGCCAATGACAAGGCCAGGTTCCTGTTCGAACAAGCCCAGGCGCAAGCGCAGTCGGTCGCCATAGCGGCGGCCTCGCAGGCGCGCGAGGCCTTGTTGTCTTATCGCAGTTACTGGGATATCGCGAGGCACTACGAAAAGGTGTTGCTGCCCCTGAGGCAGCGGGTCAGCGCTGAGAAGTTGCTGCATTACAACGGCATGCTGATCAGCGTTTTCGACTTGCTGGAGGATGTGCGCGCCAGCGCCGAACTCGAAGCCAGCGCGATTCGCGCCGCGCGCGATTTCTGGATCGCCGAGACCCGCCTGCAGCTCGCGCTGACGGGTTCTTCACCCGGCATGATGATGTCCGAAGCGGTTTCCATGCCGGCTTCCGGCGCCGCCGCAGGTCATTAGAGGATCACGAACATGACAGACAGAAGAAATTTTTTAAAGGGTGTCGGCGTCGCCACGGCCATGGGCGCAGGGCTGATATCACGCTCGGCGCTGGCCGCGTTGCCGGAATCGCCCACGTCGAACGCGACCACGATGGAAGTGCCGCCCGAACCCGTTACCGGTCCCTGGTTCAAACCGGTGGTGACCCTCAATAGCTGGTCGCTGCCCTGGCGGATGAAAAACGGCTGGAAGGAGTTTCACCTGACCGCGGAAGCGGTCGAGCGCGAGATCGCGCCGGGCATGGTGGCGCGGCTGTGGGGTTACAACGGCCAGTCGCCGGGGCCGACCATCGAATGCGTGGAAGGCGACAAGGTGCGCATATTCGTCACCAACCGCTTGCCGGAGCACACTACCATACACTGGCATGGTATTTTTCTGCCCGCCGGCATGGACGGTGTGGGCGGTCTCAACCAGCCTCAGATCCCGCCCGGCAAGACTTACGCCTACGAGTTCGAGCTGAAGCAGTCGGGCACCTTTATGTATCACCCGCACGCGGACGAAATGGTGCAAATGGCGATGGGTATGATGGGTTCCTTGGTGGTGCATCCGCGCGACCCGAACCAGCATCGAGTGGATCGCGACTACTGTTTCCTGATGTCGGCCTACGACATTGAGCCGGGCACCATGAGCGCGCGTATCAACACCATGCTGGATTTCAATATCTGGACCTGGAACAGCCGCGTTTTCCCCGGCATAGACCACCTGGTGTGCAAGCTCAACGAGCGCGTACGGGTGCGCATGGGCAATCTCACCATGACCAACCACCCGATACACATCCACGGGCTCAAGTTCGAGGTTTCCTGTACCGACGGCGGCTGGGTACCCGAGCAGGCGAGGTGGCCGGAAGTCACCGTCGATATCGCTATCGGACAGATGCGCGCTGTCGAGTTTATCGCCGACGCCCCCGGCGACTGGGCTATGCACTGCCACAAGTCGCACCACACGATGAACCCGATGGGGCACGACGTGCCGAACATGATCGGCGTC
>JAOTTY010000160.1 GCA_029864185.1 Gammaproteobacteria bacterium
GCAGGCTTGCCGATCCTCTACATCCTGATCATCCTCGCCAGCATCGTCGAACCCAACTTCTGGTGGCTACTCGGCGTGCTGCTGCTGTTCTCGTGGATGGGTTTCGTCGGTGTGGTGCGCGCCGAATTCCTGCGCGCGCGCAATTTCGAGTACGTGCGCGCGGCGCGCGCGCTCGGCGTGTCCGACCGCGTCATCATGTTCAAGCACGTGCTGCCCAACGCGATGGTGGCAACGCTGACCTTCATGCCGTTCACGCTGGCGGGCTCGGTCACGGTGCTGACCTCGCTCGACTTCCTCGGCATCGGCCTGCCGCCAGGCTCGGCTTCGCTCGGCGAGCTGCTGGCGCAGGGCAAGGCCAACCTGCAGGCGCCATGGCTGGGCCTGACCGGCTTCTTCGTCATCGGCACGATGCTGAGCCTGCTGATCTTCATCGGCGAGGCGGTGCGCGACGCCTTCGACCCGAGGAAGACGATCGGATGAGCAGCCTTCTTCTTATCGACGACCTGTCGGTGCACTTCGATACCCCGTCGGGCGAAGTGATCGCGGTCGACCACCTGTCCATCGACATCGACAAGGGCGAGACCGTCGCACTCGTCGGCGAGAGCGGCTCGGGCAAGTCGGTGACCGCGCTGTCGGTGATGCAGCTCCTGCCCTACCCGCGCGCGCGCCACCCGAACGGCAGCATCCGCTTCAATGGCGAAGAAATCATCGGCGCGAAGCCGGCCGTTTTGCGACGCATTCGCGGCGACCAGGTCGGCATGATCTTCCAGGAGCCGATGACGTCGCTGAACCCGCTGCACACGGTGCACAAGCAGATCCGCGAGACGCTGATCCTGCACAAGGGCATGAGCGAGCCGGAAGCGCGGGCACGCACGCTGGAGCTGCTCGACATGGTGCATATCCGCGAGCCGGAAAAGCGGCTCGACAGTTACCCGCACCAGCTCTCCGGCGGCCAGCGCCAGCGGGTTATGATCGCAATGGCGCTGGCCAACGAGCCTGACCTGCTGATCGCCGACGAACCCACCACCGCGGTCGACGTCACCACGCAGGCGCAGATCCTGAAGCTGCTCGAGGAATTGCAGAATGAAATGCACATGGCGGTGCTGTTGATCACGCACGACCTCGGCATCGTCGAAAAGGTCAGCGACCGCGTCTACGTGATGCAGCAGGGGCGCATCGTCGAGCAGGGACCGACGCGAACGGTCTACGCCAGCCCGCGCGAGGCCTACACCATCGATCTGCTCTCGGCCGAGCCGGCGATAAAGCCCCGGGTCGATCTGACGGCAAGCCCGACCGTGCTCGAGGCCGAACATATCCGCGTCTGGTTCCCGGTGCGCAAGGGCATCCTGCGCCGCACCGTGGATCACATCAAGGCGGCCGACGACATCAGCTTCAGCCTGCGCGCCGGCGAGACCGTCGGCGTGGTCGGCGAGAGCGGCTCGGGCAAGACCACGCTCGCACTCGGGCTTCTGCGACTGGAAAAAGCGCAGGGGCGCATCGATTTCGGCGGCACCGAGATCCAGGATCTGCGCGGCGAGGACCTGAAGCCGATTCGCCGCCAGATGCAGGTCGTGTTCCAGGACCCCTACGGCTCGCTAAGCCCGCGGCTGTCGATTCACCAGATCGTCGAGGAAGGGCTCGTCGCGCACGCCATCGGCGACGAGCAGGCGCGCGCGCAAATGGTGATCGACGCGCTCGACGAGGTCGGCATCGATCCCGCCAGCCGATTCCGTTACCCGCACGAATTTTCCGGTGGTCAGCGCCAGCGCATCGCGATCGCGCGCGCGATGATCATGAAACCGCGCCTGGTGCTGCTCGACGAACCCACCTCGGCGCTGGACCGCTCGGTGCAGGTGCAGATCGTCGACCTGCTGCTGAAACTGCAGGCCGAACACGAGCTCGCCTACCTGTTCATCAGCCACGACCTCAAGATCGTGCGTGCGCTCTCCGACCAGCTGATCGTGCTGCGCAACGGCCGCGTGGTCGAACAGGGGGAGGCCGAGCGGGTATTCGGTGCGCCCGAAGATCCTTACACGCGCGCGCTGATATCGGCGGCGTTCGAGTTCGAGCTGGAAGACGAATCCGTCCTCGAACAATAAGCCGGGGATTCCGGGGACCGCACGCATCCCCTTATAAGTCTGTCATCCCCTGCTACCCTTATAAAGCTGTCATCCCCGCGAAAGCGGGGAATTTTTGACGATTGACAGCCAGTAGTTAAAAGATTCCCGCTTTCGCGGGATTGACCCGAAGTTGCATCTTCTCAAGCAAGTGCGATTGGCGTCTGACACCTGTTAAGCGGCTCCAGGTCCGCCACACCGACCAGGTCCTCGAGTCTGACCTCTGGCCTGGAAACAATTTCGAGGGTAACGCTATCGATCGGAACGACGCGTTTGACGATACCGCTGATGACACCCGTTCCCTGTCCCGGGCTTCCCTGAGCGGCACCATGCAGACCTAAGATCTTGCCATGATATTTGTGTTGCCCTGCAAGTTGATCGTCGAAAACCAGCGAAATCGTCAGATGCGTGCTCGACTCGGCTATCTCGAGAACACGATCGAACCGGGTATCCGTGTCGCCTTCGGCTGAAATATCGTGGGCATAAAACATGGCCAGCTGCAGGTTGCTGCGATACCTCATGGGCGGAATCCCAAGCCTGTTTTTCTCGTGCTCGAACGCTTCGATCTCGGACACGAGACCGGCCTCCTCCGGATCCGGCTCGTTGCGACTACCCTGCCACACCCCGGATTGGCGTTTCGCCATCATCAGCGACGACAGGGCGCTTTTCAGTTCGACCAGGCGCCTGCCGATCTCCTCCCTACGCGGCTTCAATATGCGCCTCGCCTCCTGTACCAGCGACTGATAGTGTTCCGTCCAGGCCGCTTCCGTTTCAGCCGGGTTTTCCATCGGCACGGCGACAATCACGGTGCCACGCCCGAACCGCAAGTGATAGAGATCGTGGTCGGTCAACTCATCGAATTTAAATATCGCGCTCATGATGCTTCTCCCGCATGTCCGGTTCGATCATCCGAACCCTCAATTCATATACCGCGTTCATCCGCCAGGTTCTCGCACCAGGCCAGATTGCTATTCGGGAAATCGTAAAGCAGGAAAGCTGAATGGACTCTTAACACCAATTCCGTATCGACTATATTCGAGGCAAACCCTGCAAGGGGGCGGGAAATCCCGCAGGAGATCCGCAGGTGCCTGGCGAAGACAACCTCGTGCTTTACTTCGGGTTCGTTGCCAGCAGGTCTAACAGGCCGGGCACCTTGAGCTTCAGTTCGTCAAGCGAGATCTCCGCCGCCAGGTTCACGACATAATCCTCGCCCGCCCCGCAGACAATCACCGAGACGGGTTCGACGCGCGCGAACAGCCGGCAAAAACCATTCGACTTTTGCGGATCGCAACGAACCGAATCAACCGCGATTACCCTGATCGCGGCACTGGCATAGATTTCGTTGGCGCGCAGAGTTTCCATCGGCCATTCAGGCGGGTTGACGCATGCCATTCATACCACGCCAGAACGATGGCGAACACAACAATCCCAGCCCGAGGTAGAGTAGTTGCAACGGGATAACGGAAATTTTTCCGCTGCTGTCCAGTTCGAATACGGCATCGACGAATTCGGGTTCGAGTTCGATCGAAACATCCTCGATACTGGCCAGCAGGCCGGACAAGGGTCCAAACAGCGCCCACAGTTGACCGGTTTCGGCCGGGTCACCGAGGCCGACGCGGACCCGCAGGCGCAGGTCCCGCTTGTGCAGCGCACGCCATGCGTCGCGCACAAACTGCAGCATTCGTCGGCGAAAGGACTTGTCCCGAAGCGCCGTGAATGGCCGATATTTCTTACCTGCCGGCTTCACCTTCGCTTCGATCGGGTTAACGGTTTCTCTGGTTTCGGGAATCGAATGCGCGGCCCGCTGTGGCGCCAGCCGTACGCGGACGAGACCGAACAGCCATTGCAGGCCGAACTCGCTCTGGAGCTTCAGTTGCCAGTTGAGCCGATAGGTGAGCGTTACCGGAATCGCCAGCAAGATCACCAGCACCGTCAGGACGATCGCCGTTGCCAATAACACCGGATACCGTGCCGGTCAGTCGCTGTCGCTCTCGCCTTTCTTACCGACCACCTTGCCGATAGACTCGGCGACTTTTTCCAGTACCGATGCGGTGCCGGATTTGATCGGTTCGACGCGCACGCCTGCGGCATTGATGATGACCAGCGCAACCGGTTTCACGCCGCCACCGCCGCCGGTTCCGCCGCCCTGGCCGCTGCCCTTGTTCGGCTCGGTACCCTGGCCCCCACCGACGCCAAAGCCAAAGCCGACATTTACCAGTGGAATCAGCGTGTTGCCCTCGACCGTGATAGGCTCGCCGACTACCGTTTTGCTGTTGAGCATGCGTTCGATCTCGGCCACCGCCTTATCGAACAGGATACTGATGTCTTCCATTGCAATCTCCTTATTACCAGTAAGCGGTAGTTAACCATTGGCGCCTGCGGAGCGTATTGACGTGAGTCATGCAACCCCGTCCTTCGGCAGCACAATCATGACGGCCGGGGGACAGTACTCGACTCACCGCCAGATTGTTCGCCAGCGGGTCATCGAGAAGCCAGGTTTGGACCGGGGGATCGACAGGTCGAAGCAGGTAAAAAGGACGAAGGGATTATGTCTAATCCCTCCGTCTCCTTTTGCTGTTGAGAATATCGGCCGATTTTAGCGGGATACCGTCCCGCGATTTAACCCGGGATCACAAAATTTCGAAACTAATCCGCTTCGATCTTTATCCAGGCAGCCTTTGTCGGAGCGCTCGGGTCCATCATGATTTCTACCCTGCTACCCGCTTCCAAAGCACCAAACTCGCCATCCAGATTGGATTTCCTGCTTTTGGATCGATCCAGCCAGATCCGGGTTGTCGGTGCGACGCCGATGATTTTGCTATCGCTATCGGTTTGTATCGAAAACGATTTGGCGGCCGGATCAACGGAGGTGATGCTTCCCAGGTAGCTGGATTTACCCGAAACACCGGGTGACATCCCGATCGGAATAAATTTTTCGGTTGTTTGTTGCGCCTGACCCACGGCGAAATTAAGGCAAAGCAGCGCCGCGAGCATAATCCCGAGAATAGATTTACCGTTCATAGTCTGTCTCCATTAGCTATCGCCGATTCACGGCCCCGATAAGTCGTTACGCGCCCGGCCATGTTCGGCGATCGCATCCCGGGCATAACCGGTGCGTCGTTTTGCTTTGGTCGTGGATTGCGCCTGTTCGATAAAATCGAGCGCAGCCATGAGCCTCGCGACCGACTGCGGATGCAATCCGCCACCCCTCAACACATCCAGCGCGTCGCGCGTCTCGGACCGCGCTCTTGCCAGAATCGGGGTAACAAAACGTTCGGCTCTGTCTTCGGCGGCGATGACGCGCTCGAGTAATTCATTGCTGCTGCGAATGTTCTCGAGTGCATTGATCACCCTGAGAAAAGCCGCCACCGCGACCACCTGGGTTGCATCGAGGTTGATGGCGCTGCCCGTGGCACCGATCAACAGCTGGCCCGCGGGTGAATTGGTAAAGGCGTCACCGTTGTAAAAGGCAACGGAGCCCTCTATCGTCTCGACCGAATTGTTGTGAAAGAACGGTCCCGTGTCCGCCGCCTCGACCAGGGTCGGCGTATTGAACTCGCCATTCCCAGGCGTACCGAAGCCGTCATCCGGCGGCACCTTTCCACCGCTCAGCACGGCCGGCTGATCGGGCAGGTTTTCGACGCCCGTGTTGAAGTTCAGGTTGCCAGCATTCGGACCGAAGATTGCCGGATTACCGTTGGCACCGGCGTTGAAATGGCAGGCATTGCATTTGCCCAATGTATTATCCAGAAAAATCTCCTGCCCCCTGGCGGCTACAATTCCTTTTAACGGCAGGGGTAGAGAGATTTCAGCCTGGCGCCCCAACGACAGCTGGAAAGCCTCCAGCGCATCCAGTTCGTCATCGGTGGGCAGACGAAAATCGACACCGGGTATGCGGTTGGTGGTTTTGGTAAAATGCTGAATCACCGCGCCGGTCGCAAACGATCTCAGCGAACCATCCCCGGGTGCACCGTCTCCCGACCAGCCGGTACGCGGGCCAGCTGCGCTATCGATCGAAGTACGCATCGCCAGGGTATGCGGCACCCCGCGCATGTTGAAATTGTTAGCCAGGTCGCCGAATCCATCCTGGTTCTCCAGGATTAGCGCAAATTCCCGCATTAACACGGGATTTTCGAAATTATTGGCGAGATCCGGGTTGGTTTCGGCAACGAATAAAGGATCGTCGTCGCCCAGCGTGGCGATAAATGACGGCGTCAGCCCGAAGTTATCGGTCGGCCGATGGCAGGTGCCGCAGGTTCGCCCGTTCCCGGCAAAGGTCTCGTTGAGAAAAATCTGCTCCCCGATTTCGACCAGGGTGGGTTCCGGGGTGGGCTTTGGCGGCATTTTACAGGCCGGCAGTAAAAACGTTAACAGGATAACCGCGAATGTGGTCTTGCTGTGCTGACGCACCGTTGAATACTTATCGACTGCCCCGATCATTTCTCTGCTCCTCGTCCTAAGTACCAGTCTTGTAAAAGAATATGCTTCTGAGCTGCTAAGTCCAGAGTTGCGGGCCCATATGAGAATCAGTTCACCAGGCCGGTGATAAATTTTGTACCTTATCGGGGTGCGAGAGGCTCAATCGAAGAGTAAAAGGGTCGGAGACAAACGCTAATCAGCGTCATTTGCCACCGACCCCTTTACCCGGTGGTCGCTTTTTCTAGCCCGGTCAATCCCGCAGCAGGTTCCGGGCATAAGCGTTACGGCTCTCGATCAATTGCCGAAACAGATCGCGCAACTCCGGCACGCGCGCCGATTGCACCGCCGGCATCGCCAGCAGAGTTGCCGCCCAGGCCTTCATCTTCGGCAGATCATCGAGGATGTGCAGGTCGAGAAGGGCTTCGAACTCGTCCAGCCGGATGAAGACGGGAGCATAGGCAGCATCGATCAGCGCGAAGGACTCACCGTTGAAATACGGACCTTCGCCGAGCGCGACATCCACCCGCGCGAGGTTTTCGCCCAGTTCGGCGACGCAAGCGTCGAATTCCTGCCGGTCCGGAGCCGTCATGATCTGGAAAGTCAGGCTGCAGCAGGCACCGCCAAACTCGATCCAGCTCTTGTTCAATGCGCGCTGTAACGGATCCTCGGGGTGCAGCTGGCCGGGCGTGACATCGTCCAGGAATTCGTTGATAACCGCCGACTCGAAGATCACCGTCTCGTCGTCGACGCGCAGGACCGGCACCTTGCCGAACGGCGAAATCTGACGAAACCAGTCGGGCGGGTTTTCGATATCGACGAACGTCATCTCGTAATCGATGCCCTTGTAGTTGAGCATGATCACCGAGCGCTGGACGAACGGGCAGCGTTTCGTGCTGATCAATTCAAGCTTCACCGATACTCTCCGTGCATGAACCTGCTCACATTATACCTGTACGGATAAAAAGATCGGCGAGATAAAGAATTCGAAAGAATACGGCGACAGTTTGCTTGATTTCCGGAAAAAATGAGGACGGAAGGATCGAAAAAATGGGATCGGAAGGGCCGGGGCTGGAACAGCGACTGCCAATCCTGTCTGATGGTGGACTGGAGCACCATTATTATCTGGATCGAGTTGCTCGGTGGCTACCCAGGAAATCGTACCCCGCCGCTTACCCGGAACCATAGTCCGAATAAATGGTGGATTCGAGAATAGTAATTGTGGAATTCACGGGCCGGTATATTCATTCAGGGTGATTGATATAATCCGCCATTAAACGGGAAGCGACCCGATCGACAGCGAATGCAACACAGCCGATGTGTAAAACCAGATCTGAAATGAAATACAGACTGCTGACAATCCTGCTAATCTGCCTTTCGGGGTTCATTATGGCCAGGGCAATGGCGAACGAAACACAAGACTCGATGCAAAGCCGCTTGCTGGCCGCGGCCGCGCAGAACCAGCCGAAAATCGTGCAACGGTTACTCGCCGCGGGGGTGGATATCGAAACCCGAGACAGGCAGGGTCGCACGGCGTTGCTGCTCGCGACGCATCACAATGCCGTCGAGACTGCGCGCATCCTGATCGAGGCGGGCGCCGATGTGAACGCGATGGATAACATTTCCGACTCACCTTACCTGTACGCCGGCGCCGAGGGGCGCCTGGAGATTTTACGCATGACCCTCGACCACGGCGCCGATCTCGCCAGCGTCAATCGCTACGGCGGGACCGCGCTCATCCCCGCGGCGCATCATGGTCACGTCGACACCGTGCGCGAACTGCTGCAAACCGCGACCGATATCGACCACGTCAACAACCTGGGCTGGACCGCCCTGCTGGAGGCCGTCATTCTCGGCGACGGCGGTCCGGTATACATCGAGATCGTCAAACTGCTGCTCGACGCAGGCGCCGATGCCGACATCGCCGACCACGACGGCGTAACCCCGCTGCTGCACGCAAAGCAGCGCGGTTACGCCGATATCGTCGAATTATTGTCCCGCCGGTGATGGCGAAGAATATATGACACGGTCATCACCTTTTACCGCGGCGCGAAAATAATTTTGGACCGAAGGGTTTACAATTCGATTAGGTTAAGCTATATTTGCGACCGTTCGGTTTAATATTAACCCAAAACAGACTGATTAATGGTAAAGACACTCACAGGCAGACCGGTCGGCAGACCGCGTGAATTCGACGAGGAGCAAGTGCTCACCGCGGCGATGGAAGCGTTCTGGCGCAAGGGTTACGAGGCCACGTCGCTGGTCGACCTGACCGAGTGCACCGGCCTCAACAAGGCCAGCCTGTACCGCGTGTTCGGCGACAAGCACCAGCTGTTCCTGGCAGCGCTGAAGAATTACTCGGACATCGAGTTTCGCGAAACCACCGCGGTGATATCCGACAGCGCCTCGCCGCTGACGAACCTGCGCGCGGTGGTGCGGAAGGTCTGCGAAGACGCCGGCAGCGAGAAGGGTTGCCTGATGATCAATTCGATGGTGGAAACGGCGCCGCACGATGCCGAGGTGAAACAGTTGCTGCAGACATTCGGCACGCATCGGCTACAGGCGATCGAGGGCATGATCGCCCAGGCGCAGGCGGCCGGCGAAATCCGCCCCGAGTTCGACCCGCACAAGCTCGCGGTGTCGCTGATGATCGCGTTCGCAGGCTCTGCGGCGATGATCAAGGGCTTCATGCCGGGCGCACAAATCGAAGAAAACCTCAAAGATATGATTGATTCATGGACCTGAAACGATGAACGACAGTAATAGATTCGAGGCGTCATCCCGGCCTCCAAGCCGGGATCTTTTAAAGGCGACGGCATTGCAAGATGCCCGCTTGCGCGGATTCGATAACACTTAGACGCGGCCTGTGTAAGTTCCCCGCCGGCGCGGGGATGACCGGATAGAGGACCCGGTCATTTTTTGGCCCTATTTTAAACCGATCGGTTACAAACCGACCCTATGGAGATCAGATAATGAGTAGTTATTTCAAGGTGATAGACCGCTTTTCCGCCACCCTGGCCCGCCGGGTCATCGCAGGTCGCTGGCGGGTCCTGCTGCTGTCGCTCGTGCTAGCGCTCGGCGCGGGTTTCGGCGCAAACAGGCTCGAGTTTTCGACCAATTACCGCGTGTTCTTTTCGGATGCCAACCCCGAGCTGCAAGCGTTCGAAAACCTGCAGGACACCTACACCAAAAACGACAACTTCCTGTTCGTGTTCGAACCAGCCGACGAGGCCGCGTTCTCGAAGCAGACGCTGGCCGCTGTCGAACGCCTGACCGAAGAGGCCTGGAAGATTCCCTTCGCAATCCGCGTCGATTCGATCAGCAACTTCCAGCATAGCTACGCCATCGACGACGACCTGATCGTCGAAGACCTGGTCAAAAACGCGCAAAACCGCGAAGCCGACTTCCTGGAGGAACGCGAAGCCATGGCACTGGCCGAACCCTTGCTGCGTGATCAGCTGCTGACGCCGGATGCCGCCGTCACCGCGATTAACGTGGTGCTGCAATACCCGGAAAAAGACCTGATGGAAGTGCCGCAGGCGGTAAACCATGCGCGCGAACTGGCGGCAATGATCGCAGCCGAGTATCCCGCCATCGACGTGCACCTGACCGGCGTGTCGATGCTGAACAACGCCTTCGCCGAGACCGGCATGAGTGACGGCGCGACG
>JAOTTY010000406.1 GCA_029864185.1 Gammaproteobacteria bacterium
GGACTCCTACGGCCGCGTCAGCGGTCAGCACGGACTGTACGTCAACGACGCGAGCCTGCTGTGCACGTCCCTGGGCCTGAACCCCCAGGGCACGCTGATGTGTTTCGCCAGGAGAAACGTGTTGCATTTCCTGGAGACCCGTAATGGCTAGGGTCGCCGTCGTTACCGGCGCGAATGGCTGGCTCGGCAAAACCCTGATTGGCTTCCTGTCAGAGGGTCACCCGCATCATCCCGATCTGACGGCATCACCCTACGACGAGATCAGGTGCCTTGTCCTGCAAAACGAAGATGCCGGCTTTCTCGAAGCCATATCCGGCAAGGTCAGAATCTTCCATGGCGACATCACCAGCCGCAAATCTCTGTCAGATCTCTTTGCTACCGATCGGGAATTCGATTTGTACCATACCGCCGGTATCGTTCATCCTCGAAACGTCCGACAGTTTTACGAGGTGAATCACGCCGGCGCCGTCAATGTCCTGAACGAGGCCTGCGACAAAAAAATAAGAAAAGTGGTGTTCGTATCCTCCAATTCGCCGCTGGGCTGCAACCCGTTTCCCGATCACCTGTTCGACGAGGATTCTCCGTATCATCCATACATGAATTACGGGAAGTCGAAAATGAAGATGGAGTTATCGGTGAAAGGGCTCGCCACAACCAACCGGGTCAACCTGACCCTGATCCGCTGCCCATGGTTTTATGGCCCGAACCAGCCGCCCAGGCAAACGGTGTTTTTCAGCATGATTAAAGACGGCAGGATGCCCGTGGTTGGCGACGGGTCGAACATGCGCTCCATGTCCTACCTGGATAATTTGTGCCAGGGTATCATGCTGGCCGGCCGGAAAACGGAGCTTGCACGTGATGTCTACTGGATCGCGGACGAAAATCCCTATTCAATGAACGATATCGTTGATACTGTCGAGAGTCTGCTGGAGCAGGATTTCGGCTTCGCGGTGCAGCACCGGCGGTTACGGCTGCCATGGCTCGCCGGGGAGATCGCGACCTTGTGCGACTGGTCCATACAGAAGCTGGGGTTCTATCATCAAAAGATGCACGTACTGTCGGAAATGAACAAGACTATCGCCTGCTCGATAGACAGGGCCGTCAGAGAGCTGGATTACCGTCCGCAAATCGCATTACGGGAAGGCATGAAAAGATCCATACAATGGTGCCTCGACAACAACCAGGCTATATGAAGATAGAATGAAAGTACTGGTGACAGGCGGATCGGGTTACTTCGGTGAATTGCTGTGCCTGCAGTTGCTCGAGAGGGGGCATGAAGTTCTAAATCTCGACGTCAACAAGAACCTGGACGAGGATACGCGGATCACGTTTATCGAGGCCGATATTCGTGATTACGACCGCATAGCGCAAAGCTGTACGGGGGTCGATGTCGTATACCACAACGTTGCCCAGGTGCCGCTTGCCAAGGACCGGCATTTGTTCGAAACGGTCAACAAGAACGGCACCGAGAACATATTGAAGGCGGCCCTCGAAAAGGGCGTGCAAAGACTGGTCTATACCTCGTCGAGCGCGGTATTCGGAATACCGCAAAAAAATCCGGTGTTCGAATCGACGCAGCCGACCCCGATGGAGGCCTACGGCAAGGCCAAGTACGACGGCGAATTGTTGTGCCGGGAATACTCGGAAAAGGGCCTGGACGTCAGTATCGTTCGACCGCGCACGATACTGGGGCATGGCAGGCTCGGAATTTTCCAGATTCTGTTCGAATGGGTTTTCACCGGCAAGAATATTCCAGTGCTAAACGGCGGGAATAATATTTACCAGTTCGTTCATGCCGAGGACCTGGGCAACGCCTGCATCCTGGCGTCCGAGAGACCGGGATTCAATATTTACAATTGCGGCGCCGAAGAATTCGGCTCGATGAAGGATATGCTGCAATCGCTGTGTCGACATGCCAATACCGGCTCCATGGTCAAATCCCTGCCGATGTGGCCGGTGGTGATCGGCATGAAAATAACCTCGTCGCTGGGCATGTCGCCGCTGGGCGCCTACCACGCAATGATGTATGGCAGGTCCATGTATTTCGATATCTCGAAAGCCACAACCGAACTGGGCTGGAATCCCCGTTACTCGAACGAAGAGATGATCATCGAGACCTACGACTGGTACGTTTCGAATCGCGACAGGGTTTTAACGAATACCAGCGGCAGCCATCACAGGAAAAAACTGAGGCAGGGCGTGCTCAAAATCGTGAGCCGGTTGCTGTAGTGCTGCCGTGGCGCAGCCTCTAGTACATCGGATTGCCGTTTTTCGATTCGGCCGGCACCTGCTGAATCGCATCCCAGTGCTCGACAATTTTTCCGTTCTCGTCAAACCGAAAAAAATCCATCGTCACGTACTCGTCACCCCCGGGCCAGGTCTGGTGGGTATGTAACGCCACCAGGTCGCCCTCTGCAGCGGCGCGCACGAAATCTATTGCCTTGTCCGGGTAGTCACGGGCCATCTCGGCGAAATACTCGATAAACGCCTCCTTGCCATCGCCCACTTCCGGATTGTGCTGGATATATACGTCTCCCAGGTATCGAT
>JAOTTY010000407.1 GCA_029864185.1 Gammaproteobacteria bacterium
CCGACTCGGGCAGGCGGAAGCGCGGTATGCCCCAGTACATCATGCCGCCGAGCCGGTTGCTGGCCTCGTAAACATGCACCTCGTAGCCCGCCTCGGCGAGGTCGTGCGCCGCGGTCAGACCCGCGGGCCCGGCGCCGACGATGGCAACGGTTTCCTGTTGCGTCACCGCCACCGGCGGCAACGCGTACCCGGGGCCCAGCGTTTCGAGCACGTAGCGCTTCAGGTTGCGAATCGCGATAGCGCCATCACTGTCGGCGCGCCGGCAGGCCGGTTCGCAGGGGGCATCGCAGACGCGGCCGCATATCGCGCTGAACGGGTTGGTGGCGGTGATCGCTTCGAGCGCTTCCTCGTTCTTGCCTTCCCAGATATAGGCGATATAGGACGGTGCATCGGTGCCGATCGGGCAGGCGACCTGGCACGGCGCCGGCACGAAATGGATATCACGGGTATCGTCCTCGAGATCGGGGGTGGCGGTAATCGAGAACTGGTAGTCGGCGTCGCTAATCTTCATTTCATCCCGCCTTCCGGCTCAGCAGTTCGAGACCGGTCAACGGCCGCCTGGTTTCGCGATGTTCGGGCCTGAACGGCAGCCCGGTGATGTCTGCGGCCTCGGGCGTCAACGCGACCAGGTCGCCACGATTGACCTTGTGCACGTCGTCGTAGCCGAGCGCCTTCGTGATCGCGGCGATCTGCCAGCGCACCGATTCGAAGTAGCGATGGATATTGAGCGACTGGCGATCGATATCGTAACGCGCCTCGTGCACCTTGTCCTGGGTGGCGATGCCGACCGGACAGGTGCCGACGTGGCACTGCATGCAGGCGATGCAGCCGCCGGCGATAATCGCCGCGGTGCCGATCGAGGTGCAGTCCGCGCCGAGCGCGAGCATCTTGACCACGTCGACGCCGTCCTTGATGCCGCCCATCATGACGAGGTCCATATCGTCGCCGGCGTCGATCTCGCGCAGGCCGTCGATCGCTTCCTGCACACCCGATAGCGTCGGGATGCCGACATTTTCGAGCACCTCGGTGCTGGCGGCGCCGGTGGAACCCTGCAGGCCGTCGAGCTCGACGAAGTCGAAGCCGTCCTTGTATGCGATCTTGATATCGTCGTTGACGCGACCGGCGCCCATCTTGATGCCGATCGGCACCTTGTGGAAAGTCGCTTCGCGGAATTCCTGCAGCTTGATGACGAGGTCATCGGCGCCGAGCACGTCGGGGTGGCGCGACGGCGAGCGCAGGTCGATACCGACCGGGATGCCGCGGATCGCGGCCAGCTCCGGTGTAACCTTCTTCGCCATCAGCTGACCGCCGAGACCGGGCTTGGCGCCCTGCGAAATATAGATTTCGATCGCGTCGGCGCGCTGCATGTCCTTGACGTTCCAGCCGAGCCGGCCCGACAGGCACTGGAAGATCAGCTGGTCGGCCTCGGCGCGCTGCTCGTCGAGCATACCGCCCTCGCCGGTATTCTCCGAGATACCGGACAGGCGCGACGCGCGCGCCAGCGCGATCTTGACCGATCGGCTCAGCGCGCCGAAACTCATCGGCGCAATCATGACCGGCATCGACAGGCTGATCGGCTTCGCGCCGAAGCGCCCGCCGACCGTGGTTTTCAGGTTGATGCCCTCGAGTTCCTCGGGCCTTGCCGCGACCGTCGACACGTCCTTGACGAAGGCAATATCGTTCAGGTGGGGCACCGGTTTCGACGCGCCGTAGCCGCGAATGCGGTAGCGCCCGACCTCGCCCTTGATCCAGATGTCTTCCTGGACTTTGGCGTTCCAGTAGTTGCTCGATTGCGACGACACGAAGAATGGTTGTGGCCGCGTGCGTGGCTCGGAGTTGGCGTAACGCAGTTTGGTGCCGGCGTTGACAACCTTGGTGAAGTTGCCTTTGTAGCTCAGCTTGTAGCGCTCCAGGAATTCCATGATCGAGTCTCGTTCGTGGTCTTCCATGTCGACGATCATGGTGTCGTTGCCGAGGCTTTCGATCTTGCCGCCGACGAAAATTTCACCTGCACTCATGTCCTGCCCGACCTTGTCCGCCGCGTCGCCGAGAATGACGATGCGCCCGCCGTACATCATGTAACCCGCCATGAAGGCGGCGTTACCGCCGCAGCACAGCGTGCCCGCCTTCATTACCTGGCCCGCGCGGCTGCCTATGTTGCCGCGCACGACGATTTCGGCGCCGCGAATCGCAACTCCTGCGATTGCGCCGGCGTTACCGCCGACGACGACGGAACCCTGGTAAATATTGTCGCCTACCGCCCAGCCCGCGTTGTGCTCGATCTCGAAATGCGCGCTGTCCGACAGGCCGCCGCAGAAATAACCCGCCGATCCCCTGACGCGCACCGTGATCGGGTCGACCAGGCCGACGCCGATGTTATGGCGCGCGTCCGGGTTGATAATTTCGACATCCTGGCGGTCACGCGCGCTGGCGCGGATCTGCTCGTTCGCGTCGGTAATGCTGGTGCGGCTTAAATCGATCTTGACCATGTCTGAAAGGTCCCGGGAGCGGGTTCGCTCGAATTGATAGATTGACCG
>JAOTTY010000408.1 GCA_029864185.1 Gammaproteobacteria bacterium
ACCATTGCGTACCTGGATATTATGGTAATCGTTGAGCGCAGCCGCGGTCAGGCCGTGGTCGAATCCTCTGATATTGAACGCGATGGTGCCGGTGCGGGGTATCTCGGACGGATCCGGACCATACAAAGTCACGCCGTCGATTTCCGACAGGCCTTGCCAGGCCAGGTTGATCAGGTCGATTTCCTTTTCCCTGATCCTGTCCATACCGACCCGGTGCAGCAGGTCGAGCACCGCGCCGAGCATGATCGCGCCGACGATGTTCGGTGTGCCGGCCTCTTCGCGGTCGGGCAGGGTTTCGGTAGGCATGTATTCCGCGATATAGACGTCGTTGACCATGCCGCCACCTAGTTCGGCCGGCTTGATCGCGTGCAACAGGTCGATTTTGGCGATAACAGCGCCCGGTGAACCCGGTGCGTAGATCTTGTGCCCGGAAAATACCAGCACGTCGATGTCGGCGTCGTTCATGCTGACCGGCGCATGCGCGATCATTTGCGACGCGTCGACGATCAGGAATGCGCCGACCGCGTGCACCGTGCGCGCGACATCGGCGAGCGGCGTGATCGCGCCCGAGACATTGCTCGCGCCGGTAACGGCGATGTAATTGATGCTTTCGCCATGCTCGTCGACGATGGCCTGCAGTTGTTCCATATCCAGCGCGCCGTACCTTTCGAATTCGCCGAGGCAGGGGATATGCACCACCTTCGAGCTATGATGGCGGTGCGGTAAATCGTTCGAATGGTGCTCCATTTCCGAAACCAGTACCACGTTGCGCTCGGGGCGCGCGCGTGACAGGCTGGCCGCCATCCGGTTGAAGCCCGCGGTCGCGCCGCTGCCAGCGAAAAATGCGCAGTACGCCTGCGGATCGGCGTCGACGAAGTCGAGCACCATCTGGTGCGCCCATTCGAAGGCGTGCGAGGCGCCGCGTGCCGCATAATGCAGGTCGGAATGCGTGCTGGCGTAATGTTCGAGAAATTCATGGCCGACCTCGTAGGCCGGCGCCATCATCAGCGTGGAAGCGGCGGAATCGAGGTAGATGCGCGGGCCACGCTTGCCATCGACGGTCGGATACTCGGTATCACGCCCGATAAAATTGGCCTGCAGGGTAGCCAGTAGGTCAGAGTTGCTCATCGGCGAGGTGTGTCAGACAAAAACTCATTGTCGCACAATCTGTTCGCATGGCAACCTATGAAATCACCACCGACAGTCTTGCGCCGAGCGAAACCCGGGCAGGCTTTGATATAGTCGGTCCGGTTGCTTCAGGCCGCGCTGTTCGGATAGTGCCTGGCCCAGTAGCGCGCCAGGTCGTCGCGACGACAGATCCAGACGCGGTCGTGCCTGAGCAGGTAATCGAGGAAGTTATGCAGGCTGCCAATACGGCCGGGGCGCCCTATCAGGCGCGCGTGCAGGCCGATCGTCATCATTTTCGGCTGGCTTTCTCCTTCCGCGTATAGAATGTCGAAGCTGTCCCTGAGATAGGTAAAAAACTCGTCGCCTAGCTGGTAATCGCTCTCGCCGCGGCCGAATTTCGAATCGTTGGTGTCGAGCGAATAGGGGATAAGCAGCAACTCGGGAAAATCGCGCGACCAGTAGGGCAGGTCATCGTTATAGACATCGGAGTCGTAGAGAAAATTACCGGCCTCGACAACCAGTCTCCGCGTGTTAAGCGATGGCAGGCCGGCGTAGTAACCCAGCGGCGGCTGACCGGTCAGTTCGCGCACCTGCTCGATGCTGTTGCGGATGTATTCGCGCTCTTCGGATTCGTCGAGCCCGTAATAATCAAACCAGCGCCAGCCGTGCGGCTGCAGGTCGAATCCGGCATCGATCATCGCCTGCAGCGCGCGCGGATTTTGCCAGCCGGCGAGACCGACCAGGTTTACGGTTGCCTGCTGTCCGCGGTCGGTAAATGCCTTCAGAATACGCCAGTAACCGACGCGGGATCCATACTCGTAACTCGATTCGATGTTCAGGTCGCGGCCACCGATGCGCGTCTCGACCTTGACGTCCGCAAGGCGGACCTCGGAGCGATCATCGCCGTTCAGTATGCACAGCTCGCCGCCTTCCTCGTAATTGATGCAAAAGTTAACCGCGATACGGGCCTCGCCTGGCCATTGCACCAGCGGCGGCTGGTTCGCGTAACCGACAAAATCGCGCGCGGGTCCGAAGGTATCGTTCACAGGTTTTTACCCGGTTCTGAACAGATCGGCGCAATAAGGGCAGCGCCGCTCGGCTGCAAAATCAAAGTAGCTGGCCGTCCCCGATCGTGCAGTCATCGTCGTCCCCGCTGTCGTTGCGGGAGGTATTCTGGACGTCGAAACGGTGGCAGGGCTCGAGTTGCGACTGGGTACACAATATGACATCGGTTACACTAGCGTAATCTTCTACATCCGGGGATACCGTAATGCAAGACTCTACTCGCCGCAAGCTGTTGCTGGGACTCATGGTGCTGCCGATATCGCGCATCGCGTCTGCGTCGATTCCAACCCCGGCGTCTACCGAGGGTCCCTTCTACCCAACCGGCTCGACGCGTTTTGACG
>JAOTTY010000161.1 GCA_029864185.1 Gammaproteobacteria bacterium
AAACACGTCGTAAAGCGGAACCAGGGCGAAGCCGAATCCAAACATCAACACCGGGATCATAGCCAGTTTCAGCGGGCTGGTTTTCATTCGAAATTACCCCACAGAAAGGTGGCAACGAAAAAGGTCACGACGATCAGCAGGTGGGCAATCACGATACGCCAGGTCCGTTTGCGGCGTTCCGCGGAGGTAAAATAATCTTGCTCGTGCTGCTGCTCCTGTTGTTGCATCGGAATGCGATCCTGGTGTCCCTATCTGACCGTGGGTGCTTCGGTGAAGCTATGGTAGGGTGGCGGTGACGACAGTTGCTCGAACTCGAGACCGGTTGCACCTTCCCATACCCGGTCGGTCGCTTTCACACCGCCCTTGATCGTCTTGATGATGATGTACAGGAAAAAAACCTGTGCCAGGCCAAAGGCGAAGCCGCCGATACTCGAAATCATGTTGAACTCGGCAAACTGCAAAGAGTAGTCCGGTATGCGACGCGGCATGCCGGCCAGCCCGACGAAGTGTTGCGGGAAGAACAGTACGTTGACCGCGATCGTCGACCACCAGAAGTGGATCTTGCCGAGCGTTTCGTCGTACATGTGCCCGGTCCACTTCGGTACCCAGTAATAGAAGGCGGCGATGATCGAGTACAATGCGCCGGTGACGAGCACGTAGTGGAAGTGCGCGACTACGAAATAGGTATCGTGGTATTGCGTATCGACCGGAGCGACACCGAGCATCAGCCCGGAGAATCCGCCGATGGTAAACATGACGATAAATCCGAGCGCCCACAGCATCGGCGTTTCGAAAGTCATCGAACCTTTCCACATCGTCGTAACCCAGTTGAATACCTTGACCCCGGTCGGAACCGAAATGAGTATCGTCGCGTACATGAAGTAGAGCTCGCCGGCAACCGGCATCCCGGTCGTGAACATATGGTGCGCCCAGACCATGAATGACAGGATTGCGATAGACGCGGTTGCGTAAACCATCGAGCTGTAGCCAAAAAGCGGCTTGCGCGCGAAGGTCGGAATGATGGCCGAGATGACGCCGAATGCGGGCAGGATCATGATGTACACTTCGGGATGACCGAAGAACCAGAAGATATGCTGGAACATGACCGGGTCGCCGCCGCCCGCGGCATCGAAAAACGAGGTTCCGAAATGGCGATCGGTCAGCATCATCGTCACCGCGCCGGCCAGAACCGGCATGACCGCGATCAGCAGGTAGGCAGTGATCAGCCAGGTCCACACGAACAGCGGCATCTTCATCAGCGTCATGCCGGGTGCGCGCATGTTCAGAATCGTCGCGATGATGTTGATCGAACCCATCACCGACGAGACACCCATCAGGTGCACCGCGAAAATAAAGAAATCGGTCGAATCCGGCGCATAGGTCGTCGACAAAGGCGCATAGAAGGTCCAGCCGAATGCCGGCGCCCCGCTTTCCATGAAAGTCGTGGAAGCCAATATCCCGAAGGCAAAAGGCAGCAACCAGAAGCTCCAGTTATTGAGACGCGGCAGCGCCATGTCGGGCGCACCGATCATCATCGGCACCAGCCAGTTGGCAAGGCCGACAAACGCGGGCATGATCGCGCCGAACACCATCACCAGTCCGTGCATCGTAGTCATCTGGTTGAAGAAATGGGGGTCAACCCACTGCAACCCGGGCTGGAACAGCTCCAGACGTATAATCATCGCCATCGAACCGCCGTACAGCAGCATGATGAACGACAGCCACAGGTAAAGCGTACCGATATCCTTGTGGTTGGTCGTAGTCACCCACCGCATCAGCCCCTTGGCCGGGCCGTGGTGGTCGTGCTCGTCGTGAGCGGTGTCGTGTGTTATTTCGGTAGACATCTAATACCCCTTATCTTGCATTCTTGATCACGGACGGCTGAATCACGGTACCCACACTATTGCCCAGGGCATTGCGTTCGTAGGTCAGGACCGAGGCAATATCAACATCGTTGAGTTGACCCTTGAAAGACGCCATCGCCGTGCCCGCCTTACCGTTGACGACGATATCGATATGCGCCGACGGGTCCGGGTCGAGGATGATGGCACTGCCGGTCATGGCGGGAAACGCTCCCGGGATTCCCGCTCCGGTAACTCCGTGGCATGCTGAACAATTGGCCTGGTAAACGGTCTCGCCGCGCGCCATCAGGTCCTGCATCGACCATTCCTGTTCGGCAGCCGACGCCGCGGCAACCGCCGCGGCTTTCTTGCCGGCCAGCCACTCCCTGTATTCAGATTCGGTCACCGCTTCGACGACGATCGGCATGAAACCATGGTCCTTGCCGCACAGCTCGGAGCACTGACCGCGATAGGTCCCCGGCTGCTCGATCGTTGCCCATGAATCATTGATGAATCCCGGGATCGCGTCCTGCTTGACCGCGAGTTCCGGCACCCACCAGGCGTGGATAACATCGTCCGAGTGAAACAGGAAGCGAACCTTTTTATTCACCGGCAGCACCAGCGGCTCGTCGACTTCGAGCAGGTAGTTTTCGTTACCGGTCGGGTCCTTGAACACATCGCGACTGGTCTGCGCGAGGTTGCTGACGAAGCTGATATCCTCGTCGACATAGGTGTATTTCCATTTCCACTGAATACCGGTTACCTGCACCGTGATTTCGGCATCGGTCTTGGCATCCTCGAGATCGAGCAGGGTTCCGGTAGCCGGGATCGCAATACCGATCAGGATCAGCAACGGCACGATGGTCCAGATGATTTCGACGGTGGTGCTTTCATGGAAGTTGGCCGCCTGGGCACCTTTCGATTTGCGGTGATACAGGATCGACCACGCCATCGCACCGAAAACGAGTATCCCGATGGCGACGCAAATCCAGAAAACCAGCATATGCAGGCCGTAAAGCTCCTTGCTTATCGGGGTGACGCCCTCGGTCATATTCAACTCGTACGCGGCGTTGGCAACGGACGCCTGCAGCATCGCCAGCGAACCCGCCACGGCCACCACACCAGGTCTGGAAAACTTCTTAAAAATCATTCTTAACTCCCTAGAACATAGTTCCGCGGTCTTCGCGTGAAACGCGCGGATTATGCCGGCATGTAAAAACAAGAATGCCACCTGAATTACGGGATCCAGACGGCGGTGGAAATCAAACGCGGATTATACAGTCTTTCAATTGAAACGCTAGCCGATCCTTTTCAGAATTGTCGAGAAATCCACCGACTTCGACGTAGTTTCCGTGCGAGCCAATGGCGAGCTTCCGCCTCGGGTTGCGGGCGCCGATTTGCTCGTCGATCAACCTTATCCAGGGGGTTTCGAATTCCCAGCTCTGGCTGACCTGCTGCACCCCCTTTTCGATGCGGGTGCGGTGCTGGTCCAGCGTGATTACCTCCCTGCGATATACCTTGCGCGAGGTGAGATACAGGCAGCCGCCAAACGCCAGCATTTCGAGGCCGGAAAACGGCAGCACCAGCCACATGCCCTGAATAGTAAAAAATATTCCGATCGCGAGCGCAACCACGCAGGTGAAAATATAGAAGAGGACCAGCTCGCGCCAGGTGATCGAGCAATTGGGGGAGAGTACGAATCGATAGGAGTCGCTGGTATTAACTTTATCGATGCTGACCATATTTAGTTTACAATCTACTCGCGTTGGGCTAACCCGGATTGCACACCCGACTGGCACAATGAACAATCTAGGGCAATCAATTTGAGATTTCAACCTTGAATCATAGTGAAGACAGCAAGACAGAAAAAGGAGTTCAACTGACTTTCTGGCAATTGCTGAGAAGCACCCTGTCCGCGTTCATCGGCGTGCAGAGCAACGCCAATCGCGAGCGCGATTTCCAACATGGCAAGCTGTCCCACTTTATCTGGATGGGGTTGCTGTTCGGCGCCGTCTTCGTATTGACGCTGGTGGGCGTGGTGCAGCTGGTGCTTTACTTCACCAGCGCCTAGAGGAACCAGCCGCGAATGAAAACGCGCGCGTAGTGGTCGGCCAGCAGGAATCCGAACAGCAGGCTCAGGTAGAAAATCGAGTAACCGAAGGTTTTCATCGCGATCACATTGGGTTGCTCGTCGCGGTATAACTTGATTGCGTAGTAAAGAAAACCCACCCCCAGCGCGAGCGCGCCGGCGAGGTAGAGCAACCCGCTCATTTGCACGATGAAAGGCATCATCGTGACCAGGAATAAAAGAATCGTGTACAGCAGAATCTGGATCTTGGTAAACATGACGCCGTGGGTTACCGGCAACATCGGGATTTCGGCCCTGGCATATTCCTCTCTCCGGCGGATCGCCAGAGCCCAGAAATGCGGTGGCGTCCAGATAAAAATAATCAGGAACAGCAGCAATGCCTCGGTATCGACACTGCCGGTAACGGCAGTCCAGCCGAGCAGGGGCGGCGCCGCCCCGGCGGCCCCACCGAGCACGATATTCTGGGGCGTCGCGCGCTTCAGGTACATGGTATAGATCAGCGCGTAGCCTACCAGCGAAAAGAAAGTCAGCACCGCGGTCAGCAGGTTGACGAAAACCACCAGCATGACGATGCCGAGCGCGCCGAGCAACAACGCGAATACCAGTGCCGACCTCGGATCCAGTTCGCCGCTGACCAGCGGGCGATTGCGGGTGCGTTCCATGATGCGATCGATATGCTCGTCGACGACGTGATTGATCGCGGCCCCGGACGCGGCCGCAAGCCCGATACCGAGCAGTCCGAATACGAAGGTATCGAGCGGCACAAGGCCGTCTGCCGCGAGCAGCATTCCGACCATCGCGGTAAACACGATCAGAAGCACGACCTTGGGTTTGGTCAGATTGTAATACCGGTTCCAGGAAGCGAGCGTCAAAGTTGTCATTTTGGTATCGATTCGGGTCGATGGTTGGTGCCAGCGGGCGTTATACAGGCAAACCGATCGGGGTTCAAACGAAGGATGATAACAGACTCAACCGATCTGAGATAACTTCATCAGCTTTTTAATATCTTCGAGCACGCGATTCTGATCGTTCTCGGCGGGATAGTGCAGCATCAGGTTTTGATCCGGGTCGATCAGGTATATCCTGGGAGTACTGCCGACTTCGGGGAATCCCTCGACGGCGAACTGCGAATAAAGCCCGCGATCGCGATTGTTCTCGATCACGATCAGGTTGGGGTATTCGAGCAGGAAAGTCCGCAGTTTCTCACTTAGCGGTTCTGCGGTAATCAGCACGTTTTGCAGGCGCATGGTATCGCGGCCCAGCAGGGTTCGGATCTGGCGCATGTAAAACAGGTTCGAGAAACACTGCGCGTCGCAACTATCCCCGGAAAACAGCACGAAAGTCCATCTGCCTCCGAATCCGCCGTCGAAGCGCCTGCCGTCCACGCTTTCGAGAACGGGCCAGTCGATCTTTTTCACCGGCTCGACCAGCATGCCGTAATTGCCGCTCGGCGGCCGCAGGTCGAACACGTAAAAAGCGAACCAGCCACCGACAAACGGCGACAGAAAAACGGCGATCAGGGCTACTAACTTGACCCGGTACCAGAACAGGCTATTGCTCGTTTGCTGATTCATTCGATTTTCCGCAGATTGAGTAAAACAAACAGCAGCAGGGCGATCCCGGCAAACGAAAACCACTGCACCGCGTAGGCCCGGCTTTTTTCGGGTGGTAACCAGATCGGATCCCAGTCGCGCACGTAGACGCCCGGCCCTTCCGGCGCGAGCCACAGAATCATCGGTAACAAGCGCTGCGAATACTGCTGGCGCAAAGCCGCGAGATCAACATACGGAATCAGCTGCGGCCAGCCCTCGGAGAGTTTTAGCCCGCCCAGGGTCAATGCCGGTTCTCCCGGTACGAAGGCGATGCCCTCGACCGCAGCAGCCGGCTCGGCTGGCAGTATTTCGGGCAAGCGCTCGCGCGATGCGCCCCACGCAGCCCAGCCGCGATTAACCAGTATGATGTGGTCGCTATCGGCCAGCTGTAATGGCGTCAGTACCTGGTATCCGGCCTGGCCCTGGTGGACCTGATTGTCGAGCAGGAAGTTGTGCGCGTTGTCGTAGCTACCCCTGACCATCAGCTTACGATACTGAATATCGGCCAGGTCCGTATCGATATTCAGCATCCGGTAATCCTGCGCCAGCCGCTGTTCGAACTTTTGTTGCAGCAAATCCTTGAACGCGGCGCGGTCCAGCTGCCACATGCCGAGGGTGACGAACAACGTTATCCCCGACGCCGCCAGCAGGGCCGACCACCAGGCAGGCCGGAACTCACGGCTGCCGATTTTCATATCGACAACGCCTGATGATCCGGTACACTGGGTTGCTGCGTAACATTTTTTATACCTATGCTTTTTGTCAAAATTATCATCGTGGTGCTGCTCGGGCTGATCGTCCTCAGTCTCGGCGCGGGCATGTTCAGCCTGGTCAAAGAACGCGGCGAATCAAGCCGCACCGCCAAATTCCTGACCATACGAATCGCCCTGTCCATCGTCACCTTCGTCTTCATCGCGGTCTCATTCTACATGGGCTGGCTTCAGCCCCACGGCGTGTTGCCGCCGGCTCCCTGATCCAGGGTCGTTTATTCCAGCCAGGCGTGCCCGTACACGACTTCGTAACTGGCTACGAATTTTCCATCCTCAAATCCATGTTCGCGATACCTGGCTTCTAGGCTGCGCAGCTTCGCCGGCGTCATCAGACCGCGCCGGCGGCTAACCTCCGCATTGGTTGCCCCGATATTCTTCAGATCGCCTAGCAGCATGCGAAATTCACCGTACTCCATGCGAATCCGCTCCGCGTCGACTACCGGATTGGTGAATCCGGCCGCCAGCATCGCGTCGCCGACGTCGTGCATGTCGACGAACTGGTGCACGTGCGGGTGCCGATCCAGGTCTTCCCAGCTTGCCGCGAGCTCCTGCAGGGTCCCGGGTCCGAAACTTGCAAACATCAGCAAAGATCCCGGTTTCGCAATCCGCGCAAACTCGGCCAGCGTTGCACGCAGGTCGTTGGCCCACTGCAGCGCCAGCGACGAAAACACGAGATCGAAACTCCGCGGCGCGAACGGCAATCGTTCCATGTCGGCGGCAATTAATCGTTTTCTGGTCAATGGCCGATACCTCGAACGGGCGTACAACAACATCTCCAGCGCGATATCCGCGGCGTATACCCGCGCCCGCGGATACCGTTTTTGCAATCCCGGAATGCCCTTTCCCGTACCGCAACCGATATCGATAATTGTCTCTGGCCGGTGACGAATATACTGCAAGCGCTGCAATAGCCTGGTCAACACCTCTTCTTGCAAAATAGCGGCATTATCGTAGCTTTTAGCGGCACGATTGAAGAATTTCTTGATAGATCGCTTGTCAAGCCGAGGCGGATTTAACAGGTCCAAAAACACTCCAGGGTCGATAATTGCATGCCTCCTGCGGCGCGCTTACAACAGCGCGGCGACTTGCGATGGATGCGAAAAAATAAGCGCATGTGCGGCGCCGGCGACGGATTCTACCCGAATCGCGGGGGCAACATCAGCGATTTGTTTTATCAGCGCGAACGGCACCAGCGCGTCGAGCTGGCCGAGAACCAGGGTTATCGGTTGGGAGACCCGGCCCAGAGCGGGTCTGGCATCGTGATTCCTGAGCAGTTCCAGCCCGAATCCAAGCGCAGCCGAATCCGGCACCCCAGCCTCGGCGAGCCCCTCCCACAGGCTTCTCGAGAGGGCCCGGCCCTGCGCCTCGCCCTGCATCTGCAGCGCGATAAATCGGCGTAGCGCACGCGCTCGGTCCCCTGCCAGGGCTTCGCCGAAGGCGTCGAATACCGAAGCTTCGACGGCGCAGCGCCAGCCCTCACCGGCAACGAAACAGGGATTACAGGCAACCAGCGTCAGCGCGCTGAATTTATGCGGGTAGCGCGCCGCGAGCTCGATCGCATAGGTTCCGCCCAGCGACCAGCCCAGCAGCTGTCCCGGTGGCAAATCGGCCGCCATCCGTTCGAGCTGCCGCTCGAAATCGAACTGCAGCTGCCACGGGCTACCGGGGTATCCGGGCAGCGCCGGCAGCAGCATGTCTCGCACGGTGAGTTGCCGCTGCAGCGGGTCGAACACGAAGGAATTCATTCCCCATCCGTGCAGCATGATCAGGTTATCGTCATCCATCCGACCATTGTAATCGATTCGCGTGGCTGTACGCTCGAGCCTTATCTGGTAGAGTTCGCGGAATAATCAACGCTGGTCTTAAATGCTCGAAGCCCTCGCTCTACTGTGTTTTGCATACCTGCTCGGGTCGATTTCGTCGGCAATCCTGCTGAGCAGGATCATGGGCTTCAAGGATCCCCGCAGCGAGGGTTCGAAAAATCCCGGCGCCACCAACGTCCTGCGTATCGCCGGCAAGAAGGCCGCGTTCTTCACGTTGGTCGGTGATTGCCTGAAAGGGCTGCTGCCGGTTCTGATCGCGCGCATCCTGGAGGTAGATCTGCTGGTCGTCGCGCTCACCGGATTCGCCGCGTTTACTGGACACTGTTTCCCGGTGTTCTTCCGTTTTCGCGGCGGCAAGGGCGTGGCTACCGCAATTGCGGCAACGGTCGGTTTTGACTGGGTTGCCGGAGTGATTCTGATCGCTACCTGGCTACTGTTCGCCAAGGTATTCAAAATTTCCTCGTTGGCGGCAATCGTCTCTTTCAGCCTGTTGCCGCTGGCGATTTTCTGGCGCACCCAGGATCTCTGGATTGCGAGCGTTTTCGTAATTCTCTCCGCAATCCTGATCTGGCGCCACAAGAGCAATATTCAACGCCTGATCCGCGGCACCGAGTCCTGACAATTACGGGGACAGTTTACTTAATTCCCTCGGGAATTAAGTAAACTGTCCCCGTATATCCTGCATCTTTTACAGGGCCGGGAGGGTCTCGAGGGACCACCGCGGCAGCACATCGCTAACCGACTGGTCGTGCTGGCCGTGCAGCAGCCGCAAGGCGCCCGCGTAGGCGATCATCGCCCCGTTGTCGGTGCAGTATTCCAGCGCGGGGACGTAAAGCCGCGCCCTGCGCGCGCGCGTGGCCTTGTCCAGCGCATCCCGTAATAGTCGGTTTGCCCCTACGCCCCCGGCTATGACGAGGCTCCGATAACCCGTCTCCTTGAGCGCGCGCAGGCATTTTACGCGCAGCGTGTCGACCACGGCCTGCTGAAATGCATGCGCAATCTCGGCGCGCAGGTCGTCATCCAGCGGCTCGTTTTGCCTGACGATGTTGAGCGCGGCGGTCTTCAGTCCGCTGAAACTGAATTCCAGCCCCGGCCGATTGATCATGGGGCGCGGGAACTCGAACCGCGACCGCGTCACCGAATCCGCGAGCCGCGCCAGCTCGGGCCCGCCGGGGTAGGGTAATCCCAGCAGTTTGGCGGTCTTGTCGAAGGCTTCGCCGACCGCGTCGTCCAGGGTCTCGCCCAGAATCCGGTATTCGCCGATCGCCCTGACGTCCACCAGCATGGTATGCCCGCCTGACACCAGCAGCGCAACGAACGGCAGCAGCGGCTTTTCGTCGGCCAGCATCGGCGCCAGCAAATGGCCTTCCATGTGATGCACCCCGAGTACCGGTTTATCCAGCGCCCAGGCCAGACCGCGGGCCAGGTTGGCACCGACCATCAAGGCGCCTATCAGTCCCGGACCCCGGGTATAGGCAAAGGCATCGATATCGTCGATCGAGCCGATCTCTGCGAGGATCTCGCCGAGCATCGGTGCGGCCTTGACGACATGATCGCGCGAGGCAAGTTCGGGCACCACGCCGCCATACTCGCGATGCTGCTCGATCTGCGAATACAGGCGCTGCCAGATCCGTCCGCTTGCGCTGTCGTAAACCGCGATGCCGGTCTCGTCGCAGGAGCTCTCAATTCCCAATACTTTCATAAAAAACAGGACTTTAATTTAAGGAATGCGATTGATATTTGGTTCCGCCTCCTTATAATTGGCCGGCTCTTGAAGCCGGGGCCGCGGAAGCAGGCGCCAAAACACACAAACTGGACCAACAAATATGCCATCAGTCAAAGTAAAGGACAACGAGCCATTTGATTTCGCGCTGCGCCGTTTCAAGCGCTCCTGCGAAAAAGCGGGGATCCTGACCGAAACTCGTCGTCGCCAGCACTACGAAAAACCCACCGCCGTGCGCAAGCGCAAATCGGCCGCCGCCGTCAAACGCAA
>JAOTTY010000409.1 GCA_029864185.1 Gammaproteobacteria bacterium
CGACCAGTTCCTCCACCTGGTATAAATCGGTGATCTGGGCGCTCGATTTACGGATCCCGATTTCGTCGCCAAAATCGATTCTGAGCTTATAGGCGGGCTTGCGCGCCTCCGGAAATTCCTGCGCCTCGACGATGGTGCCGACGCGCAACTCGACTTTTTCGAAATCGCTCCAGTCTATCGTTTGCATCTTTTCTCCTCAGGGAAACTCTTTGCGGATTTTTGCGCTGTGCTCACCGAGCGCCGGCACTTTACGCTTGATTTCGCTCTCGTCCGATCGCATCGCCGCTACCGCGACCAGCCTTGCCGGCCCGCTCGGCGTGTCGACGGTCATGCGGCGCAACTGCGGGTGGTTCGACAGGCCCGCCATATCGTTGAGTCGGCCGTAGGCGATATCGGCCTGCCGCAGGCGTTCGACCACGGCGGCCTGATCGAGCCGCGAAAAAACGCCGCCGATAAGCTGGTCGACATGAGCGCGATTGCGCACCCGCGCCTCGTTCGAGTCGAGCCGAGCATCGCCAGCCAGGGAGGCGTCGTCGAGCACCCGTGCACAGAAATTGCGCCATTCGCGTTCGTTTTGAATCGCGATAACGATATCGAGCCCATCGCGACAGCGGTAGGCGCCGTAGGGCGATATGGTGGCGTGGTTGATGCCGACGCGCGGCTGGATCCTGCCGGCGTAGTCATAGTGCAGCAGCGGTACCGCGAGCCACTCGGCCATGCCGTCGAACAGGGAAACCTTGATCAGCGAACCTTTGCCGCTCTGCCCGCGTGCGATCAAGGCCTCGAGGATCGCGGCATAGGCCTGTTGCCCGCAGTTGATATCGCAGGCCGACACGCCGATACGTCCGGGCGCATCGGGCGTACCGGTAATCGACGCCATGCCGGATTCGCATTGCACCAGCAGATCGTAAGCCTTCATCGAGCTGTATTCGCCCTCATCCCCGTAGCCCGAGATATCGCAGCAGATCAGCCGCGGGTAGCGCGCGCGGAGCTCAGCGCTGCCGAAACCGGCACGCGCGGCCGCACCCGGGGCGAGGTTTTGTATGAATATGTCGGCGCGCGCGAGGATGCGGTGCAGTAGCGCCGCGTCCGCGTCATCCTTGATATTCAGGAGCAGCGATTCCTTGCCCTGGTTGAGCCAGACAAAGTAGGCTGATTCGCCGTGCACGGCGCTGTCGTAAGCGCGCGCGAAGTCGCCGTCTTCGCGTTCGATCTTGATGACCCGGGCGCCGGCGTGCGCGAGCCGGTTGGAACAAAACGGCGCGGCCACCGCCTGCTCCAGCGACACCACGAGAATGTCGTCAAGACTCGGCATTAAAATGATTTTGGCAGGCCGAGCACGTGGGTTGCGATATTGGACAGAATCAGGTTGGTCGAGACCGGCGCGACCTGGTAGAGCCGGGTTTCTCGAAACTTGCGCTCGATATCATATTCGACGGTAAAGCCATAGCCGCCGTGTGTCTGCAGGCACATGTCCGCTGCGGCCCAGGACGCGTCGGCGGCCAGCAGCTTGGCCATGTTGGCTTCCGATCCGCAGGGTTCGCCGGCATCGAACATGCGGCAGGCCTTGGCGACCATCAGCGCGGCCGCCTCGGTTTGCACGTGCGCCCGCGCGATCGGAAACTGGATGCCCTGGTTCTTGCCGATCGGGGCGCCGAATACTTCACGCTCGCGCGCGTAGCCTGTAGCGCGGTCGACAAACCAGCGCGCATCACCGATGCACTCGGCGGCAATCAGGATACGCTCGGCGTTCATGCCGTCGAGGATATAGCTAAAACCCCTGCCCTCCTCGCCGATCAGGTTTTGCGCCGGCACCCGCAGCTTGTCGAAAAAAAGTTCGGTGGTGGCGTGGTTGAGCATGGTCTCGAGCGGCCGCACCGTCAAACCGTTGCCGACCGCCTCGCGCAGGTCGACCAGCAGCACCGACATGCCCTGGGTTGGTTTCTCGACTTTATCGCGCGGCGTGGTGCGCACCAGTAACAGCAGCAGATCGGAGTGCTCGACGCGCGATATAAACACCTTTTGCCCGCTGACGACGTAATCGTCGCCGTCGCGGTGCGCGCGCGTCTTGATACGCGTGGTATCGGTTCCGCTCGACGGTTCGGTGACGCCGAAAGCCTGCAGACGTAAAGCACCCGACGCGATATCGGGCAGGTAATTGAGTTTTTGCGCCTCGCTGCCGTGGCGCAACAGGGTGCCCATGATGTACATCTGCGCGTGGCAGGCAGCGCCGTTGGCGCCGCTGTGCTGTATTTCCTCGAGCACAGCGCAGGCGGCGGCCAGGTCCATCCCGGCGCCGCCATATTCCTCCGGGATCAGCACCGACAGGTAGCCGGCATCGGTCAGCGCCTGCACGAATTCACCCGGATAAGCCTTGTCGCGGTCCTTGTCGCGCCAGTATTCGTCGGGGTAGTCGGCGCAGAGGCGCGTGACCGCGTCTCTGACTTCTGGGTGTGAGCGCTCTTCAGGCAAGTCGTGTTCTCTCTCAAGTCCGTTCACTAGCGGGGACAGTTTACTTACACTAGCG
>JAOTTY010000162.1 GCA_029864185.1 Gammaproteobacteria bacterium
ATCAGGCACGGTCGGGTGTTTTGCCAGCACCGGCTTCGCGGTGGCCGGTTGGCCGGCCGGAGTCGTGAACAACGGTATCGGGGTTGAGCCGCTCTTATAGGCTACGTTCCACATGTTCTGATTAGAACTCGACAGGTCGAATGCCCATACCTTGCCCTGCAGATCGCCGGCATATACGCGGTCGACGGTGCCGTTGCCGTCTACGTCGGCAAGTGCCGGGGTGGCGAGGCCGTTGCGGTTCACCGTATCACCGGCGCCGGTCGAAATCTTGACGTAATCCCCTGCCTGCCATATGCCGTCGCTACCCTTTTCGATATCGACGATAAACAGGCTGGATTCACCGCTGCCGAGGTCGTTGTAGCCGTTGCCGAATATGGCGACCCAGGTGCCGGCATTGGTGTAGGCGATGGCGGGGCGGCTGTAGGTATAGCCAAGATCCGCATCGTCGTTGCTGGTAAACTCCCACATCACCACCTTGCTGGCATTGACTTCCTTGAAAAGCGAGGGATCGGTGACGTTGAGCGCAAATATTCCGCGTCCCCCGCCGCGCAGGCCGCCGACCAGAACCGTATGCCACTCCTGGCTGGCGCCCGAGGAAATATAGACATCGGACAGGGTCGGTGTCAGGTCGACGTAAAACTGGTGCCCATAGCTGGGTTCGGTCAGGTAGTGCAGCCCCTCACCGATGCCGCTGGAGCTGAAGATCCCCGGGACATAGGTGAAAATCTCGTCGCCGGTGTCGTCGTCGAAGGCGTGCAGCATGCCGTCGTTGGCACCGACATATACCATTTTCTTACGGTTTGCGGCCGGACCGTTCTTAAACTCGGAGTAAGCTTCCCCGCCTACCGGGAAAGGGGCGAAATCCGGCCAGCTCAGGGTCGGCGGGCCGACGAAAACAGGGCCCGAGTTGACGATATCAGACAGCATCGAAAGCCGCTCGCGAAAGGAATAGCCGCTGCCCTCGTGGGATCGATCGCCGCGCAGGTAATCGAGTCGGGCCTCCCCGACCGCGTCTGCATCGACACCGCCGATGGCGTTGGTCTTGAGATCGTTACGCATCGAAGCCGATATATTCGCCCATTGGAAAGCGACCCCGTCCGGTATCGCGAGCGAATCGTTATAGGTAAAAACGGTTCGCGGCTTGCTGATGAAATCCCGCGCGTTCAGGATCGCCGCCGCGTCCCACTTCGGAGTGGCCGCGAGTTGTCCGGTGTCGGTGTCGATTATCGGGAATGCCAGCAAATTACCCTGCCAGCGATTGGAGTTGAATTGCGCCAGGTAGACTACCGACTCGGTACTGAGCTGGGCCGAGTTGATTGCGACCGCGGCCGCGGTACCGGTTCTTTGTGCGATATCATTGATTGCCGTCGACAGCGATTGTTTAAGATCTTCCGGATTCTGTGCGCTGAGGTATCTGCCGCGCCCGTTGTAGGCGGCATGCCACATATCATCTACCGTGGTGTTCGAGTTAGCTAGGGGTTCGGGCCAGTTAAAACCGATCGCGAGCGGGTCATCGACCGCCGGGTTGAGCGTGCCGCTCAAACCGAACGCGATGGTATAGGTCACCAGATGCTGGTGGTCGGCTTCGTCGATGCCGGTCTGGGTCGGCACCTTGTTGCCAAGGTCGCCGCGTAGATCTGTCTCGTAATAATGCATTGCGACGTCGGCGAGGGTATTGCTGTAACTGTCCGCGTAGTTTCCGCCATCGTTTGACTGGGCTTGATTACCATCAAATGGGCCCGCACCATCCGTATCGGCATTGCCGACGGAAGGGTTGGTGCTGCCATTCCAGAAACCATCCGACATCAGCACGTTGAAATTCTGCTGGCATTCCCCGCCATTGGCCGCGTTCAGGATGGCACCGCTAGCGTTGTCGGCAAAATAGTTACCGGTCGCTTCGAGGGCGGTCCTCGCCGGGGTTCCCCTGGCCGGGGTTACAAAATTGTAGAGATTCCCCAGTAAATTACGTTTCAAGGCAGTATCGCTCATCGTTTGCAGGTTAACCATCGGGCCGGTGTTATACATGCGAATACCCATACGCGAAGCATCGGTATTATTAATCGTGCTACCGACGACCGACTTGGTCGCATTCATTCTCGAGCGGTAGTACTGGAACCAGTTGGCGAAATTCTGCATTTCCGCGCTGTCCGGAGGAATCTTGACCATGGCCGCAAGAACGTTGGCACCGACCAGGTCGGATGCTTCGATCACGCCATCGCCATCACCATCGGTTGGGCTCCATTTGTAGTAGGTCGGGATATAATAGGTAGTCGAAGTAATGCCCTTGGTAATTACACCGCCGGCTCCGGGCGCGGGCTCCGTATAGCTATGGTTTATGGTCAGGTTGACACTCTCACCGCCCGGGATGTCCGGATGTTCCAGCGCCGCTTTCGGGTTGGCATTGTCATACATCGGGCTGCCATCCGCCTTGGTCCCCGGCCACGGGACGTATTTGATATTGGGGTTGTAATAGTTCCGGTTCGCGAGGTGATTGCGCACCACCCAGGTCTTGTCCCATTCGGCATGGGTGCCGTCAGCCGGGGGCAGGACATAGATGAAACCGGCACTCGCCGGATACAGATGAGTAAAAGTCGGCGTGTAGTAGCCACGGAGCCTGCCATCGATAAAGGGTAGACCGCTGCCGGTGGCCAATCCGCTCGTGCTCGATTGCATCGGGCCCCAGTCCATGCTGCCCGAGTCATCGAGGGTAAAGTACACGTTGGGTTCAACGATGGTGGACAGGAACAGGGGCGCCGCGGGCAGGGTTCCGGGCGCGGCTTGTGCGCTGTGCAGGGACATGACCGTAATGGCGGCTGCCATCAGGGCCTGTGCGAGCGTTGTTTTCGAGAAATTAAACATGCGAATTCTCCTGATTCTAATACTCTTTTCCAAAGTATGACTGGACATAGCGATACGCGTTGCCGGTCTGGCCTGTTCCCCGCGCGGTAATCCTGAAATTGGATACAGTGATTCCGGGCTGGCTGCTGCCATAGCCGCCGATATTTACCGCGGCGACTTCGTTTTGCGAACGGTCGCCGAGATACTTGATGATAAATTGAGGTTGCGCCGCGACGTGAGGCAGCGTGGTCGGTGCGACCTGAGACGCCGTCCAGGCCACCTCGTCACCGTAATCGGGGTCCACATCCAGCCTGTCGAACAGGCCTATCGTGGGGTCGTTGTAAATACTTTTCGAAATCGAATTGGTAACGAAGCCCTCGGCGTCGCGCAGCCCCGCCTCGGCGGCGTTGAAAGTGATACCCGATTCCCGCTGGTTACCCGCCATGCTGATTTCGGTGCGCGACGATTGCATCGATGTCAGTCCGAGGATCGTCAGTGTGACGAGTATGATCAGGCTGATTATCAGGGTCACCCCAGTCTGGGATCTATAATTGAACTTGTTCATGCGCCTATCCGGTTTCGCAGTGCAATGGTTGTCGTGAAAATCTGTCGCAGTCGGCGATCGCCTGCAGTCACGTTGTTGCCGTTAAAGTTGTAAACCTGGTTGTCTTCGGCGATAAAGTCGGTATCTGAGCGCACCAGTAGCATGAGGCGTACCGACATGACGTCAAAGGTGTTGGGCACGTTATCGATAGTGACGTATTGATTGGGAAAGTCGTCGTCGTCGGTGTCGAGCCCGTAAAGCACCTGCATTTGCTCGACACCCTCGATCAGTTCGAGGCTGGTTCCGTTTTCCGAGCGCCACAGTGCGGGTTCGCCACTGGCTCCGGCGGCAATCGAGTAGGTAACGGTTTGCAGTTCGAACAGCGCGGCGTCCGCGCCGTAAGATTGTGAAAGGCAGTGCGCGTTACCGCCCTTGCAGCTGTCCGGATTGTAGTTGCCGGGTTCGCCGGCACCGGTGTTGTGGACCACCGCCATCTGGTTGGCCGCGGCGTTCTCCGTAGTGTTGGTCACCTGGAAAATATCGGCGCCGCGGCAATTGCTGATCATGACGATATCGCCAGGATCGACCGTATTGTTGGCGGTGACGAAAATATTCGCCGAAGTGTCGACGTTAAACGGTGGTTGCACGTTGAGCTGGCCCGGTTTTGAACCGCGCAGCGTGACGCTGTCAGAGCCGTTCAGGCCATCACCCTCGGTGCCTTCGATCACGCCCGCCAGGATGAAATCGTGCAGGTCGGGATTGTATCCGGTACCGGCGGGATTGAGATTATTGGCGATATTTTCGGTATCTTCCGGATCGAAAATGGCGCAGCCGAAAAATCCGGCCATGCGCAAATCCTGGGTCATGGTATCGAGCGCGAAGCGGCCGTTCTCCTGAATGCGGGATATCGCGTCGGTGAAGGTAAAGGTAGACTTGTTAGTCATATAGACCTGGATTATGCCGCCCAACAAGAACAGGCTGATGACCAGGGCAACCAGAATTTCGACCATGGAGAAGCCGAGTTGATGTCTTTTAAATTTCATCGGACTAGTGTTACCGTATAACAGGTTAAATCGACCTGCGGATCGTTGCCGCAGCCGGTACCGGCGGCGCCGGTTCCCTCGTCGTCCCACATGACCGCAATCGTGAGCTGGTTCGCGTTGCCGGTGATAATGCCCCGGCCGGCCGGCAGGTTCTGCACCTCGGCAGTCCAGTCCGCGGCGTCCGCGGTAACCAGTTGGACACTGTTGCAGGGACCGCTGGTGCAGTCCTGTGAATAACCGGTATTGGTGTCGATGCCGGGATAATTGGCGAACTGGGCGATATTCGCACGGATTCGATCCGCCATGTTATAGCCGACCCAGACCGCCTGGCTATGATGCAGGGCGCTGGAATTTTGCTTCATTGCGGTAACCTGAAGCGCGGCGATGCCGAGCAGCCCGATGGAAACTACGAGCAGGGCGATCATCGATTCAACCAGCGTAAGCCCTTGCTGTCGATGCCGATTTAAACGCATGATGCACTACCCCCTTTACGGACTCGCCCGGTGTTGGATATCGTAATCGCTTTGATATGGGCAGGGCCGCGATCATCGCATAAGGAAAAGCTACCGATCGAATTGGGCGCGAAACCGCGGTCGTCGTAAACGACGCTGTTGCCGGCTGTGCTGACGAGAGTATTGCCACCAGCCAGGGGCTGCTGTACCCGTAGCATGACTTCACCAGCAGAAAAATCCCCGTTGTTGTCGGTATCGACGAATATGATCCAACCGTCGGCCCAGTTACCGGACGAGCACGACGCCTGGTTGTCGCTGGCGCACACGATAACGGGTTGATGTCTCAGCACCGCCTCGCTGCGTGCGTAGGCAAGGTGACCGACGAGCGTATTGATCTGCGTAGTCAGGCGATCGTTTTTGATAAACTCGGTCATCGAGGGCAGGCCGAAGGCCATGACGATGCCGACGAGCGCTACCGCTATCAATAGCTCTAGCAATGTAAAACCTGATTTCTTTTTCATGCCTATATCCTAATCCAACCTGACAAAAAGTCCGCTTAAACAAGATAGGATATAAAAAAGCACCGATAAACGGTACTGAGGGTTAAAATCGGTTTAATTCAACAAGCTATGAGTTGCGAAACGCGTCACATAATGACCGCTAACGATAAAAAAGTACGCTCTATCCGGAGTTTTGTTCGTCGCGGTGGCCGCATCACGTCGTCGCAGCGGAAGGCGCTCGAAAACTACTGGCCGGTTTATGGGATAGATTTCATCTACGCGAGGCCCGAATTACCCGCGGGATTCGAAACAGCGATATTGGAAATCGGTATCGGCAACGGTGAAGCCCTGGTCGCCATGGCAGCCGCCGACCCATGCAGTCTTTACCTTGGAATCGATGTGCACGAACCTGGAATCGGCCGTTGCCTTAACCTGATCCGTCAGCGGCAGCTCGCGAACGTGCGCCTGGTCATGCACGATGCGATCGAAGTCCTGGAGCACATGATTGCGCCCGGGACGCTGGATCGTATCATGCTGTTTTTTCCCGATCCCTGGCACAAGAAACGCCATCACAAGCGGCGCATCGTCAACCAGCACTTTCGCGACCTGGCCTACCGCGCGTTGACACCGGCGGGGGTCGTCCATATCGCGACCGACTGGCAGGATTATGCGGAGTGGATAGCCGCGCAGTTCCTGGCCGATCCGCGATTCGTCAACCTGGGCGATGCCAGCGGTTTTGCCGAGCGCCCCGATTATCGGCCCGAAACCCGTTTCGAGCGGCGCGGACGCGGTCTTGGGCACGGGGTCTGGGATTTGCTGTTCGCGAGAGCATGACTAGTAAACGATATTCATGACGATCAGCATGACGACGATGAACAACAGGCTCATCACCCCGCCTGCCTTCATGAAATCGGGCACGCCGTAACCGCCGGGACCCTTGATCAGCGCGTTGACCTGGTGCGTCGGCAGAATAAACGAATTGGACGCCGCGAGTGCTACCGTCAGCGCGAAAATCGCCGGGCTCGCGCCGGCACCGATAGCGATATTGACCGCCAGCGGTACCAGCAGCACGGTGGCGCCGACATTCGACATGACCAGCGTGAAAAAGGTGGCCAGCAACGCCACCGCGGCCTGTATCACCCAGATCGGCATACCGCCGACCACCAGCAGGGTTTGCTCGGCGATCCATTTGGCGGTGCCGCTGGTCTCGACTGCAAGACCGAGCGGGATCAGGCTCGCAAGCAGAAACACGGTGCCCCACGATACCGACTGGTAGGCCTCCTCGATTTTCAGTACCCCGGAAATGACCATGCCGATGGCGCCGACCATCAGCGCGACCGACAGCCGCAAATCGGTGAATAACACCAGGAACAGGGCCAGCGAAAAAAAGATCGCGGCCCAGAACACCTTATTGGGACGAGTTTCCTCGCGCGGGTATTCCGATGTGACGATGACGAAGTTACGATCGCGCTCGAGGTGGGCCAGCGCGCGCCAGGTCGTATGCGCGAGTATCGTGTCGCCGGACTCGAACGGCATCTCGCGAATTTTTTCGCCTTCGAACATGGTCTCGCCGTCGCGGTGCAGCGCCACCATCGCGAGGCCGTAGGTCTTGCGCATCCACACGTCGAGCGCCGATTTTCCGATCAGGGCCGAACCCGGCGGAATAACGATTTCCGCGATACCTGCCTGCGCCGACGACAGCACTTCCGAAAACACGCGCAAACCCTTTTGGATGGTGAGGCCGTACTTGTCGACAAAATCCTTCAGATGTTCCGGCGAACACAGGATGCCGAGCGCCGAGTTCGGGCCGATATCGACATCGCGGGAAATGTCGCCGCGGCTGGCGCGCATGCCGGCCCCTGCTGCCTTCACCGCGATTACGCGAATCTTGTTGATCGATTCGATGTCGTTGAGCACCTGGCCGACCAGCGGGCTGTCGGCGGGGACGTTGACCTCGAACAGCATGTAGTCGATGCCGTATACTTCCTGCAGGTACTTGCTGCTGCCGGTAACGGCGGTCGAAGATTCGGCGGATACCGCGGGCAGCACGAATTTGCCGGCCAGTACGAAATACAGGATACCGGTCACGATCAGTGCCAGGCCGATCGGTGTGACCGAAAACAGGCCCCAGGTCTGCATTTGCTGTTCCTCTGGCAGCGCCACGTTGGACGCGAGTATCAGATCGTTCAGCAGTATCAGCGGCGAGGAGCCGACCATGGTGACGGTGCCGCCTAGAATCGCGGTAAATCCCATCGGCATCAGCAGGCGCGACATCGGCAGGCCCGATCGCGCGGAAATTCGGCTGACCACCGGCAGAAACAGGGCCGCGGCGCCGACGTTCTGCATAAACGAGGAAATAATGCCGACGGTACCGGAGATTATCGGGATGATACGGCTTTCGGTGGTACCACCGATGCGCAGAATAAATACCGCAAGCTTGCTCATGATGCCGGTTTTATCGAGGCCGGCGCCGATGATCATCACCGCGATAATCGATATCACCGCGTTGCTGGAGAAGCCGTCAAACAGGTGCTGAGTATCGACCAGCCCCTGCTCCAGCCCCATGGATGGAGCCAGCAAAGACGACACGCCGAGCAGCACCATGATCGTGATGGCAGCCTCGTCGACGTTGACGATCTCGAACACGAAGAGATAAATGGTGAACAACAGCAACCCGGTCACCCAGGCGACTTCGTTGCTCGGCGCGTGATCGATGACGTACCAGCCAAACGTAATAAAGATAACCCCGGCCAACCACTTTATGCTGCGCAGCTTTCTTAGTTTGACTTTCCTAAGCCTGACCCGAAGTAATCTCGATAGTGTGCTCAAGTGCTGGTCGAATCCCCTATAAAACACCCCCAGACAGTCATCATGCCCCCTGCTGGTTCCCGAATCTGTGCTGTAGTTCTGTTTGAATCAAGTAGCGCCAAAGAATTTTAGCGCCGACAAGACGAGACAGGAATATCCTCAATAGTCTACACAATATTACCTGCAGCTACAAAACGAGCAGCTAGCCTGGCATCGCGACCGCCTGCAAAACAGGCTAAACTCGCGCCTTCACGCTAGCGGAGTTCGATGCATGTCGAAAAAACATCCTGTCGTCGTTGTTACCGGCTCTTCCGGCGCGGGCACCTCGACGGTCAAGAAAGCGCTGGAATCGATTTTCCATCGGCAGAATATAAGGTCGGTGATCATCGAGGGCGACAGCTTTCACCGCTATGACCGTGCGCACATGCAGCTCAAGGTGGAGGAGGCCAGCCGCGCCGGCATCAACTTCAGTCATTTCGGCGAGGAGGCAAACCAGTTCGGCAAGCTCGAGGAACTGTTTCGCAGCTACGGCGAGACCGGGACCGGGCGCAAACGATTTTACCTGCATGACGGCGAGGAGGCGAGGTTGCACGGCGAGCGCCTCGGCATCGACTGTGCGGCGGGGGAGTTTACCCCGTGGGAGGATATCGAGCCCGATACCGACCTGCTGTTCTACGAGGGTTTGCACGGGCTGGTCAAGACCGCCGATATCGATATGACCCGTTATGTCGATCTCAAGGTCGGTGTGGTGCCGGTGGTAAACCTGGAGTGGATCCAGAAAATACATCGCGACAGCAAGGAACGCGGCTACAGCAAGGACGAGGTTGTCGACAACATCCTGCGGCGTATGCCCGACTACGTCAAATATATTACCCCGCAGTTTTCGGAAACCGATATCAATTTTCAGCGTGTTGCGACGGTGGACACCTCCAATCCGTTTATCGCACGCGATATTCCGACGCCGGACGAGAGCTTCGTCGTGATTCGATTCCGCAAACCGGATATTCGTAATACCGATTTCACCAACCTGCTGTCGATGATCAGCGGCTCCTTCATGTCGCGACGCAATACTATCGTCGTGCCCGGCGGCAAGATGGGCATGGCAATGGAAATCGTGTTAATGCCGATTATCGCTGACCTGATGGAACGTCGCGACAGGGCATGCAGCTGATCGATAGCCACTGCCACCTCGACGACGATCGCCTCGATGCGCTGCGCGACGACGTCATCGCGCAGGCCGCGGTGGCCGGTGTCACGCGCATGGTGGTGCCGGCGACGACCGCGAATCGCTGGCAAAAGGTAAAGCAGGTGTGCGAAGACTACGCGGGTCTGTATCCCGCTTACGGCCTGCACCCCTGGTTCGTCGAACAGCACCAGGTCGCGCATTTACGTGAGCTCGACGAATGGCTCGGGCGCGAACAACCGGTTGCGCTCGGCGAGTGTGGGCTCGATTTTTACACTTCGCGGGTCGACGCGGACTGGCAGCGGCACCTGTTCGTGGAACAGTTGCAGCTGGCCGACAACCATCGCCTGCCGGTCATCGTGCACGTGCGCAAGGCGATGGACGAAACTATCGGCCTGTTGCGTCGGCACGCTCGCCACGGCGGGGTCGTGCACAGTTTCAGCGGTAGCCGGCAGCAGGCGCAACGGCTGTACGATATCGGTTTCAGGCTTGGTATCGCCGCCACGGTCGGATTCCAGCGCGCCAGGAAACTGCGCGCCGTTGTCGCCGCGATGCCGGTAAACGCGCTGCTGCTGGAATCGGACGCGCCCGATCAGCCTGGCGCGAACCATCGCGGCGAGCTCAACCAGCCGGCGTTCGTCGTCGAGCATTTGCGTACCATGGCCGAACTGCGCCAGTGCGATGTCGAAGACCTGGCCGCCGCCCTCAACCGCAACGCCGAGGCGCTGT
>JAOTTY010000410.1 GCA_029864185.1 Gammaproteobacteria bacterium
GTCCAGCCATGGCAGGGCGTTCGTCGCCCCGGGGAATGGCGTCGCGTGGTCCAGCTTGTTGGCACGCCGGTTCGCGATAAACCGGAATTGCGCGATATGGTCTTCTGCGCTGTAACCCAGAATCGGATCCGGCAGCAGAAACCTGGCGTACTGCATTTCGGCGGCCTCGGCTTCCTCCCACATATCCTGGATCACCTTCGGATCGAGCTTGAGCTTTTCCTCGAGGATGATCTGCTTGCAGACGCGAATGCCGAAAGAGGCGTGCAGCACCTCGTCCCGCATGATGTATTGCAGCTGCTCCGCAGTGCCTTTCATCAAGCCGCGTCGCTGCAGCGCAAAGACCGGGCTGAAACCATTGTAAAACCAGGTGCCTTCGAAAACGCCAGCGAAAAAAGTATAGGCGAGCACGAAATTTTCGAGTTCGTCGCGGTCGTTCAGGTCGATGTCGGGACGCAGTACCGAGTCCAGCCGCTTGTTGCACATCTGGATTTTGTGATAAATCTCCGGCACCACGCGGTAGCGATTGTAAATCTCGCCCTGATCGAGGCCGATGGTTTCGATACAGTGCTGGTAGGTCCAGGTATGCATTGCTTCCTCGTACACCTGGCGCGCCTGGTAAATCTGCAGCTCCGGGGCCGACATTTTTTCCATTACCGCAAGCCCGATATTGCGCATCGCAAGTATGTCGGACGTGGTCAGGTACGACAGCACGTTTTCATAGACATGGCGTTCTTCCAGTGTCAGCTTGTGCTGGTAATCATGCACGTCCTGGGTCATGTTGATATCGAGCGGGGTCCAGTGGTTGCGGTTGGCGTTGAGAAAGTATTCCCAGGCCCATGGGTACTTGAACGGCGCCAGTTGATTGATATCGGTAAGACCATTGACGACGCGCTTGTCCTCGGGGTTGATCGGTTTCGCCGATGCCGGGGGGAGAGTCGTTTCACGAGATTTTTCGCTACGTGGCAACTCCCGTGCGACCGGTGTGAGCGCGGGTTCTGCGGCAGGCGCGGGCCTGTCCAGCAGAGGCTCTGGCGCTTTCGGTGCCCGCGGGGCTAATGGTTCATCCCAGTTCAACATATATAATCTCCTGCTTAATTTTTTTAGCTAATTACTGACAAGCTTCACAATCCGGATCCAGGATCGAGCAGACCTTTGGCTCGGGCTCCGCGGCCGGTTGCGGTGCCCCGGTCGCGCTTTTTTCGACCGCGGTCGCACCCAGGGAGCGCAGGTAATAGGTGGTTTTCAAACCGCGCACCCACGCCAGCTTGTACAGGTTATCCAGTTTCTTGCCCGAAGGTTCCGCCATATACAGGTTGAGCGACTGTCCCTGGTCGATCCATTTCTGGCGCCGCGAAGCGGCCTCGACCAGCCAGCGCGAATCGATCTCGAACGCGGTGGCATAAATCGATTTGAGCTTTTCCGGGACGCGATCGATATGCTGCACACTGCCGTCGTAATACTTCAGGTCGTTGACCATGACGTCGTCCCACAGACCATGCTGTTTCAGGTCGGAAACCAGGTAGGGATTTATCACGGTGAACTCACCCGACAGGTTCGACTTGACGAACAGGTTCTGGTAAATCGGTTCGATCGACTGGCTCACACCGCAGATATTGGAAATGGTCGCAGTCGGAGCAATCGCCATGGTATTTGAATTGCGCATGCCGATGGTGATGACCCGTTGGCGCAGGCTATCCCAGTTCATATGTGAACTGTCGTCCTGTTGCAGATAGTCGCCGCGCGCCTCCCGCAGTTTGGCAATCGAGTCGATCGGCAGAATGCCCTGGCTCCACAGCGAACCCTGGTAACTCGAGTAAGCGCCGCGTTCCTCGGCGAGTCGGGTGGATGCCTGGATCGCGTAGTAACTGACCGCTTCCATCGACTCGTCGGCAAACTCGATTGCCGCTTCCGAGCTGTACGGAATATGCTGCTTGTACAGCGAGTCCTGGAAACCCATGATGCCGAGGCCGACCGGGCGATGGCGCAGGTTCGAAGTGCGCGCCTGCGGCACGCTGTAGTAATTGTAATCAATCACGTTGTCGAGCATGCGCATCGCCGTGTTGATGGTTTTTTCGAGCTTTGCCAGGTCGAGGCCGTTTTCGTTTACATGCTGCGCCAGGTTGACCGAACCCAGGTTGCAGACCGCGATTTCGGTATCCGAGGTATTCAGCGTAATCTCGGTGCACAGGTTCGAAGAATGCACGACGCCGGTATGTTGCTGCGGCGAGCGAATATTGCAGGGATCCTTGAAGGTCATCCACGGGTGGCCGGTTTCGAACAGCATGCCGAGCATCTTGCGCCACAGGTCGGTAGCCTTCATACGGCGGAAGTTCTTGATTTCACCGCGATCGGCTTTTTCCTCGTAAGCCACGTAAGCGGCCTCGAAAGCGTTGCCGTAGAGGTCATGCAACGGCGCAACCTCGCAGGGAGAGAACAGGGTCCACTGGCCGTCTTCGGCAACCCGCTGCATGAACAGGTCGGGGATCCAGTTGGCGGTATTCATGTCATGCGTGCGACGCCGTT
>JAOTTY010000163.1 GCA_029864185.1 Gammaproteobacteria bacterium
GTAGCCATTATCCTGAGCCTGATGCGGATTTGGACTAACCGCAGTCTAAATTAATATTGACTAAACGTGAAAGAACAGGGGATATTGGACGCCTTGAGCCTAAACGATTTTCGGCTCATACTATTTTCCTGCCGAACAACAATGACATAAACGGGGCAGGGCAACAGCGGAAAGCTGCGAATATTCCAACCGTGTAACCGAGGAGTTATCAATGAAAAAATCAGTACTGTGTTTGAGTTTTGGTATTGCCATTGGCCTGTCGTCGACGGCCGCGCTCAGCGCCGAGAGGGTCAATATAGGGGTGCCGGCCTGGACCGGGGCTCAGGCGATCGCCGCGCTGCTGCAGGCGGTTGTGGTCGAGCGTATCGGTGGCGAAGCGAACCTGGTGCCGGGCAACAATGCGACCATCTTTCAGGGCATGGACCAGGGCAAGGGAGATATCGACGTGCATCCCGATGTCTGGTTACCTAACCAGGAAAGCTTCACCAAGAAATATGTGGATGAAAAGAAAACCGTAACCCTCAGCAAGAATGCCTACGAGGGCAACCAGGGATTTTGTGTCTCGCAGGATTTTGCGAAAAAGAAAAACATCACCGATATCGCAGACCTCGGTCGCCCCGACGTGGCGATGGAGATGGATAGCGACGGCAACGGCAAGGGCGAAATGTGGATTGGCGCGCCGGGCTGGGCCTCCGCCAATGTCAACGAGGTCAAGGTTCGCGATTACGAACTGTTGTCATTTATCGAGCCGATCCGCGCGGAAGAGAGCGTCAAGACTGCCCGCGTAAAGGATTCGATTGCGAAGCAAGAAGGCTACGCGTTCTACTGCTACAAGCCGCATGCGATCTGGTACATGTTCGATGTCACCATGTTGTCGGAACCCAAGTACGACCCGGCCAAGTACGTTATGGTGCAACCCTCCGATTCGCCGGACTGGTACCAGAATTCCAGGGTCGCGACCAAGGATGCACTCAAGCGCGTTCAGATCGCCTGGTCGAACTCGCTGAAAGAGCGCTCGCCGGCGATCGTCGAATTCTTCGAGCGCTTTTCGCTGACCGCGGACGACGTCAGCGAGTTTGCCTACGAGATATCGGGCAAGGGTCGCGAGGCGTCGGAAGTCGCCCGCGAATGGATTGCCAAAAATCCGGAACGCGTCGACGCCTGGTTGGGTCTCTAGCCGCGCAACCTGAGAACCTGTGCGGGGTCGGCGGCGGGTCGACCCCGGCACGGCTGTCAGTTCGGTTTATTTGCAACCATCGGGGGAGAAATGGCCGCGTTAAATCAATCCAGTCCGTCATCGGGCGAAACCGTTCTCGAAATATCGAACGTCTGGAAGATTTTCGGCGATCAGGCCGAAGCCGCTCTGCGCGCCATCCGGGAAGAAGGGCTAGGCAAGGCAGAGGTGCTCGAAACCTATAATGCGGTAGTCGGTGTTGCCGATGTCAGTCTCGATGTCAAGAAAGGCGAAATATTCTGCGTGATGGGGCTGTCCGGCAGCGGCAAATCCACGCTGGTGCGCCACTTCAATCGCCTGCTCGAGCCGACTGCCGGCAAAATAGTGATTCACGGTACCGATGTGATGGCGCTCGGCCCCCGCGAGCTGCAGGAATTCCGCAATCGCAAAATCGGTATGGTGTTTCAGAACTTCGCGCTGTTGCCGCACCGCTCGGTGTTGGACAATGTTGCGATGCCGCTCGAGATTCGCAATATCAACAAGAACGAACGAATGCGCCGCGCGGCCAATATGCTGAAAACGGTCGAACTCGATGCCTGGGGCAACAAGTACGCGCATGAGTTATCCGGCGGCATGCAACAACGCGTCGGACTCGCGCGGGCGCTCGCCGCCGACCCGGACGTGTTGCTGATGGACGAGCCTTTCAGCGCGCTCGACCCGCTGATTCGCCGGCAGCTGCAGGATGAATTCATCAAACTGTCGGAAGTGATGAAAAAAACCACGATGTTCATCACCCACGATCTGGACGAGGCCGTGCGTATCGGTGACCGCATCGCCATCATGCGCGATGGCAGGGTGGTACAGATCGGTACCGCCGAGGATATCGTCATGCATCCGGCGGACGATTACGTGGCCGATTTCGTCGCCGGCATCTCGCGCCTGAAAATCGTGCGCGCGCACGCGGTGATGCAGCCGATGGAGAAGTACATGGCGAGCGCGGGGCATCTGCCCGACGACGCACCTCGGGTAAACGAGGGCGAATCCTTGAGCCGGCTGATTCAGCTGGCGATCGACGCCGATGCCCCGATTGTTGTCGTCGACGGCGATGTCGAGGTCGGCGTGATTACACGGCCCGATATCCTGCAAACAGTCATAGAAGGTGCGGAAACGTCATGAACGAAAGAAACCTCGATGCGCCGGCAGGAATGATTTCCGACGACAGCGACTACTTCGCCGCGGAGCGGGAGCAGCAGGTCGAGCGATTCGTCAAAACCAGCCCCGATTATTACCGTAACCAGTTCGGCAAAATCGGCAGCGATTCCAAGTTCGTCTGGACTACGAATATCTGGGCCGGCATCCTCGGACCGATTTGGTTCTGTGCCCGCGGTATGTGGAACTGGGGCCTGGCCTTCCTGATTCTCGAGACGCTCGCGGCCGTACAAATCATGCGCGGTTTGTTCGGTGACCTGGCGTCGGAAGCCTGGGAGCGCATCGCCAAGATCGAGGGCACGCTCGAACTCAGGCGCCAGCAGCTGGCCGCGGCGATAGAGAACAATACCGACAAGATCGACGTCTACCAACGCACGGTGAAATCGCTGGAAGACGCGATCGGCGGGATTCGGCTCGAAGCCGAGCAGCTGGAAGGCACCGGGCTGGCGATCGCTGCGGTGGGCTTTGTTGCGCTCCTCGTATTCAAGGCCGGCCAGGCAGTGATCGCCAACACACTGCTCGAGAAGCGCTTTTCAGACTGGCTCTCCGATCCGGGAATCTCAACCGGCATGACCCCGCAAACTATCGCGCTGAGCTGCTGCTTCGTGACCGTGATCCTGGTTGCCACGGTGACTCACTATAGTTTCCCCGGGCTTTTCCCCTGGCTGATCCAGTTTCCGACCGAGCATGGTATCCGCCTGACCAGCATCGGCTGGGTCGAAACCTTTTTCACCTTCTGCGTGACGAATGGCGAGGCATTTTTCGACGCCATCACCTACGCCATCCGCAGCGTGCTGGACGCGCTGGAACTGATTTTCGTGGAAACGCCCTGGATGGTAATCGCGAGCTTTATTATCCTGCTGACCTGGTTATCTGCTGGTCCTCGTGCGTCCGTTTACTCGGGCGCCTTTTTATTGTACATGGGGCTTCTGGGCTTCTGGGAAAAGGCCATGACAACCCTGGCCCTGCTCGGAACGGCGGCCTGCCTTTCGATTGTTATCGGCATCCCGCTCGGCATGTATTGCGCGCGCCGCGAACGATTCTACGCCTTCATCCGTCCGATCATGGACTTCATGCAAACCATGCCGGCCTTCGTCTTCATGATTCCGGTCATCGCGTTTTTCGGCACCGGCAAACCGGCCGCGGTCGTGACCACGATGATCTTTGGCGGGACCCCGGTGGTGCGCCTGACCGTGCTGGGCCTGCGCGGTGTGCCCGAGCACGTGCGCGAGGCGGCGATATCGTTCGGCGGTAGCAAATGGTACCTGCTTACGCGGGTCGATTTGCCGCTCGCCAGCCCATCAATTCGCGCCGGGATAAACCAGACCATCATGTTAAGCCTCGCAATGGTGGTCGTGGCCTCGCTGATCGGCGCCAAAGGGCTCGGCGAAGACGTGCTCGAAGCGTTGCAATATGCGAATGTCGGTCAGGGTATTCTGGCCGGTTTCGCCATTTTATTCTGCGCCATGATTCTCGACCGAATCGTGCAGGGTGAACGGAAATAGGTTGATCCACGCGATGCTGAAAAAGGTAATAAAACAGCCCCGGGTTCGTTGTCCATGAAGTCCCTGGTTTTCGTGCATGGCTACCTCGGTGGTGGCAAGCAATGGGCGGACCAGGTGGAAACCTTTTCCGGGCATTTCAGGGTGATCACGCCCGACCTCCCGGGTTTCGGCGAAAACCACGCAATGTCGACGCCCGAGTCCATCCGCGAACTCGCAATTTACGTGCTGAACAAACTCGACGAACTCGACGCAAAGCGGTTTCACCTGGTCGGGCATTCGATGGGTGGCATGATCGTGCAGGAAATGGCCGCGCTGGCGCCAGAACGAATCGACAAACTGGTGTTATACGGCACAGGACCCGTTGGGAATATGCCCGGTCGTTTTGAAACGATCGACGAATCCAGGCGCGGCGTAAAGGAAAAAGGGGTCGAGGCAACCGGGCGCCGGATCGTGGCAACATGGTTTCAACGTGGAGAGTCAGCAGACGGTTACCCGGTTTGTGCCGAACTTGCCGTCAAAGCCTCGCTGCAGGCGGCCCTGGCCGGGCTTACGGCGATGGAAAACTGGTCCGGCGAATCCGCGCTGTCGAAAATTACATCTTCGACCCTGGTGCTCTGGGGCGACGGGGACCGGGCTTATCCGTGGATCCAGCCGGAGCAACTGTGGCGGCAGATAGGGGGCGCGCAACTAGGGGTTATTCCCGGATGCTCGCACGCGGTACATCTAGAGAAACCGCATTTGTTCAATGCGATGCTGCTCGATTTTCTGGGTATTGACTAGCGTCTGATTCCTGGTGCCGTGGCGCCTGCGTAGAATCATATTACCGTCGAGAGTCCACTTGTTGCAAACGACAACGCGAATTTCCGGCGATTCGACACGGCGGGGCTTGCCTCCGGCCGCGCTCGACTATTTATTACGCGCTTCCGCCCCTTATGCCCAGGTAGCTCAGTCGGTAGATCAGAGGACTGAAAATGCAGGGAACAGTTGCCGAAAGCCAAGAATCGTAACGGTTTTCTCTGGCCCCTTTTCATCACACCCGAAATATCCCCGAACCCGCACCGGTTTGGTTCCCCTTTCTGGCAGCGGTCCCACATCTTGGCTTTCTTTTCTGCGTTGTGATGTATTCGACCTCTATACTTACTTTTTCTACACCCCATCTTTATCCTCTAAAGCCAAGGTGTTGCGTCGATCAGTTGAACCCACCGCCGGGGATTGTCTCCTAGTCCAGTCAATCGAGGGTCTCCTTTGGGGAAAAGTGGCGCTCGAACGCGATGAGTCAGCGGCGATAGCCGACCCAAACCGGCCTGTTAATATTTGAGTTATGGCAAGCTAAACCCATAAGGAAGTAGTTTTGCCAGCTTTATTTTAACTTCTGCTAACAAACATACTATAAGTTATGGATAGCAAGTTAATGAGGCGGTAATGATATGAAATATTTGTTGTGTGACTGGTTATGAAAATACTTAGCAAGTTACAAAGTTTAGCGGGCAAAAAATCATCAAAGGATGAGCATGCTTTAGCTGAGAAACTAGAGATTGCCGAAGCCACAAAGAAAAAATCAATATCCCACTTTTTTGTCTTGCAGGCATTGGAAGTGTTAAAGAAATTGGAGCTTGATGGTGGCACATTTATCTGCTCCAGTCCTGATTTTGAGTGTTATTTTAAAAAGAAATATATGCCTCTATTTGAGGAAAAGAATGCGTATATTAAGGTGGCTTTTGATAAGGCGAACAACGTTACACATGTTTGCGGGCTATTACCCAGGCTTCAGCATGAGAAAGATCGTAATAAACTTGATGATGAAAAAATAACGCTCTCAAAAATGCCTGACTGTTTACTATCGCACGCTATTGGAGAGCTATCTCTTGCGTCTAAAAACAATGTGTCTAAAGCTGGAAATGTTGTGAATCAAGGCCAAACAGCATCCACGCAGCAACAAATCTCTAAAGCTAGAAATGTTGTTAATCAAGGCCAAACAGCATCCACGCAGCAAAAGATTTCTAATTTTGTGTTTGATCCATATGCTTCGATTCGCTCGCTGAAAGGGGTCGAGAAAGAATGGTTGGATTCAATGCATGCTTCTCTTATAGGTAGTGAATATGAAATTTTATTGCACTTGCTTCAGTATTCAATAATAGCCCGTGGTTTCCAGGAAACAATAGAACATTTCTTAATCACTAAGAAGGAGCTGCAGCCTGGTAGTCGTAGTGTGGTTATTAACTCCTTTAAATATCTTGCCAGAGAATTTCAGTTTAACGAACAAACAATATCTGTTGCACAGATTGGATCCAGTTTGGAGCAAATGTTTAATCTAAAACCAAAGGAAACATTTAGTATTATTGTGGAACTCTTCTTTTGCCTGGGCTATGAAAAGGAGATAAAGGGCTATACTACGGGTTTTATAGAATTAATCTGAACAGATATTGTTAGTCAGAATTTCGCAGATGTCGTGGCCTAGTTTTTGGGGGAAGACCATTGTATTGTCGATTATCTCCTCGATTGATAAATGGCTCATGCTATCTAAAGCATTCTAAGGCCTCGCATCGGCGGCCGTATCACTCGCGTAGCGAGTGGAACGGTCCGACCGCATGCGTTTGTTATAAACCGCTCTTCTGCCACTGATTTTTTGTGATTTTGTATAAAACGTGTTCTGAAAGAGAATGATTTTTCGGTAAATCTGGATGCTTAAAGTTTTGGCATGTGTTTATCATTCCTATCCGATCCATGACGGAACGTGAACGAGAGTTAGATGCTGGAGTGAATGATACTACTTCATGCAAATCTAAGGTATCGAAAGAAAACTGTAACGCCTGAGTTGCTGCCTCTGTTGCATAACCTTTTCCCCAATAGTTTCCTAACAACCGCCATCCAATTTCAACGCTTGGGGCAAATGGAAATGTATCTTTCGGCTCATGTAGGCCGACAAAGCCAATAAATTTATTGTTTTCTTTCAATTCCGTTGCCCAGAATCCCCAGCCTCTTTCTGAGATAAGCGATCTACATTTTTCCGCCATTGCGTCGCTAGCTTCTCTGCTCAGTAGGATTGGAAAATACTTCATTACCGCTGGATCTGAATTCAGCGCCGCAAATACAGGCAAGTCACTATCTTTCCATTGTCGTAGTAGTAGCCTACCAGTCTCAAGTTCCATTACTTGCATATGGCTAACGTTAAAATAGCGTATAACGCCTCGCATGCGCGGCAGTCAAAGCGCGTAGCGATTTGGCTGTCCGTCTGCATGCGCTTGTTATGTGTTCCGGGCACATTACTATTGGGTATCGACGCCAGTCAGATCAGTTAAATCTTGAGCCCAGCTCTGCATGGAGCGGCACCAAACCTGCGATTTTGGTTTTAGTTGATTTCTCTGTTTAATTGATCCTACTCGGATTATATAAAGCGATGAATCCATACTTTCGGGGGCAGAATAAATAGGAGTTCCACAATCAGCACAAAAGGCTTGCTGTCGCCTTGAGCCGTTTTCAGCCGTTTTAAAATAAATTTTGGGGTTACCAGTAAGCATTTTGAAGCTGCCCTCGATTGCAGGAACAACAGTGCGATAGGCTGCTCCAGATAAAGTTTGGCAATCAGTGCAATGACAGATAAACACCTGCTCAGGATCAACCTCGGCACCGAAAGTTAATTTGCCACAATGACACCCGCCCTCAATATTCATAATTTGTACCGGATTCGATTTCGAATTTTCTCATATTTTAAAGAACACATAACAGCATGATCAAAAGGTAATTGACCTGATAATAAATTATCTGTTGTCAGGCGTCTGCTCCTGGCCGGAGATCGTCTCCGAGCGATATCCTATAAGCGTCTACTATCGGGAAAGCTGATGCATACAGAAATTAGATGGACGGTGAGGATCGACCCAGAGTGGGCTCAACGCACTTGTATACAAATACCAACCCAATTTTTTTAGGCGGCGTCAAAGCGCGCTTTGTTATCAGCTATCCATTGCTCCATCTCCTTCTTCCCACGACTTGAGTCGCTCATCACATCGGCGTGGGCCTCGTTGTAATGGGGCCGAAGAGCTTCCATCCACTCCTCAAAGGTTTCACCTTGGGTGGCTACTTCGCACAAATCACACTTCAGTGTTTTCATTGTTAATCTCCTGATTGACGTTACATCAAATTCGACCAAATGTGATAAATCCATATGATAGAGATGATATTTATAAGTCTTGAGGTCTTCGTGCCACGACGCGTTGAATGGACTGACTTTCGTCCCACAATTCGCTGTCGAGAATTTCGAAGCCACTGCGAATAAATAGTGGCGCCAACTCGTCGAAGGCTATATTTAAAATTGGCGGACAGAGCCGGGATTTTTGAGCAAGTCTTACCAAGATACGGAAAATCCAACCTCTCTCGCGCAGACAGGGTGTCTGTGACACAAGGAGCCCCCCTGGCGTGAGTAAGCAATACAGCCGGTCCAGAACACCCGATAAATTCTCCACCAGGTGCAGCACATTGAATGCCGTAATCGCGGAGAATGAATGCGTCTCAAGACTTCTATCAAAAGCATCTATACGACTAAAGTCTATATTCCTGATATCCCTTGCGCGCATTTTTTGATTCGCCAGTTCGATCATTCTACCCGACGTATCGATGCCGTGGACTTGCGCGACGAGAGGCGCGAGGTCGAGGGAAATCTCGCCGCTAGCGCAGCCGAGATCAAGCAATATATCTTGATCGTTTAACAGCGTTTCAGTGCTTTGCAGCGTTTTTTGATAAAGGGAATCGTGGTGAGAAATTTCATCGTCGTACTTTCGCGCTCTTCGGTCCCAGAATATTTCTTGCATATGATTACCTCTTAACGGAACTGCTTTTAAGAGTCGATTTCTTTTTGGTAGGTTGAGATTCGAGCCTGATCTTTTCGAGACTATTGAGCAACAGATCAAGGCCAAAATTGAAATCCGGCGCATAAGTATCCGGCTCGCTCCCGTTCTGTGCTTGCTGTCGAATTTTGATGATCGAGCCTAGCATTTCACTCAGATACGGGAATTCGTCATTATTGACTTGGGGTTGAAGCATGGCCGCCACGCTGCCTTGTTCCATCGGCTTAAATGGCCAGTGGATTTCCTGCTGAATGAAACCGACTATGTAGCTATTGATCGCGAGATGTGCCTTGTAGGCCAATTCTATCGAGAAACCCGCTCTACGGAGCGCTCCAATCAGCGCATCGGCGCGCTCAAACCGAACTTTGCTAGGCGCCACCTGCGATTCAATCAGAGACACAGCCCAGGGGTGGCGGAGGAGTGTATTCCGAACGGACTCGGCGACGAACCGCATTGCTGCTTGCCATTCCAGCTGTTCCGATGGTATTTCGAACTCTCCTATAAGCGTATCCGCAATGCCGGTAAGCAATTCATCCTTATTACCCACGTGGTTGTAGAGCGACATCGCCTCAACTCCGAGACGTTGTCCCAGCTTGCGCATTGAAAGCGAGGCAATGCCTTCATCGTCGGCAAGGGCAATTGCGGCTTTTAATAAAATTTCACGTGTAAGCGGATTACGAGAAACCATGCTTACACTGTAAGCTTACGGCGTAAGTATGTCAAGTTAAAAGAATAGTAACTTCGACGGCAATAACCCGAAGAGACAAACACTTTTCCTCAAAACTTAGGTTTCGTAGTAGGTGAAGTGAAGCGAAGCGAAAGTCCGAAATTGGCCGATTCCTGCAGCCTGGCTCAGCGTCTGATTTGGAGAACACATATCCATATACCTGATAAATCAGCAGCGATAATCAATCCCAAATCGACGTTTAATCGGTGATGAAACAAAATACTCAAGTGATCGAGGCCGATAAAAAAACCTTATCACTTTTGCTCTTAACTAAATCTTCGTTTCCCGATCAAAGGCCAATTAGTTCGGCATGTAGTCCTTGCGCCTGTGCAGTCTTAATGAAAGCCGAGGAATTGACAACGTCTGGATCATATGCCAATACCATCAGATGTGGTTTTTCATCATGGTAAGATGCAGCCATTACACCATCTAGGCCTAGTAATTCATCACGCAACTTTTCTCGATTTTCATGGGTGGTGTTTTCATCGATATGCATTGTGATATCAGCGATCTGATTCGACATAATTAATCTCCTCATCAATCGATTAAAAACAGCTTAACTTAACTAGACGCAAGCGATATGACATAGATCATCTGTGTCGCAACTAGATTATTACCCGTGACAAAGTTGTGATCCG
>JAOTTY010000411.1 GCA_029864185.1 Gammaproteobacteria bacterium
CTACCATGCGCCGAATACTTTAAAGGCCTCACGTGATCTGAAACTGACCCGTGGGCATCGGCTTTACTCGGACGAGGCGCGCCCGATTTTTACCATTATCGACGATTCCTGCGATGGCCACGACACCATTGGCGGGTGTTGCAGCGCACCGAGTAATGAAATGCTTTACGGTGTGGCCGATTGTCCCGGTTGCCGCGAAAATTTTCTGACTGCGCTGGCCGGGCATGGTCTCGGTCGAAAGGACATTGTCCCCAACATCAATTTTTTCTGTAACGTCCCCGTCGACGAAAATCGCCAGCTGGTGCCGGGTGTATTCCTGGCGGGGCATTCCCGTGCAGGCGATTATGTTTGCCTGCGGGCCGACATGGATGCACTTGCGGTCCTTTCCAACTGCCCGCAGGTGAACAACCCGTGTAATAGCGGCAAGCCTACTGCGATTCGGGTAATTGTCGGCGATACCCCTTACCCGTCGACCCGACATTAAAAATGGGCAATCGTTTGCGTCCGATGGCCCCGGCAAGAGCTGTTCACCGGTTTCCATACAGGATCGGGTCTTTGTCGAATTCTCGCGACGAGGCGGAATTCGTAACGTTCATAGCGTACACTAGCGCCTGTCACTGCAGCACCGGTTACCCTCGGGCCTCATGATTTCAGCGCAGCAACAAGCCGAATTCGAGCGGCTGTTTCCATTTATCAGGCAAGCGGATGCGGGCTTCGTCGAGAGCTTTTATGCGTCCTGCCGGTACATCGCATTACCGGCAGGCGTTTCCATCTGCGACGAGGGGGAGCAATGCGCGCAACTGTCGATGCTGCTGGACGGTGTCGGGCGCGTCTACAAATTGTCGCCGGGTGGACGCGAAGTAACGCTGTATCGCATCCGCGCCGGTGAGGCCTGTGTCCTGACCGCCTCCTGTATTATGAACCAGGGCAGTTTTCCGGCGATGGCGGTCACCGAAACACCGGTGCGCGCCGTGGTAGTCGCCCCCGACAGGGTGCGCAACTGGATTTGCGAGGAGCAACATTGGCAGCACTTTATCTTCGGCTTGTTGTCGCATCGACTGGCAAGCATTATCTCGGTGGTGGAAGAGGTCGCTTTCAAGCGCATCGACGTACGCCTGGCGGATAAATTCGCGCATAGTCTCGCACAGGGCAAGACCAGCCTGCAGATGACGCATGCCGAACTGGCAGCCGACCTGGGTAGTTCACGTGAAGTCGTCAGCCGGATACTCAAGGATTTCTCCCAGCGCGGTCTGATCGAAACCAGCCGAGGCAGTATTCGGTTGACTGACCCGGCCGCAATCGAGCATTTGGCGCGGCAATAAACTTGCACCGCCCGCTTTTGCAACCGTTCAAATTTCCGGTTTCAGCGTGACATTGTCACCGACAGCCTTGCGTTAAAAACATACACTCCTTTCACTTAAACAGGAGCTATCGTCATGCAAAAGAATGTTGGTTCGATCGATCGAGTAATCCGTGCCCTGGTGGGTGTTGCGCTGCTCGCCGTATATTTTCTCGGTACGCTGCAGGGTGCGCTCGGCATAGGTGCCCTTGTGGTTGGTATCGTAATGCTCGGAACCGCGGCCATTGGCTGGTGTCCACCTTACGCGTTGCTGGGTATCAATACTTGCGGCGTCAGGCACAAGTCACAGAACGCCTGAGGCGTGGTTTTCAACCGGGAGCCCATTACCTGATCCCTGCGGACGCCTATTCTCGACACGAGCCGAGGTGTCCGCAACTGATTCAACAGGTATCGTCGATTTCGCAATGGTCTCGCTGCGGGGCAGTTTTTCAGGCGCGTAAAGCTCTACAGATCACTGTTATTTCGGGTTGGTCTTGCGAGTCGTCGAGACCATAATCCTGACCGTAATAGTCATCGGTCGATGACCTTATTCCGTTACCCCGTTGTCACCATTCGTGGTTCCTTTTGCGGAACCAGTGACTATATACATGTAGCGATTAATTGATATGGGTCAATTAAACATCGGTTTTGGTGGTTGGCGAAAACATAACGCCGGATTTTTTGATTAAATTAAAAAAATGTACCTGAATGTATTTACTGGCGTGTAGCTGCGGAGTGACTATCCGTGATTAACTGCCTCTGGCAGTTACGCCTGTATTACAAAGTTTGAGCATCGGATTATGAATCGACCGCGAGCTGCCAGCTTATCAATTGCCTCAATTATGAACAATCCGAGTGGTCAACCGATCGCCCCGGCGGGAAGCGATAGATGAAAAACCCGATCCTGCCATGGGAAGACATGTTCAATGTGATGCCCGATGCCATCGTTGTCGTGGATGGCTCCGGCCGTATCGTTTTTGCCAACCAGTTGGTGAGCGCGCTGCTGGGTTACGCATCCGCAGAACTCGTCGGCGAGTCGTTGGGCCGTCTTATTCCCGTGGCGCACCGAAGCGCTCACGATCGGCATTTTACCGAGTTTCACGATCACGGCCGGCCCAAGCCGATGGGGATGCGCCCGCTACTGGGTGCATTACACAAATCGGGCACGGAAATCTCGTTATCC
>JAOTTY010000164.1 GCA_029864185.1 Gammaproteobacteria bacterium
AACCTGGAACGCCAGCGCCATCAGCAGCAATGGCAGCAACATCGACCAGTGAATCGAGGGCTTGTCGAACTTGGTTACGGTTGGTCCCTGGTGCAAAGAATGCCACCACTCGACGGAATAGTGAATAATCGGGATATTGACGACGCCGACCAATGCCAATATCGCAACGGCTCGGGCCGCTACCCGTTTATCTTCGATGGCGTTATGCAGGCCGATTACACCGAGGTAGAGAAACAGCAGGATCAGTTCCGACGTCAGGCGCGCATCCCAGACCCAGTAAGTGCCCCACATCGGTTTGCCCCAGAGCGAGCCGGTGACCAGGGCCAGGAAAGTAAAGCTGGCCCCGATCGGCGCGCTGCTGATCAGCACCACTTCGGCCAGCTTCATGCGCCAGACGATGATTACGATGCCGCAAACCGCCATCACCATGTAGACAAACAACGACATCCACGCGGAGGGCACGTGCACAAAAATGATGCGGTAGCTTTCACCCTGCTGATAATCCGGCGGTGCCTCGATCAATCCACCGTAAAGACCCGCCACCAGCAGGGCCACGAAAATCCAGGTCAGCCACGGAATCCACTTACCGGCGATGCGGTAAAAGTGAGGGGGTGAACCCAATTTGTGAAACCACAGAAACATATGTATCCGTTTAACTTGCAGACATTCGTAACGCCGCGGCTGTCGCCCAGGGCGAGAGTGATATCGATAAAAGCAGAAACGCCAGCAGCATGTAAATCTGGGCAGACACTTCAAATCCCATCGCGGCGTTTTCGATCGCGCTGGCTGCAAATATTAACACCGGCACGTACAGAGGCAACACCAATAACGACAGGATTATACCACCTTTTCTCAATCCCACAGTCAGCGCGACGCCAATCGCCCCGACCAGGCTCAATATGGGGGTTCCGATCAATATGGTCAACAGCAGGGTCGCCTGCGCCTGTGCGGGCATGCCCAGCATTTCGGCGAGTAACGGCGCGACGATCAGCAGCGGCAAACCGGTAACCAGCCAGTGCGCGCTGACCTTGGCCAGCACCAGGATCGCCACCGGGTGGGCGCTCAGCAGAATCTGTTCGAGCGAGCCGTCGTCGAAATCCGATCTGAAAATGCTGTCCAGCGAAAGCATCGCCGCGAGCAGCGCCGCGACCCAGATGATCCCCGGCGCAATTCGCGCGAGCAGCTCGGGCAACGCGCCAAGCGCAAGCGGAAATAGCGTAATGACCAGCACGAAAAACAACAGCGGCATTGCGTATTCGGCGCGATTGCGAAATGCCAGCAAGAGATCGCGTCTCAGCAGAAAGATAAAGGCCTGCAAGAGCGACAGCCGGCCGCTCAAGGCTGCTGCCCCAGGTTCAGCCGCTGCAGCGCGAGCGTCGGCAGGGAAATATCGTGGTGCGACGTGACGACAATGATGCCGGAGCGCTGCAGCTGCTGCTCGAACATCTCGCTAAACATCGCCATGCTGGCCTTGTCAAGCGACGTAAAGGGCTCATCCAGGATCCAGATCATCGAGTCGGTCGCCAGCAACCGCGCCAACGCCAGGCGGCGCTTTTGCCCGGCGGACAGGCTGCCGACCTCGCTATCTCCATAGGCGTAAAGATTGACCTGCTCGAGCACGTCGTCCAGATCCCGTACCGACGGAATTCCCATCGCCCGCGCGAGCCGCAGGTTTTCGAGACAGGACAGCTCGTGTTTGACCCCATCGTGATGCCCGACATAGGTGACCTGTTCGTAGTAATCGCCCGCAAGCCTGTCGATCGGTTGACCGCGCCACAACACGTCTCCGCTATCGGCCAGCCTGAGCCCGGTCAAAATCCTCAGCAGGCTGGTTTTGCCGCAACCATTGGGGCCTTCTACGACCAGCATTTCGCCGGGTTCGAGCGCAAATTCGAGATGCTCGAACAAGGTACGATCGTTGCGAATACAGCTAAGATCCTGGATTTCTAGTAATGCGGCTTCAGACATGAAATGGTCGGAATTCTGGGAGCCCGAAGGTTAGCCTTGCACTGCAAAACGATCAACCCATTTTTGATATTTATCAGTCAAGCGGGTATAAACGGTAGTAATGTATCGATATATGGATCGGAGAAATACAATGACCACCAAAGAGCAGTTAATCGACCAGCATATTCGGGAATACGAATCGCGATTGAGACATATTGACGAACTTTACGAGCGCGCGCGCAAGGTTACCGATCACCTGGACGACGAGCACGAGACGCGTTCCGAATTGCTGGCTATCGCGCAACAACGTGCCGAGCTGAAACGAAAGGCAGACGAAATCAAGACCATGCCGCTCGACAAGTGGCGCGAGGAGACGGTACGCAGCGCGGGCCCCATGGCGATCTGGGACATACTCGCGCAAAAGCTCGAAAATTTCCTCGAGCGCCACGAGTAGCGGAATAAGGATCGGGCTAGCGCTTCTCCGCTACCAGCAACCAGCCGGGGCGTTCGAGTCGGGTCATGTAGTTGAATTCTTCGAGCTTGCGAATCTGCCACAGCCCATCTGCCTCGATTTTGGCGAAAGCCCGGTCGAATCCACCCGAGTCGTAGTATTTTCCATTCATGACGATGACGAACAGCCCCCCCGGTCTGATGGGGCGCAACAGCCCCGGCACATGCCGGGCGCCGACGTGTCCGGCACCCATCGAACCGATGCAGACACCGGCCTCGAATATGCCGTCGGCGACGGCGATCTCCAACGTCAGATCGGCACACACCAGGTTTCGATAAACCCCTTTTTCGCGCGCCTGCTCGAGCATGCCTTCCGCAATGTCGATGCCGTCCACGGTAGCGAAACCCTGTTGCCGCAGCGCCTCGCCCACCAGCCCGGTGCCGCATCCAAAATCGATGATAGCCCTGTCGCGCCAGGCGACCGCCGCGGCCAGTTCACGCGCCGCGACGGCTGGCGAGATATAGCCGAATTCGGCGATAAGGTGATCGTCATAGCTGTCCGACCAGTCGTCGTAGATCTCGCGCGAGCTGTCGCCATCCCGGAGATGGCTGACGCGACCCAGTATTTCGTCCGATTTACCCATGTTTGCCTCGCTAGCTATTATGTGGATATCGATTGCCGCGCTTGCCTGCCTCGACGAATACCCGTTTTACTTCCGGGTATTTTTGCCTGATCGCCTGGTTGATAACCGCGATATCGGCCTCGACCTGCTGCGAATCGATCGAGTCGATGAAATCGACGCTGATGTTGGCGAGGATGAAATCGGGGCCCATGTGCATGGTCAACACTTCGTTGATATGTTCGATATGCGGCCGTGCCCCCAGTGTATCGCGGATACCGCGAATCACCGCCTTGTTGGCGCTTTCACCAATCAGCAGGCCCTTGGTTTCATAGGCCAGCCAGATCGCGGTGGCGACCAGGATTAGCCCGATAACCACCGATGCAATGCCATCGAATACCTCGATACCGGTGGTCTGACTCAAAAACACGCCAACGAAGGCGACCATCAAACCGAGCATCGCCGCGCTATCCTCGAACAAAATTACGAAAACGGACGGATCCTTGGCGCGCTGAATGGCCTCGAGATAACCCCAGCGGCCCCGGGTTCGATTGAACTCGCGAAACGCAAGATACCAGGCAGCTCCCTCGAAGATCATCGCCAGGCCCAGCACGATATAGTTCACCATCGGGCTGCTGATCGGTTCGGGGTGCAGGATATGCCGGATTCCCTCGTAAATCGAGATGCCGCCGCCGAGTGCGAATATCAGGATCGCGACGATAAAGCTCCAGAAATATATTTCCTTGCCATAGCCGAACGGAAAATCCTCGTCGGGTGGTCTGGCAGCGCGCTTCAATCCATAAAGCAGCAACACCTGGTTGCCAGTATCGACCAGCGAATGGATCCCCTCCGACAGCATCGCCGAGCTGCCGGTGATCGACGCGGCGATAAACTTGGTCACCGCGATCAGGGCGTTACCGGCCAGCGCCGCGTATATCACCATCTTCGAACCCGACGCCATTTTCTATCCTCGTTCGTTGCGGCGGCCATTATAGTCCGAACCGTCACCTCTGCGAAAAACTCGCCATAATTCCGCGGAAACATTACTTAAAGCCCGAAAGCAATCAGCGAGCGAATATTTCACCGAGCCGAGGATTGTGTCCCGGGAATTTTTCAGCGCGCAGGCGCTAGCCGCGCAGATACTCGTTGGCTGGATCGAACAGCGGCGCGCTGTATAACCTTGCCGGGATCATGTCGCCGAGAATTTCGATTTCGACCTCGAGCCCTTCCGCGGCCAGTTCCACGGGCACGAACCCGAAGGCGATACTTTTTTGCGTGAAATGCGAAAAACCGCCCGAGGTGACGTACCCGACCACTGCCCCGCCGTGCCAGATGGGCTCCCAGGCCACGGCATCCGCGTCGCGGGCGTCGACTTCGAAGCTGCAAAGCCTGCGCGCTACGCCTCGCTTTTGCTCGGCGATCGCAGCGGCCTTGCCGATGAAGTCGGCGGGCTTGTCGTAGTCGACGAAACGATCGAGGCCGGTTTCTAGCGGCGTGTAGTCGGGCTTGTATTCGCGCATCCACGACCCGAACGACTTGTCCAGACGCAGGCTCATCATCGCGCGCATGCCGAAAGGCCGCAATCCCAGATCCCTGCCGGCATCGGTCAACACGTCATAGAGAGCGACCTGGTTATGCCAGGGGACGTAGATCTCGTAGCCGCGGTCGCCGGTATAACTGACGCGCTGTACGATCGCCCGGCACTGCCCGATATCGATTTCACGCACCGACAGGAACGGCATCGACGCGGTCGACACGTCGGCAGGCGTCACGCGGCCCAGCAATTCCTGTGCCCTCGGACCCGCAATCTGGAACCCGATACGTTGCTTCGAGAGGTTGCGCAGGGTAATCCCCGACTCGGGCAAATGCTGCTCGAACCAGCGCATGTGATAGGCCTGCGCGCCGAACGACGCGGTCACCTGGAACACTCCCGGGCTGACCTGCGCAACGGTAAAATCGCCGATGATTCTGCCCTTCGGGCTTAGCATCGGACTCAGACTCAGACGGCCGACCGCGGGAATCCGTCCCGCCATGACACGGTCGAGGAATTCATGCGCGTCCGGTCCCGCGACTTCGTACTTGCCGAAATTATGCACCTCGTTGAGGCCGACTTTTTCGCGCACCGCGCGCACTTCCTCGGCCACGGTATCGAATGCGTTGGAACGCCGGAAACTCGGTATCTCGTAGGCTTCTTCGCCGGCAGGCGCGAAGTAATTGACGTGCTCCATACCGTACATGGCACCAAACACCGCGTTTTGCGACTTCCAGATGGCATAGGCCGGCGTGGTGTCCAGCGGCCGCGCCGCCGGCAATTCCTCGTTCGGATAGGACACGCTGAAACGCCGCTGGTAGTTCTCGCGCACCTTCAGTCGCGTATAGGCCGGCGTGCAGTAATCGCCGAATCGGGCGACGTCCATCGCGAACACGTCGCGCGAAGGTTCGCCGTCGATCATCCATTCGGCGAGCGTCAGGCCGACGCCGCCGCCCTGACTGAAGCCGGCCATGACCGCGCAGGCAGACCAGTAGTTGCGTAGCCCGGGCACCGGTCCGACCAGCGGGTTGCCGTCGGGGGCAAAGGTGAACGGGCCGTTGATGACGGTCTTGATGCCGGCCTCGGCGAGGACCGGAAAACGCCGAAAGGCGAACTCCATCGAATCGCCGATACGATCGAGGTTTTCTTCGAGCAATTCGTGGCCAAAATCCCAGCGCGTACCGTCGACCGCCCAGGGCACGCAGTTTTGTTCGTAAAAACCGATCACGAGGCCCCTGCCTTCCTGACGCAGGTAGCTCTCTCCCTCGGGGTCCATGACGTGCGGCAGTTCGCTATCACGCTGGTATACCTCGGCGATATCGGCGGTGGCGAAATACTGATGTTCCATCGGATGCAGGGGCAGGTAGATGCCGGCCATCGCACCGACCTCGCGCGCCCATAGCCCGGCGGCATTGACCAGCTGCTCGGCAATAATCGTGCCCTGTTCGGTAACCACCTCCCAGCTGCCGTCGGCGCGCGGATTCGTCTCCAGCACCGGGTTTCGCAACAGGATTTCCGCGCCCTGCAGCTGCGCGGCCCTGGCGTAGGCATGCGTCGTCCCGGATGGATCCAGATGACCGTCGAGCGGATCGTACAGCGCACCGAGCACGCCATCGGTGTTGGTAATCGGGCTCAGGCGCCGAACTTCGTCGGGCGTGATCAGTTCGGTATCCAGCCCCATGTGACGATGCATCGCGCGCGCGGACCTGAGAAAATCCAGACGTTCGGGCGATTCCGCGAGGGTGATGCCGCCGACGTGATGCAGGCTGCAGGATTGCCCGGTGATTTCCTCGAGCTCACGATAGAGCCGAATCGTATATCCCTGCAGCGCCGCCATGTTGGTGTCCGCGTTCAGGGTATGAAACCCGCCCGCCGCGTGCCAGGTCGATCCCGAGGTCAGTTCCGAACGTTCGATCAGCACGACGTCCCGCATACCGAGTTTGGTCAGATGATAGATGACGCTGCAGCCGACCACGCCGCCGCCGATAACCACCGCTTGTGCATGAGTTCTCATCCCGCGCTACCCCAATACCGAAAAGCTGCTGTCCTGGTTGACCTCGCGCAGCCGCGAATAAAAGCCGCTCGAAAAAGTATGACCGATATGCTTCAGGTGAAAATCGATCGGGTTGGCGTCCTGGTCGTTGCCGTTTTGCGTCGCCTCGATAATATCCGCCATCAGTTCGCCGGCAATGGGCGCGTTCTTGAACTGGTTACCGCTGGTGCCGATTGCGAGATAGAAACCGGGCAGATCCGAACGATCGTAAATCGGTATCCAGTCCTCGGTGACGTCGTACAATTCGACCACGCCGCGCATCCGGTTCGGCACGCCGAGCCGCGGCACGCGCTGGCAAACACGCAGCACCTGCACTCTCCACTGATCGCTGAAATCGCGATTGTAATCGTCGGGGTCGACCCATTCGTGCGGATCGCAGGGCGGATCCTCGCTGCCGATCAATAGCGCATCACCCTGCTCGGGGCGGGTGTAGAGGCCGATATCGCTATCGGACGTGACACAGGCGGTGTCGAGCCGGTAACCCTCGGGCAGCGGCACATGCGCGACCTCCTGGCGCAGCGCCCGGGTTTTGACCTTCATCGTTTTCTCGACGTCGGCCATTTGATTGACCTTCGACGAATGCGGTCCGGCCGCATTGAGCACCACCGGGCTGCCGATGGTTTCGCCGTTTTCCAGGGTAACGCCGCAGACCCGTTCGCCGTCGCGGCGTATCTCGACAACCTTGGCGTTGTACCTGAACTTGCCGCCGCTGTGCTCGGCCGCGCGCATGATGTTGTGTGTCGCCAGCTGCGGATCCGAGATGTACCCGGCGGCATGAAAAAGTACCGCGCCGGTCAGCGGCTGGTCGTTGGCAACGCCGAACTGCGGGTCGTCGGGACGTTTCACTGGATAGAACGACTCGGTATTCCAGACCGGCAGCTTTTCCCGAATCTCGTCGGGCGATAACTCGCTATACGGCGAATCGAGCCGATCCATCAGCGCCATGGTCGGACGCAGGTAATCGTTCGCCTCGGTTTTCATGACCAGCGAACCGACATTGTGATACTCGATCAGGCCGCGTTCATCGACGTCCGCGCCACCGAGGTATTCGGCCCAGTGCTTCCAGTAAAAATGCGACTCGTATGCCATCGCCGAGCCGTCCAGCGTCGAGTAGTAGGGGCGGATGATGGCGCAGGAACCCGAGGTAGAACCGTATCCGGCGGCCGGCAGACGATCCAGGTTTAATACCTTCCAGCCCTTGCGGCCGAGCGCCAGCGAAGTCGCGCAGCCAATGATTCCGGCGCCAATTATGATTGCATCGAAGGTTTTAGCCATTATTTCTGCCCGTCTTTAAGTCATTCATTGCATCGCACACGGATGATCGGGAGCTCCCGGGGCGGCTCACCGCGCAAGCTCCAGCTCGCGGCGCCGTTCGGCGACATAGTGTTCCAGCGACTGCCGCACCGAGGCATCCATGTCGGGCGGCTGGTAGCGCGCCAGCCGCTCACGGTAAATGCGGTTGGCGCGCTCGAACGCGGTCAGGCCGCCGTTCTCGCTCCAGGTTTCGAAATTACTCCAGTCGGATACCAGGGGTTCGTAGAACGCGGTGGTATAGTTTGCCAGGGTGTGCGCGGTGCCGAAGAAATGCCCGCCGTGCCCCGCTTCGCGGATGGCATCCAGCGCCAGCGTCGACTCGTCGACCTGCAGCGGCGTCAGGGTTTCACGCATCATCTGCAGCATGTCGACATCGATGATAAATTTCTCGAACGATGCGCACAGACCGCCCTCTAGCCAGCCGGCGGCGTGCTTGATGATCTGCGCATGGCCCATTACCGCCCCCCATAGCGACATCTGCGATTCCCATGCGGCCTGCGCATCGACGCAGTTCGAAGCGTTGGTGCCGGATGAGCGAAACGGAATCTGGTAACGGCGCGCGAGCTGGCCGCTGGCCCACGCGGCGCGGGTATACTCGGGGGTGCCGAAGGCCGGCGCGCCGGTGCGCATGTCGGCGTTGGAGGTAAAACCGCCGTACACCATCGGCGCACCCGGGCTGACGATTTGCGACAGCGCAATCACGCCGAGCGCCTCCGCGTTTTGCTGCGCCAGCGCGCCGGCGATCGTGATCGGGCACATCGCGCCGGACAGCGTGAACGGCGTGACGATGACGGGCTGACCCCACTCGGCCATCTCGATCAGGCCGTCCAGCATCGGCCCGTCGACACGCAGCGGCGAATTGGTGTTCACCACGCTGTTGATGCTCGGTTCCGACTTCAGCGTCTCCATGTCGACCCCGCGCGCGATCGCGGTCATGCGGATTCCGTCGATGACGCGACCGCCGCCGAGGCAATACAGGGAGAACGCGCGGTCGGTCAGCGTGTACGCCGCCAGGGTTGCGTCCAGGTGACGCGTTGCGGGCGGAATGTCGATCGGCTCGACCGGGTAGCCGCTGAAGAAATCGATGACGTCGAAATCCTGCGCGAGGCGCAGGAAATTGCAGTAATCGGCCAGGTTGCCGGTGCGTCTCCCGCCTTCCAGGTCGGAGCTGTTGGGTGCGCTCGCGACGGTCGTAAAGTTGATCGCGTTACGACCAATCAGGCGATTGCGCGCGGAGTTGGGCGCATGCAGCGTGAATTCCGCCGGGACCGTTTCGATGCGTTGCATGACCCTGTTTCTATCGAGGTAGACCGTCTGCGCGTCCCAGTCGACGCGAGCGCCGTCCTGTTCGTACAGCGCAAGCGCTTTTTCGTTCAGTATTTCGAGACCGATTTCTTCGAGTATACGCATCGACCCATCGTGTAAAAGATCCAGCGCCTCCGGTGCCAGCGCCGCGATCGGATCGTAAGGGTTGAAAAGCTGCCCCGCTGCGGGCTTGACCAGATCGGCGGGCGCCGGGTTGCGTTTTCGAGCTCTTCTTCTATTCATCACTGGCTTCTCGGCAGGGACCGCAGATAGTATTTGACAGCTTTAGAATTGTCTATCCACGGCGCGACTCTCTATAGGGCAAATCGACCTGTAATCAGCAGCGGTCCCGGTACGGGTCGAAGGGGCTGGTTTTTAAGGCCGCTAACAGCTAACTTGCGCACTTATGAACGAAAACCGCTTTATCAGCTGCGGCATGTACACGCCGAACCAGGACCTGAAACATGCCTGGCAGGTTTTTTTCGATCGTTTTGTGCCGCTGGTCGATCGGGCTGGTGGAGTGGCACGCGAACTGGTTTTCGACGGCGGCGAAGCGGTGCTGCGCGACCGCAGGCTTTTCATCGGTCATACCTGCGGTTACCCGCTGATGACGCGCCTGCGGGATGCACTGGTGCCGATCTGCGTGCCGACGTTCGATGTGCCGGGCGCCACCGGCAGGCTTTATTGCAGCCAGATCGTCGTTCCCGCGGATTCCGCCATCGACTCCCTCGACGCCTGCAGGGACAGGATCGTGGCGGTTAACACCGCCGATTCCAACAGCGGAATGAACCTGCTGCGGCATGCGCTGGCCGAACTCGGGGCGAAGGCGCCTTTTTTCTCCGAGGTG
>JAOTTY010000165.1 GCA_029864185.1 Gammaproteobacteria bacterium
GGGGCCGCCGCGGATAATCCGACCCTGATCGTCGAGTCGCCCGGGGCGGCGCAGACCCGGCTCGCGCGGCAGTCTCCACTGCTCGCTATCACCGAACCCGGGTTCTACCAGGTGCATCGCGCCACCCCCGCCGCTATCGAGGTGGTGCTCGCGGCGAACGTCGATCCTGCCGAAGCCGGCCTCGCGCGACTTGACCTTGCCCGCTTTGTAGAGGAAATTAGGGCCTCGGCAAAATCCCTGCCCGCGGACCAGGTGTTAACCCTGCGACAGGTAGCCGAGCAGGAACAGCGGCAGCAGCTATGGTACTGGATTCTGTGCCTGGTGCTCGCGCTGATGCTGATAGAGGGTTTTGCGGCGAACAGAATTGCGCCGCGAGGATCATTGGGAAATCGGGTCAAAACCGGACGGGCCTAACATGAATACGACGGGAATCGAAAATAACGGAATCAGGCTGGCGGGCCTGCTCAAGGCCGACTGGCAGGGTGACACGGGCAGGCGTCCGGCACTGGACCAGGTTATCGACCGGGTCAGGCGGCGCTGGCGCCTGCGGCTGCTGCTAAACGGCCTTTGCTGGGCGCTCGCGCTGGCAACGGCGACGCTGATCCTGGCGGCATGGTTCGTGAATTTCTGGCATTTCGGCAGCAACGCGGTGTGGAGTTTCCGCCTGTTGACGTTGCTTACGCTGGTTGGCCTGGTCGGGTATTTTTGCGTGCCGCCGCTGCTGCGCCGCGTCGACGACGCCAGGGTTGCGCTATACCTCGAGGAAAACGAGCCCTCGTTGAAGGCGATCCTGCTGAGCGCGCTCGACGCGAGCCGCGCGGAGTCGCGAGATTTATCGCCACGGCTGGTCGCGCAGCTGGTCGACGACGCCCTGGAGGCATGCCGACGCGTACAATACGGCTATGCGGTCGAACAGCAAAAGCTGCGGCTGGCGAGCGCCAGGCTCGGCGTCATCCTGTTGTTCATCGTCGCACTGATAGTCTGGCCACCCGGCTTCCTGCGTTTCGGTGCGCCGGCATTGCTGATGCCCTGGACCGGCGCCAGCCAGTATTCCCCGTACCGTATCGAGCTCAGCCCGGGCAACGTCGAAATCGCGCAGGGTTCCGACCAGTTGATCAGCGCCGTGATCGACGGCTTCGACGGCGACGGCGTGATGCTTTCGGTGTCGCAGGATCAGGGCGCCACGTGGCGGCAGATCGAAATGACCCGGGGTGTAGACCCGGGCGTCTACGAGGCTTTCCTGTTCGACCTGACGCGCGGCATCGATTACCTCGTCGACGGCGCCGGACAGCGTTCGGCGAGCTACCGCATCGACGTGGCCGCAATCCCGGCGATAGACGAGATCGGCCTGCGCTACCATTATCCCGCTTATACCATGCTCCCGCCCGAAACCAGCCTCGGATCCGGCGATATTACGGCCTTGCGCGACACCCGCGTCGAGGTGCGAATCGTGCCGACTATCGATATCCCCGGCGGCCAGCTGCTGTTCGATGACGGCCGCAGTATCGAACTCGTCGAGCGCGATGGTGAATGGGTCGGTGAGCTGACGGTCGGGCAAAACGGTATATACCGGGTCAGGCTGCAACGCGCCAGCGGCGTCCTGGTAGACGCCTCCCCGGAGTATCGCGTTACCGTGCTGGACGATGGCTACCCCAGCGTTTCGATCAAGAGCCCCGGCAGGGACACCAAGGTCAGCATGATCGAGGAGCCGCTCATGCAGATCCGCGCGAACGATGACCAGGGCATCGCCAGCCTGGACCTGGTGCTGTCGATAAACGGCGAAGACGAGCAAAGAATAAGGCTGATGCCGGCGGCCGAATCACCCGCCGACAGGCAGCAGGTCGAGGCCGAGCATATCGTCTACCTCGAGGACCTCGAACTGCGTCCGGGCGACCTGATTTCCTATTACGTGCAGGCGGGGGAACTCGCCCCGGAAGGGCAGGTGAGGACCGCAACCAGCGATATCTTCTTTTACCAGGTGCGCCCCTTCAGCACCAATTATCGCAGCGCCGACCAGCAGGGCGGCGGTGGCGGAGGCGGCGGCCAGGGCGGGCAGCAGCAGGAATTTTTATCGGAACAGCAGAAACAGTTCGTCGTCGCTACCTTCAAAATGATCCGCGATCGCGATAACTACGACGCCGAAACCTACCGGCAAAACCTCGAATTGCTGGCCACGGCCGAAGCCCGTATTCGCGACCGCGTGGAAGCGATCGTACGCCGTATCGGCGGCCGTCCGGTGGTGCAGCAGGACGAGCGCTACAGGATAGTAACCGAGGAATTACCGCTTGCCGCCGAGGCGATGATCGAGGTCGAGAACAAGCTCAAGGCGGGCGAAATCGACACGGCGTTGTCGGACGCGCAGGTAGCGTTGAAGCACCTGCAGCGGGCGGACGCGGCTTTCAGGGATATCAACCTGTCGCTCGCCAATCGCGGCGGTGGCGGAGCGGGAAATAACACCGGCAACGAAGATCTGGCTGACCTTTTCCGCCTCGAAATGGACAAGTTGCGCAACCAGTACGAGACGGTGCAGCGCGGGCAGCAGCAGTCTGCGGCCGAGCAGGTCATCGATGAAACCCTGGAGCGACTGCGGGAACTGGCGCGCCGCCAGCAACAGGAAGTCGAGCGTCGCATGCGCGGCCAGCAACAGGCTTCGGGCAACGCCAGCGACGAGCGACAGCTCGCGCTCGCCGAGCAACTCGAGGAGATGGCGCGACAACTGGAGCGGCTTACCCGGGAGCAAGCCAATCCCCAGGTACAGCAGTCGATCGACCAGATGAGGGAAGCCGCCCAGGCGATGCGCCGTAACGCCGCTAGCGCGGGCGGCGGCACCGCCGACCAGGCGAGGCAGGCGGCCGCGGGCATACGCGAGGCGCAGCGTCTGCTGGATCAGAGCCGCGTCGCCGAATTTGGCGAGAAAATCGAGCGCAGCCTGCGCCGTGCCGAAAGGATCGAAAAAAAGCAGGCCGCAATAAAAGAGCAGGTAACCAGGCTGGAGGAAGGCTGGAGCGACAGGCTCAAGGCGCGGCTGCAGCGGCTCGAGGAGAGCAAGCAGGATCTTTCGGGCGAGTTATCGAAGCTCGAAGCCGAGCTCGGCGAGCTGACAGGTTCCGCGCGCGAGCATCAACCGCAGGTCGGAGAACCCTTGAAGCAGGCGATCGGGACTTCGCGCGAGTACCGCCTGCATGAACGCATCGGACGCACACGGCAAATGATTTTACTGGAGCAGAAGCAGCACGCCATCGACAACGAGGCCGAAATTCAGCGGGGAATCGCGCAAATACGCGAACATATCGAGTCGGCGCGGGCGAATGTCGGTGAGCCGAACGCCCGCGGACTGGAGCGCTCGCTGGAGCAGATGCGGGCGCTGACGCGGGAGCTCCGCGTTATCCGTGAACGCAGCGCTGCGGCGGCCGACCAGGGCGGCACGGCGGTGGGTCCCGGTGGCGGCGGACTCGACGCCGAGGGCATCATCTGGCGCGAACTCGAGGGCATCGCGGAGCGGGCCGGCGAACTGGGGGGGCGTCTCGTCGCCCAGGGCGTGTCGGCCGGTGACATAGACCCGGTGCTCGAAAAGATCAACGAACTTGCCGGGGACGGCGATGGCGGGCGGGATTCGTTATCCACGCAACAGCAGGATCTCGCGTTACGGGCGCTGATGGAACTCGAGTACCGGCTGCGCGGGCTACTGAACGAGGCGGAAGTTCCTGAATTGCTGGTTTCCGGCTCTACCGAGCTGCCGGACGAGTACAGGGCCATGGTCGCCGACTACTTCCGCGAATTGAGCGCCCCTTAAAGCTTCGCCCGCGCCGCAGGGACCCTCCCGATCGATTATATCAGGCTCAATCCGGGAGGCGGCAGGCTGCGCTGCAGAATCTGGCTAGAGCAACTCGGCGATATAAATGAACATCGGCAGCGTAAAGAATGCGACCAGGACCTGGAAGGTCACGATGCTCGACATCAGCTCGGCGTTACCCCCCATCTTGCGCGCCATAACGTAGGCCGAGGCCGCGGTCGGCACCGCGCCGGCGATGATCGCGACGGTGCGTGCAAGGCCGTCCAGCCCCACCAGCCAGGACATCAGAATGATCATCATCGGCATGCCGATCAGGCGGGTCAGCACGCCGATCGCGAGTAGCAGCTTGTGCTGGGCGGCGTGGCCCAGTTTCATGCCGGCACCCACCGCGAGTAGCGCGAGGCCGAGGCCGCCGGCACCGATGATATCGATCGCCTGGAACAGGATATCGGGCACGCCGAGCCGGTTCAGCAGGAGACCCGCGGCGCAGGCGATGATCAGCGGGTTAGTCAGAATCTTGCGTATCACGGCGACGACCTCGGGCCTGGTTTCGCTATGCCCGTAAATGGACAGGACGATTACCGATATGACATTCAGCAGTGGCACCATGATCGCAAGCGCCAGCGCCGCAAGCGTTACGCCATCGTCACCGTAGAGCGGGCCGATAACCGCTATCGCCACGAAACCGTGAAACCGGGTGGTGCCCTGGAACACGCTGCTGAAACTCGGACCGCTCCGTGGAAAACGTTTCCAGATCAGCGCATGGGTCAGTATCAGCACCGTCGACATACCGAGGATGGCGACCACCAGCACGGTCATGAAGTCGAGTATCGGGACGTCGCCGAGGTTGGCCCGGCTCAGCGTGCGAATGATCAGGAACGGCAGCAACAGGTAAAAACAGATATGTTCGATCGCCGACCAGACCGCCTCGCCGACCACCCGGGTCCTGAACAGCAGATAGCCGGTGGCGATGATCAGGAAAATCGGCGTAATCGCGTTAAGCGTCGTTAACACTTACACCTGACCATTCAGTTCGTCTTCGTAGCTGCAGGGTATCGAGCGCGGCTGCAGGCTTGCCGCAGCGGCGACGGATTCGATCGTTTTTACTTCCCTGGTATGCACGTCGTAGCGGCCGATGCGGATCAGGTAACCTTCGGCCTGCTGCGCGAGGATTAGCGCCGCGTACTTGATCCGGGTGCCATTTTTATCGGTGTACAGGTAATACACCATGTCGCCTGCATTCATGTCGATGAGACTATTGCCGAATCGATATGGAGACGGCGTCGGTGCTCATGATCCTGTAGACGTCTGTTACCGCCGCGCAGCCAGCCAGCAGCGCTATTTCGATCAACGCATTAGGCAGGATGTGAATCCCGCGACCCCCGGAAAATTTTGCCAGATCGAAAAAATCTGTAATCGAGGTCGGCTGTAGGCCCTTGCAAGCGCCTTTCCTGTAAAAATAGACATTTGACGCAAATACCTGCAGAACCGCGCAATTCCCGGGTACCTGCAGCATGATGTCGTCGTCCCTCGGGATGCCATCCGGGGCAGGATCGAACGTATCGCGATCGAGTTCCTCGAACAAATCCGCGTCGCAACCCATGCGGGCATCGTACGGCAATACGTCGACAAGATTCCAGGTCACGGTTCCAGATCTGAGCTGAGATCTGATCTCATCCAGGCTGCCGCTATATGTTAGAAAATTAACCGAATCCTGCTCCCAGGGGTCAGCACAGGTTGTTTGTTGCGACATTTCCTAGCGTCTACCCCATGAGGTAAAGTTCACTTCCGCCAGCGAATCCGCGACCGGTGCGGCCGCCGTGATTAAAACCAGCAGCAGGGATTTTGAGTTTGGCGTCAAAATGTATGCCCCCCATGCACGTCATATGTCTGTAGTATAAACGACTGAAAATCGAACCGGTCTATATAGTTTGGTTTTTTTCTAGGCTGAATTAACCTGAATTGAAGGCCTGCCTGTTAAATCACCCAAAGAGACAATGGCAGGGAGGGTGTTCGTTGACGCAGGTCTTTGGCGGCTAATTTCAGCCTGCGGTTTTTTCGCCTGGCCTGCCGTAACTCTCAGGTTTATCCGGGCAATTCAGATTTATACTTCCGGCGCTTGGTTTGGCTTGAAAATGGCCGAGCAATAATTTATGGCAGAACCAGTTCCGCCCTGATCGCAATATGTGAGGCAAACGCGGTAAGGACCTGACCAGGGAGTCTCAGCTTAATCCCCGAATTCGATCACTGCGCCGACGCAGCAATTCGACCGTTGTCAGCATAATTATCGACAGCGCAACCAGCAAGGTGGCTACCGCGAGGATGGTGGGGCTGATTTGCTCGCGCAGGCCCGAGAACATCGCCCAGGGAATGGTGCGTTGCTGGTAGCTGCCGACAAACTGTACGACGACGACTTCGTCAAACGATGTTACAAACGCGAATAGCGCGCCGGAAATAACTCCGGGCGTAATCAGCGGAACGATTACTTTAAAGAAAGTAACCGTCGGGCTGGCTCCAAGCGTGGCAGCAGCACGGATCAAGCTTTGGTCAAACCCGACCAGGGTAGCGGTAACCGTAATGACTACAAACGGTGTTCCTAGCGCGGCGTGCGCCAGGATCACGCCAAAATGCGTAGATGCCAATCCGATATCGCTATAAAAGAAAAACATGCCGGCTGCCGCGATGATAACGGGAACAATCATAGGAGATATTAGTACTCCCATAATCAGGGTCTTGGCCGGCATTTCCGATCGACTCAATCCCAGGGCGGCAATGGTGCCCAGTGTGGTTGAGATCAGGGTTGCAAAAATAGCGATGACGAAGCTGTTGCTAACCGCACCTTGCCAGTTACGATTGGTAAAAAAATCTTGATACCACTTGATAGAGTATCCGGCCGGATCGAACGATAACATTTCCTCGGTGAAGGTGAAAAAGGGTACTGCATTGAAAGACAGTGGAATGACCACAATGATAGGCGCAATCAGGAAGAAGAAAATGCATCCGCAGATAACCCGGAACGTGTAGTACCAGATACGTTCGCCTGTGCTTGCGTGTGCAGGTATCGCCATCAATCTAACCCATTTTCATATTGTTAACGCCGACCAGCTTGTCGTAGACGATATAGAGCACAAATACCGCTACGAGCAGGATCGTACCCAGTGCCGCTGCCAATCCCCAGTTAAGAGAAGAGCTCAGGTGATAGGCAATAAAGTTGCTGATGAGCGTTCCGCTCTGGCCGCCTACTAACGCGGGCGTAATGTAATAGCCAATGGAAATGATGAACACCAATATAGCGCCGGCGCCAATTCCGGATACGGTGTTCGGCATATACACGCGAATAAATGCAGTGGTTGGCGAGGCTCCCAGCGATCTCGCCGCTCTTAGATAGCTCGGCGGAATTGTTTTCATGACGCTGTATAGCGGCAATACCATAAACGGCAGCAGGACATGGGTCATGGCGATAATCGTGCCGGTCGCATTGTGTATCATGGTAAGCCGACTGGCGTCGCCGATAAGTCCGGACCATACTAGAAGGTCATTGATTACGCCTTCTTTTTGCAATAACGCAATCCACGCAGAAGTCCGCACCAGCAACGACGTCCAGAAGGGTAGCAGCACCAGGATCATTAGCAGATTGCTGGACTTGACTGGCAGGGTCGACATCAGAAAGGCGATCGGATAAGCCAATACCAGACACAGCACCGTGATCAACAAACTCATCCACAGCGTGCGCCCGAACAATTGCAGATAAATCCGGTTGTTATCATCGTTCCTTTGGATCGATCCTGCGGGCGAGTATCCGAAATCCATCGCTGCCAGATAATAGGATGGCGTGTAGGCACGGCTTTCCCGTTTCAGAACACGCCAGGTATCGAGTTTGCCCCAGTCCTTGTTAATTTTTATAAAGGCTTCCTGGTAGGGCGGCTCAATCTTATTGATCCTTCGGTTCGTCACGCGAAACAGGCTGGAAAATCCGGATTCTTCGTAGTTCAGCCGTCGGCCCACCGAGCCCGCAGTATTATTCTCACGCGCTTCTTTGAAATCTTCCGCCAGGGCGGCATAAACTTCCTCGCCTGGTAATTGCCCGCCGTTTTGATCCCATTGCTGTAACAACGGAAGCGTGCGATGCAGCATTTCGCCAACGAGCTGGTTTTCAACACTGCGAAATAACATCGTGGTGATGGGAATAAAAAAGGTAACCAGAATGAACAGAAACAACGGCAATACCAGGAGTAATGCCCGATTGCGATTGCGTCGCCTTGCGCGTGCCAGGCTTATCCTGAGGGGAACACCGTCCGTGGTGACCATTTCACCTGCTTCGTTCTGGTTGCTGGTAGGTAACTGAGTGCTCATTCCTTATCCGATAGGTCTAGCGCGCTATTCATTTGGCAGTAAGGTCACCGCGAAGCAGCCTGAGTAAACACCGGAAATCGGCTGCCGGTAACACATACCGGCAGCCGAGATTGTGTCAGTTGCAGACTAGTTGGCGTTCAACCATGACGCAAATTTCTCGTTGAGGTCATCAACGTTATCTGCCCAGAAACTATAGTTATAGAGCAGTGTGTGCTTGGCATTAGCCGGATTCGTCGGCATATGCGGCGCCATGTCTATACCCAAGGAAGCGTGTTTGCCAACCAATGGCGCAGACGATGCACGTGCCGGGCCATAGGAAATGAACTTTGCCTGATCAGCCAGACGTTGAGTATCGGTGGCAAATCTCAGGTAGTCCATGACTATTTTCTTGTTGGGAGAACCCTTGGGTACGACCCAGCCGTCCAGGTCGAACACCTGCCAGTCCCACATCATTGCCACGGGTTGCTTCTCTTCCTCGATGACTGAAAATAAGCGCCCATTGTAAGTTGAGCCCATTACGACTTCGCCATCGGCAAGCAGTTGCGGTGTCTGGGCACCTTTTTCCCACCAGATGACGTGATCCTTGATGGTGTCGAGCTTGGCAAAGGCACGTGCTACACCTTTGTCGGTAGCAAGTAGCTCATATACCTGGTCGGCGGGTACGCCATCCGCGAGTAAAGCCCATTCCAGGTTGTTAATCGCTTTCTTTTCCAGAGAACGCTTGCCCGGGTACTTTTTCAGATCGAAAACGTCTGCAATCGTAGTCGGCGGCGTTTTACCCACCAGGTCGGTACGGTAGCCGAACGTGGTGGAATAGACGATTTGAGGAATGAAGCAGGGAGATACGATGAGATCCCCAAAATCCTTGCTGGCAGGCGTGCCATCCGGAGCGGGAGCAAGATCCTTATCATGATCAATCTCTTCGACCATGCCTTCATCACAGCTTAACATCGCATCGGCGGCCACCATGTCGATCAGATCCCAGGTGACGTTGTTGGCTTCCACCATCGCGCGTAACTTGGCCACTGAGTTGCCGCCAGAATCGTCATTGATAATATTGATACCGGGATTCATTTTCATGTAGGGCTCATGATAGGCATTCTGCTGACTGGCGGTATAGGCACCACCCCACGAGACAAATACCAGGTCGGTCGCGGAAGCGGTACCGGCAGCACCGAGCAACGCCAAAGCAGCGATCAGGGTACCTTTGGTTAGTGTTTTCATTACAATATTTCCTCTCTTATCGGTTGTAAATACTACTGTTTTATAATTGATCCAAGTAACCTTATCTGGTTATTGGTAAAGTTATGTTGCATGATTTAGTCGGAAGAGTCTAGCGCCCGACAATCTTCTACCTCCCAGCCAATATGGATCGTATTATCTTCCTTGAGTGAGGCATGGTCATGGGAGTTTGGAATTTTAATCACAAAGTCGTCATGGCCACACACGGCTACCCGTGTTCGTATATGGTCGCCGAGATAGATGAGTTCTTTTACGGTGGCGTCAAACATATTGGGCATTGAACCAGCCGGCGGGTTGATGCTCACGCGTTCCGGCCGTAACGATATCGTAGACCTGGACCCCACCTCACCAATGTTAATGGAACTGGCAATGACTTCGCCACCGCCATCTACATCAATCTTGCAGGTGTCGCCGTTAATTTGCGTGATAGTGCCCAGCAAGCGGTTATTTTCACCGATAAAATTAGCCACAAACGCGTTGTCGGGTTTTTCATACAGTTGCGGCGGTGGTGCGAGTTGTTGAATAACGCCATCGTTGAATACCGCGATGCGATTGGACATTGTCAGCGCCTCGCTCTGATCGTGAGTCACGTAAACGACGGTAACCCCCAGTTCTTCATGGATATGCTTAATTTCATACTGCATCTGTTCGCGCAGGTTCTTGTCGAGCGCGCCCAGA
>JAOTTY010000166.1 GCA_029864185.1 Gammaproteobacteria bacterium
CAAGATACCGATTCTTATCCTGACCGCGCGCGGCCGCTGGCAGGACAAGGTCGAGGGTCTGGACGCGGGCGCCGACGACTACCTGGTCAAGCCGTTTCACCACGAGGAAATGATGGCACGGATCAGGGTACTGATCAGGCGCGCTTCCGGATGGTCGGATTCGCGTATCGTTTGCTCGCCGGTAAGCCTCGATACGGCCACGCAGCGCATCTATGTCGATGAGCGCGAACTGGACCTGACCGCCTACGAGTACAAGGTGCTCGAATACCTGATGCTCCATGCCGGCGAGGTTATTTCGAAAACCATGCTGACCGAGCATTTATACGACGACGAATCGGATAACGACAGCAACGTGATCGAGGTTTTTATTCGCCGGCTGCGCCAGAAACTCGACCCCGAAGAAAATCTCAAGCCCATCGAAACCCTGCGCGGTCGTGGTTATCGCTTTACATTACGCCGCGCGGACCAGCCCCAGCCTTGATGTAAACTGCCGATAAGCCCGCTGTGAAATCGATCAAGTCCAGACTGACGCTGGTGTCAATGGTGGTACTGGCCGTATTCATGGTGTTGACCGCGATTGCGCTGGAACGGGCGGTAGTCAAACGCGCGCTGCAGGCCGAGGAGGACGGCCTGCAGCTGTTGATCTACAGTTTGCTGGCCGCGGTCGACCGGGACCGGAGCGGAACGAGCCTCACGGTTTCGGCCGACCGGCTCTTCGAACCTGGCCTGGTCACGAGAAATTCGGGACTTTACGCGCTGCTCTACGATCGCAACAAGCAGGCGATCTGGCGTTCGGAGTCGATTACCATCGGCTTCCCCGCGATCGAGGAGATCGGTCTCGGGGAGTGGAAATTTCAGACCATCGAGCACCAGGCTACCCCTTACTTCCGCCTCGGTTTCGCGATTCAGTGGCCGGATATCAACGACCAGCTGCAGCGTTACGACGTCGTGGCGTGGCGTAACGCGGTGGATTACTTCGAACAGCTGAATCGCTTTCGCCAGACCCTGTGGGCCTGGTTGATCATAACTACCATACTGCTGCTGCTCATCATGTACCTGGTAACCCGTTGGAGCCTGCTGCCGTTAAAGAAAATAGGACTGGAGGTCAAGGCGATCGAGGATCAGGAACAAAGCGGATTCGAGCAAAACTACCCGGACGAAATCGCACCACTCACCGAAAATCTGAACATTTTGTTACGCCGCGAACAGTACCAGCGCCAGCGATACCGCAACGCGATGGACGATCTCGCGCACAGCCTGAAGACCCCGCTCGCCGTGTTAACCGGTCTCGGCGACAGGGAGACCATGAATCCTGAGCAACTGGAAACGCTGCGCGATCAGACCGAGCGCATGAACCAGATTGTATCCTACCAATTGCAAAAGGCGACCAGTGTCTCCGATATCCGGATTACCAAGCCGGTCGACCTGGTTGCGGTAATCGACAAACTGGTTTCGGCGCTGGAGAAGGTTTACCAGGAAAAAGCGGTCAAGGTGGTGCGCGAACTGCCGCCGCGCATGCTGCTGCGCATGGATGAAGGGGATTGTCTCGAGATCGTCGGAAATTTACTCGACAATGCGTTCAAGTACGGCAGGCGGTGTATAAACATCGCCGGCAGGATGCTCGACGATAAAACGACTTCGCTGGTCATCGACGATGACGGCGACGGTCTCGCAGATAGCGAAATCGAGCAGATTCTGAATCGCGGAACGCGACTGGACGAGGCCACCGAAGGTCAGGGGATAGGGCTTGCGGTGGTTGCCGATATCGTACAGTCCTACAACATCGAGCTGGCGTTTTCGAGGGCGGATTCGGGCGGGTTGCGGGTGAGTCTGATATTCCAGGCGGTGTAATCGATTCGGGCGACGGGCAAAAGCCTGGTGCCGTATGCCGGCACTCGCGCTGCCGGCCGCTAATTCCGTCTTTTCAGCAAACGCGGGCGCAGCGCCGCTGCCGGGACATTTTTACGTCGGCCGGGCATTTACCCCTACACGAGCTGGATCCGACGTAACCGTATCCGTGGCTATGCGCGGCGATGCCGTTCAGAACATCAGGTTACGATTGGTATCCGTGTCGCGACTATCCGGGTAGGCGCTCGACTGGTAGCCGATTATTTCGGGTATGGGTTCCGACGACACATGCTCGCTGACGCATAAGCTGCAGCGATAAAAGGTGACGTGGCTGCGGGAATTGGCGGTTTCATCCGTTACGAACATCTTGGAACGGCAGTTGGGGCATTTCATTATCGGTTATCCCTCGGCTGGTTCCGCGTAGTATAGCCACTTATTTAAAAAGCACAATATCTTGTTATATTTATAATTTACACATACAATATGTAGTGGTTGTGTCGATTTCACAGGGACGTGATTTTTTTTTGTTGATGTTCAATACCTTACGCGACCAAGTTCATAAACCACTTCACCAGCCTGCCGCGGCGTAGCTGCAATCAGAGAGCCTTGAAGCCGATATCGGTACGGAAATAAGCCGATTCCCAGTGGATTTTTGCGACGATTTCGTAGGCCTGTCGCTGCGCCGCCGCGATGTCGTCGCCGAGGCCGACGACGCACAGGACGCGGCCACCGTTCGACAGGATTCGACCGCCGGCGTCCAGCCGGGTGCCGGCATGAAAGACTTTGCCGGTTGCTGATTCGGGCGGTATATTCTCGATCGGTTCGCCCCTGGCGTAGCTATCCGGGTAGCCCCTGGCGGCCATTACGACGCCGAGGCTGGCACGATCGTCCCATTGGGCGGATTTCCCCTCGAGTTCCCCGTCGCAGGCGGCCAGGCAAAGTTCGACCAGGTCCGACTGCAGCCGCATCATAATGGGCTGGGTTTCGGGATCGCCAAAACGGCAGTTGTATTCCAGTACACGGGCCTTACCATCCGCGCCAATCATCAGCCCCGCGTATAAGAAACCGCGGTAGCGATTACCCTCGGCATTCATGCCTCGCACCGTGGGCTGGATGATATCACGCATTACCTGTGCCTCGACCTCCTCGCCGAGTACAGGCGCCGGGGAATAGGCGCCCATACCGCCGGTGTTGGGCCCGAGATCGCCGTTATCGCGCGCCTTGTGATCCTGCGAACTGGCCATCGGCAGTATCTGTTCGCCATCGACGATGCAGATGTAGCTGGCTTCTTCGCCGTCGAGGAATTCCTCGATGACAACGCGATGGCCCGCTTCGCCGAAACGGTTGCCGGCCAGCATGTCTTTAATGGCCTGCTTCGCTTCGTCCTGGCTATGCGCAATGATGACGCCCTTGCCGGCGGCGAGTCCGTCGGCCTTGACCACGATGGGTGTCCCCTGTTGAGCGACATAATCACAGGCCGCATCGACACTGGTAAAGCTCTGGTAAGCGGCGCTCGGTATCTGATGACGGGCGAGAAAGTCCTTGGTAAAGGTCTTGGAACCCTCGAGCTGGGCGGCAGCGGCGCTGGGTCCGAAAATTTTCAGGCCGGCCGCCTCGAAGCGGTCGACGATGCCGGCCACCAGGGGCGCTTCGGGACCGACGATAGTGAGTCCTATTTGATTGACCCGGGCAAACTCGAGCAGGGCGTCGATGTCCTCGGCATCGATGGCCAGGTTTTCAATGCCTTGCTCGAGTTCGGTGCCGGCATTTCCGGGAGCAACGTAAACCAGGTCCACCATGCCGGACTGGGCCGACTTCCATGCCAGCGCGTGTTCCCTGCCGCCGCCGCCAACGATTAACAGCTTCATCGACTCATCTCGTTGCCGCTAATGTCTAAAATGCCGCATCCCGGTAAATACCATGGCCATCCCGTGTTCGTTGGCCGCCGCGATCACTTCGTCGTCGCGCATCGATCCCCCGGGCTGGATTACCGCGCGGATTCCCACTTCGTGGGCGGCATCGATGCCGTCGCGAAACGGGAAGAAAGCGTCCGAAGCCATGACCGATCCCGTTACCTCGAGCCCGGCCTGCTCGGCCTTGATCGCGGCGATGCGCGCGCTGTTGATGCGCGACATCTGTCCGGCGCCGACGCCGATCGTCATGCTGTCCCGCGCGTATACGATCGCGTTCGACTTGACGAATTTCGCTACCTGCCAGGCGAATACCATATCCCGCATCTGCCGCTCGTCGGGTTTGACTTCGCTGACCACGTCGAGCTGTTTATACAGCGACTGGTCGGCATCCTGGACCAGCAACCCGCCGTTGACGTGCTTGTAGTCGAGTCGGGTCTCGAAGTGGTCCCATTTGCCGCAGCGCAACAGGCGTACGTTTTCCCTGGCTGCGATCACGGCGGAGGCGGCGTCGTCGACCTCGGGGGCGATAATCACTTCGACGAACTGCTGCTCGACGATGGCCCTGGCGGTTTCGGCGTCGAGTGGGCGGTTGAATGCAATAATGCCGCCGAACGCGGATTCGGTATCGGTGCTGAACGCGCGCTGATAGGCATCCCGTATATTGTCTGCCAGCGCAACGCCGCAAGGATTGGCATGCTTGACGATAACGCAGCAGGGCGGCTCGAACTGCTTGACGCATTCCAGCGCGGCGTCGGTGTCGGCGATATTGTTGAATGACAACGCCTTGCCCTGAAGTTGGCTGGCGGTGGCAACGCTGGCCTCGCGATTTCCGTCGGCGGTATAAAATGCCGCCGCCTGGTGGGGATTCTCGCCGTAGCGCATCGTCTGTGCGTGGCGGTATTGCAGGTTCAGAGTGCGCGGGAAGGCCTGGTCCCCGTTTTCCTGTACCAGCCGTCCGAAATAGTTGGCGATGGCGCCGTCGTATTGCGCCGTGTGCTCGTAAGCCTTGATCGCCAGCGAAAACCGGGCCGAGTCGCTGGTCGCGCCATCGACCTCGATTTGCTCCAGCAAAAAATGGTAGTCGGAAGGATCCACCACAACGGTGACATGGGCATGATTCTTGGCCGCGGCACGCACCATCGCGGGCCCACCGATATCGATATTTTCGATCGCGTCCTCGAGACTGCAGTCCGGGTTGGCGACCGTCTGCTGAAACGGATAAAGGTTGATAATGACGAGATCTATTGGCGCGATGCCGTGTTGTTGCATGACTTCGTCGTCGATGCCGCGTCGTCCGAGAATGCCGCCATGAACCCTGGGGTGCAGGGTCTTCACGCGACCCGCCATCATTTCCGGGAACTCGGTGTAATCGGATATCTCGGTGACCGGGATTCCCCGTTCGGCCAGCAGCTTCGCTGTGCCGCCGGTGGAAAGCAGCTCGATTCCCCTGTCGTTGAGTCTTTGAGCCAGTTCGACGATGCCGGTTTTGTCTGAAACGCTGATCAGCGCGCGGCGAATAGCTTGGGGCATATGGGATCCGGTCCGGTGTTGATGAGGGCGCTATTATACCCGATGGAAATTCGCTCGGTATTAATGTTCGATATGGTATTGCTTAAGTTTCTTGCGCAGGGTGCCGCGGTTGATCCCGAGGCAGGACGCCGTTTTCGACTGATTATTGTCGCAGTGTCGCAGTACCGTTTTCAGCATGGGCTGTTCGATCTCGGAAATGACCGTATCAAACAGGTTGCAGGGCAATTCTCCGTCAAGATCTTCCAGGTACTTGCGAATAGCTTGCTCCACGGACTGCTGCAATAAACTTGTATTCTTCTTTTTTACCACACTCGCTAACCAGGTTGCGCCGCAGGCATTCTTCAGGATGCCCTGCCATAGCTCTTGAGGTAGCGATTGTCGAAGTAAGCCTCTATCGTCTGCAGCTGTTGCGCTGCCGATCGCGCCTGCATTAGTGCAGGCTTGACGACGTAATAATTGTCGTTGTGGCCAAGCTGCCAGTTGATATGCTTACGCGCAATCCGCACCCCCTGATGCTCCCCGTAGAACGCATATAGACTTTTTAGATGGCTGACAAGCCATGTTTGTTTTTGTTCGGCCGGGGGTTCTTCCTGTTCTTCTCCGGTGCTCAGATAGTGTTCAATCTGGCGAAAAATCCACGGCCGTTGCTGCGCAATACGGCCAACCATAATAGCATCAGCAGCCGTGAAGTCCATGACCATTTTTGCCTTTTTTGCGGAATCGATGTCGCCATTGGCTATCACCGGAATGCGCACCATCTGTTTTACCCGGCGGATGGTTTCGTACTCTGCCGTCCCCTGAAAACGATCTTCCCGGGTGCGGCCGTGGATGGTAAGTGCCTGGATACCGCAATCCTCGGCGATGCGGGCGATCTCGAGCGCGTTACGCTTGCCGCGTGCCCAGCCTGTGCGGATTTTCAGCGTTACCGGCACCGGCACGGCGTCAACCACCGCGCGCAGTATCGATTCGACCAGCCTGCTGTCCCGCAGCAGCGCCGAACCGGCGTCGACCCGGCAGACTTTTTTTGCCGGGCACCCCATGTTGATGTCGATAATCTGGGCCCCTTGTTCGACATTGAACCTGGCGGCATCGGCCATCATCGCAGGAATGCCGCCGGCGATTTGAACTATTATGGGACCGGGTTCGCCGTCATGATTCATGCGCAACCTGGTTTTTCGGCTATCGCGCAGGTCGGGGCGGCTGGTGATCATTTCGGACACCGTCATCCCGGCGCCGAGGCGACGGCACAGTTGACGAAAAGGGCGGTCGGTGACGCCGGCCATCGGGGCCAGCACCAGTCGATTATCGAAATCATAGGGTCCGATGGCGAATGACATCGTGTTAATCCCCGGTTTTCTTCTTTGGTTGTTCGATGGTCTTGCATTCGACGAAGATTCGGTGTTCGCAGACGGCGCAAATATTCTTGTCCAGTCGATCGAAAATTGTCGCGATGGCTTCTTCCTTGGTATCGAATATATTGGCCTCGCCGATTTCTTCGGCATAACCGCCACGATCGAACACTTTTGATGCGGTATCCCTGAGACGGTACATGTACATATCCCCGCCGATAGCCCGCCTTTCCTCGGCCTCGCTAACCAGTAGCTCGGCGCCTGCAACGTCGACCGTGGCGATCCCCTTGGTGAGCAGCAGTAAATGTTTCTGATCCGGGTAATGTTCTCGGTAACGACGCAATAATTCCCCGACATGGGCCACCGAACCGAAGTACAGCGAGTCGTCGAGACGCAGCATCTTGAGCTGCGGGCACTCGGGCAAAAACTGTCCGTAGATGAACTTGCGCGTCCTCGATGCGGGGTCGGGAACCCGGGGTGACAGCCTGGGGCGCGAGGTCTTGCGCAGGAAAATCATCAGTGACAGGATGACGCCGGCGAGTATTGCGAACTCGATCGAGAAAAATACGGTGCCGAAAAAGACGATGCTGAGAATCACCGCCTCCTTGTCGTCGGCGCGCAGTATTTTCCGTATCTGCGTGAAATTGATCAGCCGCCAGGCGACCAGGAACAGTAGCCCCGCAACGGCCGCCTTCGGCAGGTAGGACGTCAGCGGCGCCACCAGCAATACCAGAACCACCAGAATCACGCCTGCCAGCGCCGCCGCCAGCGGGGTGCGCGCGCCGGCGTCGTAATTGGCGCCGCTGCGGTTGAACGAGCCGGTTGCCACGTATGCGGAAAAGAAGCTGCCGAGGATGTTGGACAGGCCCTGACCGATGAACTCCTGGTTGCCGTCTATGGGCTGCCCCGATTTCAGCGAGATCGAGCGCGCGATCGAAACCGCCTCGGTCAGCGCGAACAGGGTCATCGCCAGGGCGAGCGGCGATAGCTGCCGAAAGACGTCCAGCGAGAACTGCGGCATCGACAGCGGCGGCAACTGCTGGGGCAGCGCGCCGACCATCCGGATCCCAGAGGTTGTCTCGCCAAAGGCGAGGTTGAACAGGGCGGCGGCGATACTGCCGGCAATCAGGGCCGCGATCATACTCATGCCGCCGAGCCGGCGCTGCGCGAGGATGCCGCTCAACAGCGTGATTAGCGCGACCAGGCTTACCAACGGATGTAAATCTTGCCAGTTATCCCACAGGAACTGCAGCGTCGCCAGCAGGTGGGCGCCATCGGGGATATCGATACCGAGAAACTCCCGGGCCTGTTTGGCCGCGATCAGGCAGGCGGCACCGGCGGTAAAGCCGACGACGACAGAATGCGAGATAAAGTTGACCAGCGCGCCGAGGCGCACCATACCCATCGCCAGCTGCAGCGCCCCCACCATGAAGGCGAGGGTGATTGCGAGCGCAACGTATTCCTCGCTGCCGGGTGTGGCGAAGTCGCTCAGCGACGCCAGCATGATGATCGACGCCGCCGTCGTCGGTCCCGACACGAGGTGCCAGGACGAACCGAACAGGGCCGCAATAATCGCAGGCACCATGCTGGTATAGAGCCCGTACTCTGGGGGCATACCCGCAATCGCGGCGAAGGCGACGCCCTGCGGCAATACGATTGCGGCGCCGGTCAATCCGGCGATGGCGTCGGCGCGTGCGCTGCTGCGCGTCATGTTTCTGCCCCAGCGCAGAAACGGCAGGAACCTGTTTAGCTGGTACTGGATATTTAACGGTTGAATATTATCGGATTCCTGGTTGTGACCGGCACCGCGGGCCCGCGAACAGGCGAAGCAATATACCCCGACGGGGAAAGGTCGGATAGCAGTAAAATTCGATGCCAGTATTAGGCCAGCTTATCGTCATCACAGGCCTAGAAGAATTCGAATTCGTAAGTCAGCGCGTCGGTTCCCGGATCAACGATTTCGAGGCGAAACTGGATCGTCGATGTGGGCTTGATGACGCCCCGATTCCTGTCGTCCAGCAGGTATTCCGGCGGCGTAAACAGCCGATTCGCGATCAGTTTACCCTGCACGTCGAACAGGCTGATCAGCATGTCGGGCAATTTTTGCGCAAACGGTGCTTCGTTCATGAAGGATCCCGTTATCATTAGCGCATTGGACGCGACCGGGTGCGTGAAGACATTACGCTCCAGCAACCTGATTTGCTCGATGCTGGAAAATTCGGTTTCGGCGCAGGGCAGGACCTGGCACAGGTTCATGACCTGCTGCTGGTAACGCGGGTCTTCTACGAGCTGGTAACGCTGGTAATAAACCGCCTGGGCGATACCGACCGCGACCAGCAACAGAATCCCGATAAACCAGCCCCACGGGCCGAGCGAGAGGACAGATCGACGCTCGGAGCCGTACATCGCCTCGTGCAGACTGAGCTCCGCGCGGTCGGCGGTTGCCAGGTGATCCGGTTCGATGCCGATAATCGGCATGGTTTTATCATCCGGGTATATTTCTTCCTGCAGCCGTTCGAGATACCCGGGCGGTAGTTCTCCCTCGTAGTTCTTCAAAGCTTGCAGCGCGTTGAAGACGCAACCGCACTGTCCGCATCGAACCTTGCCGTAAGCCTGCCTGAGCTGCTTTTCGGTCAGACGAAACCGGCTCTTGCACTGGTCGCATGAGGTTTCCATTACTTCGCCGAGATGTGTGCTCTTGTACATTTAACGCCTGTCAGATCCGCTTTCCGCAGATGCATGCCCAGTCTTCCCGGCTTCTGGCCGGGTCGAGATCGAAGTAGGGCCGGTAGCCCGATAGTATATCGTCGAGCTGCGAATTGAGTATCCCCGAAAGCAAAATTCGTCCCCCGGCTTTAACCAGCCCCGCAAGGCGAGGCGCGAGCTCGAGCAGTGGCCCCGCGAGTATGTTGGCTATCACCAGGTCTGCCGGGCGCTGCTCCATGGCTTCCGGCAGGCAGATCCTGACTCGGCCTGCATCGATGCCGTTGATGTCGAAATTCGCTGCGCAGGCGCTTAATGCCTGCGCGTCGATATCGACCGCGACCACCTCGGGCGCACCGAGCTTGCAGGCGGCGATGGCAAGAATACCCGAACCACAGCCGTAGTCGATGACGCGCAGGCCGGAAACATCATGCGCCGCCAGCCAGGCGAGACACAGCGCGGTGGTGGGGTGGCTGCCGGTACCGAAGGCCAGCCCCGGGTCCAGGTTGATTACGGTGGCGCCTGGATCGGGTGGCTCGGCCCAGCTGGGCACGATCCACAGGCCCGGGGCGCACCGTAAGGGCTTGAAATGCCGTTGGTAGGACTGTTCCCAGTCCTCGTCTTCGAGCCGGTGACGGCGGATGCTGGCGGCAATACGATCGGGCAACGCCGCGCTAATCCACCGCTG
>JAOTTY010000412.1 GCA_029864185.1 Gammaproteobacteria bacterium
AAAATAGTGCAGGCTAATCCCGCAAGTGAACATAGATTGGGGAGATCCTTTACAAAGGAAAGAATGGTTGGTTGTAGCTCTCGAAGTTCGGTGTTGCCTGTAGTCATAGTGATCCATAAAGTGATACTTGATAATCTTAGGGGATATCAAGTAGATAGAGAATTTTGCCGGTATAGCGCTAAAATCAGCAGGCAACAACAGCGCAGCGTAAAGGTGTAACAATTACAGGATGTGGACGAACAATGTTACGTTGCGAGAAACGCGAGGCCAGGATTTAGGTGGCGACGATAAAAAATATGTGCTTGATGCTACGCTGAGTAGACAAACGTAGAAAGTAAAGACAAGAACGCAAAGTGTAGCACATATACAATTATTAATCGCGGTGTATAAAGGAAAGTGCCGAAATGGGACCGCCGGTTAAGCACGCATAAAAAATCTCATAAGTCGCTGACCTTCAGGGATTTAAAGATGGCGCGCCTGGAGAGATTGTATTGTACGTCCTGCGCGGCTCAGCCATGGTTGGCCTGAGCGTCTCCTGTGGGTCGCAAATAACCGCTGAATATTGGATTTTGAGCGTCTGCTTTCTCCAAAGGGGGTCCTCACAATGCCTGGTAGTTGGCAATCTTCGGCCATATGGGAGCACCTGAAACCGCTTTCCGGGATCCAGTTTTTTTGTTGACAGAATCCCGAATCCTGTGAAATACGGGTGACACCAGGCCATTTCAGAGTCTCGACAGACCCGAGTCAGGGAGGCAGGACATGAATAATAGCCTCTGAAATGACCATGCAATGAGTTTGCAGATTAAAATTAGGTATACTTCCACTGGATTGACTGACTCGTCCAGCCATAAGTAGATTCTAATGCCCAGACACTCAACCGAGAACATTCGTAATATTGCACTGGTGGGCCATGCCGGCAGTGGCAAGACCTCAATCACCGAAGCCTTACTGCACCAATCCGGCATGATTGCGAATCCCGGGACAATAGAGCGCGGCAATACCGTGAGCGATTTCGAGCCGCAAGAGAAAGAACTTAAGCATTCCCTGGATACGAGCGTCTGCCATTTCGATCACAGTGGAATCCACGTCAATCTGTTAGATACGCCGGGATACCCGGATTTTGTGTGCCGCTCCATCAGCGCCCTGGCGGCAGTGGACAGCATTGCGATAGTGATCAATGCCCAGACCGGCATTGAAGCGATCCCACGGCAGATGATGGAAATCGCTATAGAACGTGGCCTCAGTCGGATGATAATCATCAACAAGATCGATGCGCCCGAATCGAATATGCCCGGTTTGCTGATGCAAATTCAGGAAGCCTTTGGCGTGGAGTGTTTGCCGCTCAATTTGCCGTCCGCGGACTGTTCATCCGTGGTGGACTGCTATTTTGAGCATGGCAATACCGAGACCGCATTCTCCTCTGTTGAAGCGGCGCATACCGCCATCGTGGATCAGGTGGTCGAGATCGATGAAGAACTCATGTCCCTCTATCTGGAGCAGGGCGAAGAACTAAGCCCGGAGCAACTGCACGACCCCTTTGAACAGGCACTGCGCGAAGGCCACCTGGTACCGGTGTGTTTCATCTCGGCGCGCACAGGCGCGGGGATTCCTCAACTGCTGGACGTTTTTGAACGGCTTATGCCGAACCCACTCGAGCGCAACCCGCCGCAGTTTCTCAAGGGCGAGGGCGATGCGGTGGAACCTGTCGAGGTCACCGCCGATCCGGACAAACACGTCCTCGCCCATGTGTTCAAAGTGGTCATTGACCCCTATGTTGGTCGCCTGTGTATTTTCCGTATTTATCAGGGTACGGTGCGAACTGGTATGCAGCTCTTTATCGGCAGTTCCCGAAACTTCAAGGTGGCGCATCTTTACAAGGTCCAGGGGAAACAGCAAACCGCGGTGAATTCGGCGATTCCGGGCGATATCTGCGCGGTATCCAAGATCGAAGAGGTTGCCTTCGATGACGTATTGCACGATTCCCACGACGAGGATCATCATCACCTGCGACCGTTCGTGCTGCCGCTTCCGATGCACGGCCTCGCCATCAGGCCCATAAGACATGGAGACGAGCAGAAGTTATCAACCGCACTGCACAAGCTCGAGGCCGAAGACCCCAGCCTCAGGGTGGAACATCGGGCAGCGCTAAACGAAACCGTGCTCAATGGCATTGGCGAATTACACCTGCGGATTTTACTGGCGAAAATGAGGGATCAGTACAACGTCGAAGTGGAAACGCATCCTCCAGGCATTGCCTACAGGGAGACTGTCACCAGGTCCGCCGAGGGTCACCATCGTCATAAGAAGCAGACCGGCGGTGCAGGCCAGTTTGGTGAGGTGTCTCTGAAAATTGAGCCCTTGCGCCGTGGGGCGGGATTCGAATTTGTCAACCAGGTCGCGGGCGGCGCGATACCGTCCCAGTTCATTCCTGCAGTAGAGAAAGGAGTGCGGCAGGTGCTGGACCAGGGCCCGCTGGCGGGTTATGCCATGCAGGATATT
>JAOTTY010000413.1 GCA_029864185.1 Gammaproteobacteria bacterium
TTACCCATAATAATATCGAGGGGGAGGTTCCGATGGTGGACCAGAAAGAAGGCCAGAGTTTGCAGGACGAGATAGTCGCGTCGGTCGATACCGGCGCCAGGGCGCCGATCGGCTGGGAGGCGAAATTTATCGCCGCGACCGCTTTCATCTGGGCGCTGTTCCAGCTCTACATCGCGTCCAACCTGCCGTTCTGGCTCAGTGACGTCACCGGTTTTAGCCTGGTGGTCACCAATTCCAACGCGCGCCTGATTCACCTGGCCTTCGGCCTGTTTCTGGCGGCGCTGGCATTTCCCCTGTTCAAGAAAAGTTCCAAAACATCGATACCCTGGTACGACTGGGTGCTGGCGGCAACCGGTGTTGCCTGTTGTCTTTACATCGTCGTGCTGCGCAACGAAATCGCGGTGCGCGCGGGCCTGCCGACCCAGGGAGACCTGATCGCTTCTACTGTCGGCATGATAATTCTTGGCATTACCGTTTACCGGGCGCTCGGCCTGCCGTTGCTGATCGTCGCGAGCGTGTTCGTCGCCTACGTGTTTTTCGGAAATTCTCCGAACCTCCCCGAGGCGATCCAGTGGAAAGGCGCTTCCTACGGCAAGGCCATGTGGCACTTCTGGATGCAGAACGAAGGCGTATTCGGCGTCGCGCTGGGTGTTTCGGCCTCGTTGATATTCCTGTTCGTGCTGTTCGGCTCGATCCTGGAAAAAGCCGGCGCCGGTAACTACTTCATCAAGATCGCGTTCGCGTTGCTGGGGCACCTGCGCGGCGGGCCCGCCAAGGCCGCGGTGGTAGCGTCCGCGTTGAGCGGCCTGTACTCGGGATCCTCGATCGCCAACGTCGTGACCACCGGTACCTTTACCATCCCGTTGATGAAGCGCACCGGGTTCAGTCCCGAAAAAGCGGGCGCGGTCGAGGTTGCGTCTTCGACCAACGGGCAGCTGACACCGCCGGTCATGGGTGCCGCCGCGTTTCTGATCGCTGAATTCACGGGCATCAGTTATACCGATATTCTAAAGCACGCGCTGGTGCCGGCGCTGGTGTCCTACATCGCGCTGGTTTATATCGTGCATCTCGAAGCGCTGAAAATGAATTTGAAGGGCTTGCCCAAGCTGCCGTCGACGAAATCGTTTGCCAGCAAGATGATCGGATTCCTGAGCGGTTTTATCGGGATCAGCATTCTCGGGATTCTGGTATATTACGGGCTGGGCTGGGTGAAGCAGGCCATCCCCGATTTTGCTTTCGCCATTGTCGCCATTGGATGCGCCACGGCGTACCTGTACCTGGTATGGCTGGCATCGAGACAACCGGACCTCAAGGTCGACCCGCCGGACGCGCCCATCCTCGAGCTACCCCACGCGGGGACCGTCGCGGTTACCGGCCTCTACTTTATCCTGCCGATCGTTATCCTGATCTGGTGCATCATCATCGAGCGGCTGTCCCCGGCGCTGTCGGCGCTGTGGGCCACGGTCGCGATGATCGTGGTGGTACTGACGCAGGATCCGCTCAAGGCGTTCTTTCGCGGCGCCGGCAACTATGGCGCCGCTTTCAGGGTTGGACTGGGTCACTGGATCGAGGGCATGATTGCCGGCTCCCGCAACATGATCAGCATCGCGGTGGCCACCGGCGCCGCCGGCATCATCGTCGGCACCATATCGCTGACCGGCGCGCACCAGGTAGTCGGCGAATTTGTCGAATTCCTGTCCGGCGGCAGCCTGATCTTCATGTTGATTCTGGTGGCGCTGATGAGCCTGATTCTCGGCATGGGCCTGCCGACCACGGCCAACTATATCGTCGTGTCGTCGCTGATGGCTCCGGTTATTATCACGCTCGGCGCGCAGAGCGGGCTGATCGTGCCGCTGATCGCGGTGCACCTGTTCGTGTTTTATTTCGGCATTCTCGCCGATGACACGCCGCCGGTCGGACTGGCGGCTTTCGCCGCCGCCGCGATTTCGGGCGGTGATCCGATCAAGACCGGTATCCAGGGTTTCGCCTACGATATCCGCACCGCGTTGTTGCCGTTCCTGTTTATCTTCAATACCGAGCTGCTGCTGATCGACGTGTCGGTGCAGAAGGCATTTTTCGTGTTCGGCGTAGCGGTCATCGCGATGATGCTGTTTGCGTCGGCGACGCAGGGCCACCTGTTCGTGCGCAACCGGATCTGGGAGTCTGCGGTGCTGCTGCTGGTCGCGTTTACGCTGTTTCGCCCCGGTTTCTGGCTGGACATGGTGTCGCCGCCCTACGATATTCACGATCCCAGCGAGATTTTCCAGGTCATCGACGAGGTCCCCGCCAGCGGAGAGCTGATGCTCGTGGTCAGCGGGCCCGACTTCGATACCGGTGATATTGCCAAAACCACGATCCTGGTGCCGCTGGCGCAGGCGGCCGACGCCGAGACCCGGCTCAAGGATGCGGGTCTCTCGGTGGTGGTAGAGGACGGCAAGGCGATCATCGAGGAACCGTTCCCCGGCACGCCGTATTTCGAGAGCCTGGGCAAGGCATTC
>JAOTTY010000167.1 GCA_029864185.1 Gammaproteobacteria bacterium
CATGAGACTAGCCCAGCAAAACAAAATGATAGTCATCGATGGCGTCGATGGTTCGGGCAAGGGCGTACAGACCCGCAGACTGCTGCAGTCGCTTAGCGATGCGGGCCAGTCGGCAATTCTGACCCGCGAACCCGGCGGGTCACCGGCGGCGGAAGATATCCGCAAGTTGCTGGTAACCGGCGAGCCGGATAAGTGGGACAGCATGACCGAACTGCTGCTGATGTACGCGGCGCGCCGAGCGCATTTGCGCGATACCGTGTGGCCGGCGCTGGAGTCGGGTGACTGGGTTATCAGCGACCGCTTCGCCGATTCGAGCCGCGCGTTTCAGGGCATTGCCGGCAACCTCGGTCTGGACACGGTAGAGCAGGTACACCGCATAGCGCTCGGCGAGTTCCGCCCGGCGCTGGTCATAATTCTGGATATTCCCGAGTCGATAGCGCTGCAGCGAGCGGATAAGCGGGGCGGTAGCGAGAATCGCTTCGAGAAAAAAGGCCAGCATTACCATGCCAGGGTACGTGATGCCTTCCTGCAGATAGCCGCCAGCGATAGCGGACAATACGTCGTAATCGATGCCGATCAATCGATGGACCAGGTCAGCGAGGACATCGTCGACGCCGTCAATAAGCGCTTCGGCCTCGCACTGCTGCCCGCGCGCGAGATTAGCTGATGGATGGAACCAGTCCTCGCTATCTGCCCTGGCAGGAGAATATTCTACGACGGGCGCTGAAACTCAAGCGTCAGCGACAACTGCCGCACGCGGTAATGATCGAAAGCGCGAGCGAGCAGGATATCAGCGGCTTCGCCCGGTATCTGTCGCTGTTGCTGTTATGCGACGATCCCGACGACCTGTCGGCCTGCGCTAACTGCGAAGCCTGTAGAATGATGCTGGCGGGTACCTATTCCGATTTCAGGCTGGTCACACTGGAGCAGGATGAGAAAAGCAAAAAGATAAGTAAAAACATAAAGATAGAGCAAATTCGTGATCTAAAACACGAAGTTTCTCTGACGCATCAATACGATCGGCTCAAGATCGCCGCGATTTACCCGGCCGAAGCGATGAGCACGGCGGGCGCCAATGCGCTGCTGAAAACACTGGAAGAGCCAGCGGCAGCGGTGCTGCTGCTGTTGTTGACCCATAACCGCGGACGCATACCGATTACGCTGCGCAGCCGCTGCCAGCTATGGACGATCAACCTGCCGAACAGGGCGCAGGCACTAGACTGGCTGCGACAACAGGGCCTTTCGCCACAGGATGCCGCCAGCTATCTCGAATTCGGCGGTGGCGATCCGGTACTGGCGCTGCACCTGCAACGAAATGACTATGCCGCGCTGGTGACGAGCTTCAAGGCGCGCTTTGGCCAATTTTTACGCGGCGAGCTGGGCGTTTCCAGCCTTTGTCGGGAACTGGTGGCGACAGAAATACCGATGCTGCGCCGCCTCGTCGATCTGACCCTTAACGCCTATTGCTACCAGAGCAGTGGCGTCGATTCCGGGGCCAATCCGCTGCCGGAAGCCAACCGGCAGCGCGCGCAGCGGTTGCTGGATTTGAGACAACGTGCACAAAATCAACTACGCGTGGAGGAAAACAATCTCGATTTACAACTTCAGCTCGAAGACGTGCTAATATCCTTAAAACAAATACTTACGCGGAGATCGATCTGATGGGAGCACCCGGCAGCCAGGGCATACTTTCACTCAACATCAAGGACAAGAGCGCGCTCTATGCGGCCTATATGCCTTACGTCAAGAATGGCGGGCTATTCATTCCGACCAACAAGCAGTACTCGCTAGGTGACGAGGTTTTCATGCTGTTAAGCCTGATGGATGACAAGGAGCGTCTGCCGGTCGCGGGCAAGATAATCTGGGTGACGCCACAGGGTGCGCAAAGCAACAAGGCGGCAGGCATAGGGGTGCAGTTCAGCACCCAGGACAACGGCACCACGCGCAACAAGATCGAAGGTTTTCTCGCCGGGGCGCTGCAGGCGGATCGCCCAACCCACACCATGTAGTTCCCGGTTCTCGCGGGGACTGCGAGGGCGCAGGGAAATGAAGTGAAGCCGAGTTGTATAGAACCGGCTTCATCAGACGAACAGGGCGGCAGCTGCGTCAATCATGCGGTTCAATTCAATAAAAGAGTATATCGGTGTTTTTCGATTCGCATTGCCACCTCGACAGGATTGACCTCGAGGACTACGACAACGATTTTGATAATTTGATGGCCACCATCGAGGCGGATCGTGTGACCCGCATGATTTGTATCGGCGTTACGCTGGAATCCTTCGACGAAATGTATCGGCGAATCGGGAGATACCCGCAGGTCTTCTGCACCGCCGGGGTCCACCCGGACTACCGGGATATCGAGGAACCGGACATCGACAGGCTTTGTCGCCTGGCCGAACACGAAAAGGTTGTCGCCATCGGTGAGACCGGGCTCGATTATTTTCATCAAGGCGGAGATCTGCAGTGGCAACGCAACCGCTTCGTCACTCATATCGAGGCCGCGCGCGAATGCGGTTTGCCGCTAGTCATCCACACCCGCGATGCACGTGACGATACGCTCGAGCTGCTGCGCCTACACAGGGCGCAGGATGTCGGGGGGGTGCTGCATTGCTTCACCGAGAGCTGGGAAATGGCGCGCGCGGCAATCGAGATGAACTTTTACATATCGATCTCCGGAATCGTTACCTTTCACCAGGCGCAGAACGTTCGCGACGTGGCACGGCAAATTCCGCTAGAGCGTTTGCTGATCGAGACCGATGCGCCATGGCTGTCACCGGCGCCGTTTCGCGGCAAACCCAATTATCCCGGCCGTGTCGGGCTGGTCGCCGAGAAACTGGCCGAAATTCGCGGCGAATCTGTCGACAGGATCGCGCGCGCCAGCTTCGACAATGCGAACCGGCTGTTCGGATTGAGCTGACAAACACGGGCTGGCAATTACCGATCAGGGTGTTTATTCTGGTTGAAATCTAAACACCGGCTCTAGCGAAGCAACCGATTTTGTCAGTCTCCGAACAAACACCGGCCCATGCCTGAAACAGAAACATACACTGCGCGACAGCAGTTCGAATCATTACGCGAGTTCATGAACTCGCGTATCCTTGGGCAGCAGAGACTGGTGTCGAGAATGCTGGTGGCGTTGCTGGCCGATGGCCACATCCTGGTCGAGGGCCCCCCCGGCCTCGCCAAGACGCGCGCCGTCAAGACGCTGGCCAGCGGCATCGAGGGCGATTTCCAGCGTATACAGTTCACACCCGACCTGCTGCCGGCCGATCTTACCGGCACCGACGTTTACCGGCCGCAGGACAGCAGTTTCGTTTTCCAACAGGGTCCGCTGTTTCATCACGTTATCGTCGCCGACGAAATCAACAGGGCACCCGCGAAGGTGCAGTCGGCGCTGCTGGAATCGATGGAGGAAAGGCAGATAACCGTCGGTAAAAACACTTATCCGCTGCCGGCGCTTTACTTCGTCATGGCAACCCAGAATCCGATCGAGCAGGAGGGCACCTACCCGTTGCCGGAGGCGCAACTGGACCGCTTCCTGCTCAAGCTGAGGATCGATTACCCGCGAGTCGAGTCCGAGGTCGAGATCATGCGCCAGGTGCGCCGCGAGGCGCAGCTCACCGAACAACAACTATCGGTCCCGGATTCGCTGCCGGTCTCGCAGCAAACCATTTTCGGCCTGCGCCAGGAAATTCTGGATATGTATATGTCGGAACCGGTGGAGCAATACATCGTACAACTGGTGGACGCCAGCCGTAACCCCGACCCCTACTCGGCGGAACTTGCCAGTCGCATCCAGTACGGCGCGAGCCCGCGCGCCACGCTGGCTTTCGACCGTTGCACGCGCGCGCTCGCGTGGCTGGAAGGACGGGATTACGTCTCCCCCGAGGACGTTCAGAAACTGGCTCATGAAATCCTGCGGCACCGTATCCTGCTGACCTACCAGGCCGAGGCGGACGGCTTGTCGATCGAGCAGGTCATCGACGACCTGCTCGCAAGAGTGCCTGTTTGTTGAGCCATGTCGTTGCAGGCTGACAAGGTACCGGGGATCAGCATCGATGTTGACGACCTGGTCAGGCTGCGTGGGCACCTTGCGGGCAGCAGGCTTGCCGGCATCAGACGTCGCGCGAGCTACCGCTCCGGCGTCCGCGATACGCGCGCGCGAGGGCGCGGCATGGAGTACGAAGAAACCCGAGCCTACGTTGCGGGAGACGATGTCAGGACGATGGACTGGCGCGTCATGGCACGCACCGGGGAAGCGCACACCAAGATTTTCGCCGAGGAGAAGGAACGCCGATTCCTGTTGGCGGTGGATTTATCGGCATCGATGTTTTACGGAACCCGTCAAGGTTTCAAATCATGGGCCGCGGCGCAAACCGCCGCGCATCTAGGCTGGCTTGCGAGTTTTGCCGGAGACCGGGTCGGCGGCCTGATCGTTGCTCCCGATTCGCACCACGAAGTCAGGCCCGGAAAGACCAGGGCCGGCTTACTCAACGTATTTCACCACCTGGCGGAGGCGAGCAGGATCGACTTGCCGCCCGCATCCCGCGACAACCGGCTCAATTTCCTGTTGCGGGAATTACAGCGTGTCGTCAAACCAGGCTCTATCATCGCACTGATCTCCGATTTCATCGGTCTCGATCACCAGTCCATGGAAATCCTTTCCGCCCTCATCAGGCATAACGATGTCAATGCATTCTGGATTTATGACACGACCGAAGCGAACGCCTGGCCAGCCGGCCATTACCAGGTGTTGACCGATCGACACAGCTTAGGTTTCGACATCACCGGAAAAAAACAGGATGAGTGGCTGCTGGACTGTCAACGCCAGCATCGCCTGCGCATCGAAAATCTGACCTCGAGTTTCAATATCCCGTTGATACCCGTTTCCTGCAACCAGGGCATCACTCGACAAATTATGAGCAGCCTTAAATCCTGAGCCATGACCAGCGCAGAATTGTTACTCGAGCTGAAGGATATCGCGGCGCCCGACGAGCCCGGCTGGTGGCTGCTGGCGCCCGGGCAGATTGCGATCGGACTGCTGGTCGCCGCCGTGATTTCGATTTTCTGGTTGTGGACGCGGCGCCGTCGAGCCGAACATCTGGTCAACCAGGCCAGGCGTGATCTGTTGCGTATCGGGCAGGCCTACGAAGGCGACGGGGACGGGATGCAGCTCGCACGCGAGCTGTCGAGATGGTTGAGGCAGGTCGCACTGCTTGCTTTTCCCGACCGGCGACTCGAGGCAATAACCGGCCCGGAGTGGCTGGCCTTTCTCGACGAGACGATCGGCGACGCAAGCTTCAGCCGGGGTCCTGGCGGGGTGTTTGCCGACGCCATCTACCAGAGGCAGATGCGCGAGGATGCAGACCAGCTGCTCGCCCTGTGTGAACGCTGGCTGACGGCAATCAGGCCGCGGTTGCGAACAAGAGGCATCGGATAATGCTCGATTTCGACTGGTGGTTTGCGTTGCTGCTGTTGCCTTTACCGTTACTTGCCCGGAAGCTGATGACCCCGGCCGAGCGCGCTGAACTGGCGATTACGGTGCCGCTGCTGGATCGTTACGGTGATATCCACCAATCGCGACGGCAGGGCGGCTCCCGATTTACCGGCCTGTGCCTCTGGGTATTCTGGATCGCGCTGGTTATCGCGGCAAGCCGGCCATTCTGGCTTGGCGATCCGATTTCGCGCACGGTCAGCGGTCGCGACCTGATGCTCGCGGTCGATATCTCGGGCAGCATGAGCGAAGCCGACATGACGATCGACTCACGCACCGCGAGCCGAATCGACGTTCTCAAACTGGTAGTCGAAAAATTTATCGATCGGCGCGGCGGCGACCGGTTGGGACTGATTCTTTTTGGCACCAACGCCTATACCTACGTGCCGTTGACCTTCGACCTGGATTCGCTGAAGGAACTGCTGCAGGATGTCAGTACCGGGCTGGCAGGGCGTCACACCGCGATCGGCGACGCTATCGGCGTCGCGTTGAGATCGATGCGGGAACAACAGGCAGAGCACAAGGTGCTGGTATTGATTACCGACGGCAGCAACACCGCCGGCTTCGAAAACCCGGTGCTCGCGGCAGCCGCGGCGCGGCAGCAGGGATTGACGATTCATACCATCGGTGTCGGCAGCGACGCGGAATCACTCGGCCGGATTTACGGGTCGCAGAACCTGCCGACCGGAATCGCGCTGAACGAAAAAGTACTGCGCAGGATCGCCGACGTGTCCGGCGGCCGCTACTTCAGGGCCACGAGCTCCGAACGCCTCGAGCAGATTTACCAGGACCTGGACCGGCTCGAACCCGTCGAGCACAAGTATCAATCACACCGACCGCGCAGCGAGCTGTTCGTCTGGCCGCTGTCGACCGCCTTGCTGGTGCTGGCTGCATTGATCGCCGGCAAACTGCCGAATTCATACCGGCCGGGGCCCCGTTGATGGAGTCTGCGGCGTTCAAATTCCTGTCGCCGTTGTGGCTGTTACTGCTGCCACCCTTGTGGTGGATGGCGTGGAGCTTTGCCAGGCGTTACCGGCGCCGTTCCATGTGGAGCAAGCTTTGCGATCCCCCATTGCTCGACCATATGCGCCCTCGCGGCGGAACCGCGCGCAACCGGAACTGGCGTATCTGGCCGATGACCATTGTGTTGTCACTGGCGACGCTTGCCGCTGCCGGTCCCAGCTGGCGCCAGCAGGCGCATCCACTGCTGGAATCCGCCAATGCCCGCATCGTCGCGCTGGAGTTATCGCGCGCGATGCTGGTCGAAGACGTCCTGCCGAATCGTTTTGCGCAGGCGATCGCCGCAGCCAGGGAAATCGTCAAAACCGATTTCGAGGGAGAGACCGGGCTGGTCGTGTTTTCCGGTGCCGCGTTCGTGCTGGCGCCGTTGTCGAAGGATGTCAATACGCTGCTCGCCTTTATTGACGTGCTCGAACCGGGCATGTTGCCGCTGCAGGGAACCCGCATCGATCTCGCCATCGAACTGGCGCAGGACTTGCTCAAGGCCTCCATTTCCGGGCGTGGACAAATCGTCATCATAACCAGCGGGAGCGAGCGCAACTCGAAAGCGGTTCAGGCTGCGTCGAACGCCGTCGGTCGTGGTCACCGGGTATCCGTCATGGCGATAGGTACGCAGGCTGGCGGCCCGCTGCTCGGGGACAAGGGCGCACTGATCCGGGACGAGCAGGGGGGATACGTGCTGGCGAGGACTCACTTCGGCGACCTCTTGCAAATCGCCAACGCCGGTCAGGGCGTGCTGGTGACCCTGACCCGACCGGGGCTTTATCGTGGAATGCTGGAATCGAGAATCAAGGCTGCCAGCCTGGTCGAGGCTGAACAGCCGGTTGCAGACGAGCAACGCTTCGCCGCCAACGAGGGCATCTGGCTGGTCTGGCTGGCGCTGCCATTTGCGTTACTGCTGTTCCGCAGAAACCTGCTCTGGGTAATCCTGGCTGCGCTACTGCTGCCAGGCCAGGAGGGCGTGTACGCGGCACAACCGGATACATTCTGGCAGCATCGGGAAAGGCGCGCGTTCGACGCCTTTCGGCGCGGTGATCTGCAATTATGTATCGACCTGTCGAGCGACCCGATGCTGAAAGGATCTGCCTATTATCGCAAAGGCCAATATGCCGAGGCGCTCGAATTGTTTCGGCAGATCGAGACGCCCCGGTCGTTTTACAACCGCGGCAACAGCCTGGCGATGCAACAGCAGTTCCCCGCGGCGATCGACGCCTATGCCCACGCGCTGGAACTCGAACCCGGGTTCGGCGAGGCCAGGTACAATAAGCGCCTGCTCGAATTATACCTCGAGCAGCGGCAAAACGATGCCGACCAGTCCGGCGAGTCGACGGCACAGGACGACGCACTCGAATCCCTCGACGAAAACGGCGCAGACAGCCGCGCGGGTGTGGTCGGACAGGACCTGAATAATCCCGGCGACGAGCCGCAGGCGGGATCGGGCCTCGGAGCATCGGCGCAAATCGGCCAGGTGGACCCTGTCGAGCAGTTCGATGGCGGCGAGCAGCAACAGGAGCGCTTCTCGCTGAGCGATGACATCGATCAGGCGCGCGCGCAAATGCTGGTCGAACGCTGGGTTAAAACCCTGCCGACCACCTCGTCCGAGCTGTTTCGCAGGAAGTTTGAGCGCGACTACCAGCGCCAGATGCGGCAATCGAGATAATGTGCCGTAGCCGACTGTGCGTCACCTGTTGGCTGCTGCTACTGGCGCAAGCGACGACCTATTGTCTGGCCGAAACGGTTTACCTGAATCCCGCCAGGGTTTATCCGGGCGATATTTCCGAACTGGTGATCGAATACGACAACAATATTCCGTCGCTCTATGCCCTGGATACTTCGGTGCTGCAGGCCGACTTCGAGATCATCGACGTCAGCTCCAGGGTTTCCCGGCTGCAGGAGGGGAACGAGATCTTTCACCGTATGCAATGGAAGATTCAGATTCTGCCGCGCAGAACCGGCACGTTGCTGGTACCGGAAATTCGCTTCGGCGACAGGCAAACGCCCGCGCTGACGCTGGAGGTGCTACCGCCACCCGCGGAACTGCTGTCGAGTCACGAGGTATTCGTCACAGCCGAGGCCAGCCCCGACAATCCCTACGTCGGCCAGCAAACCCGGATTAGCGTGCGCCTTTATCACAACGTACCCCTCGATTACGGCAGCCTGTCGGAACCCGCGGCAGATCAAACGACAATCTATCGCCGGCGTGACGAGGTGAGCTACGAGGAGTTTCGCAACGGCAAGGAATTCCAGGTCCTGCAAAGGGATTTTGCGCTGCTGGCCCGGCAGCCCGGTGAAGTCATCCTGTCGCCTGCCAGCTACCGCGGCATCATCAGGCATGGCGAGCAATCCGTTGGCGGCGCGCCGGCAATCGGCAGCCGGAAAATCAGCCGCAGCAGCAACCTGCTGAAACTGAGGGTGCGAAATCCGCCGGCAAACTTCACCGGCAGCTTCTGGCTGCCCGCCACGCGGCTCGAAATATCGCAAAACTGGGGGGGCGACCCGGATAAACTGGAGGCGGGGGCGGCGCTGGGCTTGACGCTTTCGATCGTCGCTCATGGATTGCCCGCCGAATCCTTGCCGGCAGACCTGCTGACCCTGGACAGCGATAACCTGAGGATATACGCCGACCGGGAGTCGCGCAGCACCCGCTTCGAAGGCGGCGAGCTGATCGGCAGGCTGGAGCAGCGCTTTGCCGTGATCGCGGTACGCCCCGGCACGATAAAGCTGCCCGACCTTAAACTGCCCTGGTGGGACACCAATTCGGATAACGAACGGCTGGCCAGCATCGACGGCAGGACGATTAGCGTGTCGGACAACTCTTTGATTCCAGAAGACGAACCGCAGGCGTCCCAAAACCTGCACCCGCGGCCACTATCGAATCTGTCCGGCGACGAGGGTCGTCACTGGCTCGGTCTGGCGCTCATCGCATCGGGCGCGCTGTTTGCCGCCAGTCTCGTGCTTCGGCGACGTATCTCGGGGCTGCTGACGCCGTTGCTGCACCGGCATCGGATCCGGCGCCGTCTGCGTCGAGCCTGCCTGGCCAATGACACGAAGGCGGCGCGCGCCGCGTTGGTCGAATGGGGCAGGGAGCGCTGGCCGGCGACGCCCATAACCGGACTGCATCAGATCGGAAAAAGAATCGCTGACGATGAACTGGTTGAGCAGCTGGCGCGGCTCGATGCCGCGCTGTTTGCGCCGTCCGGCAGCCGCTGGCAGGGGCGCCGCCTGCTTTCCCGGATTAGCGCGCTCGAACGGCAAGCCGAAAAACCCCGCCCGGTGCCCCCCGTCTTCCTGCCGCGTCTTTATCCCGAGTGAGCGGCGGCGCTACTCACTCAACAACGACCAGCCATCCACCGGGCGAAAGCGCTCACCGAATCGGCCGGCATAGTCGGTCATCGATTGCACGATAGAT
>JAOTTY010000168.1 GCA_029864185.1 Gammaproteobacteria bacterium
CGGGGCTTATTCGGCGGCGGCGCCGTTGAGCATGTCGTATAACAGGTGCGCGTGCTCGGCCGCTGCGGTGCCCAGCGAGGTCAGGTATCCGCCGTCGACCTGGGTGATGAAGCCCGCCTCGAACAGGCGCCGCGCCGCCGCAATCATCCCGGGATTGGCCGTCTTGTGGAGCTTGATGCCGTCGATGCTATTGGGTGAGCGGTATAGCATCAGCACGTCGAGCTCGGCAAGGTTCTCCGGTGAATATGACATGCGCTTCTCCCATCGATGCAATGTATTATGGTGACAGTTAACCAGACTCCTGGCTATTGAATTTTCAGGCAATTAAATGGAACCACAGCAAACTGCCATACTATCTGTATTTCCAGCAAATCGAGTCCTGGTCAGATGAAAATATATTTCTCGCACGGCAAGGAAAGCGGACCCTGGGGAACCAAGATAAAACGCCTCGCCAGGATCGCCGAGGACAGGGGCTACGGGGTTGAAAGCATCGATTATACCGACACGATAGATCCCGAACTGCGCGTTGAGCGCCTGCTCCAAGCCCTGGCCCTGGAGCGTGGCAGCTTTGCGTTGGTCGGGTCGAGCATGGGCGGGTACGTCGCGCTCGCGGCATCCGCGGAAGTCGACGCGCAGGGCATTTTCCTGATGGCGCCGGCACTGTATATCCCGGGCTATCGGCGCCAGCGGTACCCGTCGCGTTGCGCGCACATAGAGATCGTGCACGGCTGGTCCGACGACATTATTGCGCCCGAGAATTCGATCAGGTATGCAAAAGAAGCCGATTGCACCCTGCACCTGGTCAGCGGCGATCACCCGTTGAACAATTCGATCGAGATCGTAGTGGAGTTATTTAGTTCGTTTCTGGAGCGCCTGGGAAGTTGACGTTACGCAAGGAATGCCGAGGCATTAACTTTGCTGATCGATCAGCTCGACAAACCTGCGCGGCGTGCAATTGTCATCGATATGCCGAACCGCCTGTTTGAAATCCTTCAGCTTGAAGTTATAGCGCCATTGGCGCACGGATTTATCCATCTGGAATATAGGAAAGCGGATGATGATATCGATGCTCTCGGCAGCCTCGATCACGTCGGTTTCCTTCAGAACGTTGACGGTTAGCTGCTTCAGGTTGAGCGCGGATCCCTCGCCCAGGCTTTCCCATGCCTCCTTCAGAACATCCTTACCACCCAGCGCAGAGCTGAACAGGCTGTCCTCGTCGACGGGCTGCAGCGCCTGAACCCTGATGCCGACGCGCTCACCGACGGCCGTCGTCAAATCCACGCCGGTAAACAGGCTGTAATTCCTGGAGATCAGAATGGGGGTATTGGCGTTGATACCGGGATCTTTTATATCGGGCTTGTATAGCAGCAGCTTGCACTGGTAGATCAGTTCACCGAGCTTGCTCAGGCGGCGGCGATCGGTGTTTCTCAGTCCTCGCAGCGAATCGTTGGTCTCGGTAACCAGCCCGTTCAGCGTCAGCGTGACAACGTCCTCTCGCGCGGGCTGGTAATCGTAAACCACCACGGCGCCGCCGATCTCGACGGTCTTGATTTCATCGGCGGCACCCGGCCATGAAACAGTTACAAGCAAAAAAACGGGGATCAAACTGCTTATCGATTTCATCGCGCTACACCTGCCTTCGGGGCCTGGCCGTACTCGTTGAGGCAAATTACCACAGGCATCCGTTATTTTCATCTTCATCCGCTGCAAAGATGCAGTCCTGCCGATACGGGGGGATGCTGATACCGAGCAACCGCAACCTGCCGCGCTGCGCCACCTGTTAGAACGCCGAGCAGTACACGCGCCCGATGTGGCGCACCGTGGTCATGGGTAACACGGGAGCAGAGTACGCCGGGGAACCTGAATCCCGGCTGCCGCGCGTCGCCGTTGCCGTTGCCGTTGCCGTCGCCCGTAGCGTATGAAATATCAACACAACTTACGCCGCTACCGTACTCAGGGTCAATACCGCCACGACCAAACCGCGTCCAAGGGTTTTGAAGAATTCTGGCTTCATGCTCTGCTCCGAATAATTATATAAAACTAAACGCTGTACCCGAATTTGCCACGTAGCTGCTTCGCAGAAAACCTGGCTGTTGAGGTAAACTATTTAACAGGGCTCGAATCCTGAACTGGCATGCTCATTTCATGTAAATGCTTGCGCATTATCACGGCAGATCTTTTAATCCTCGAAATCGGGGTCAAACTACGACTCGTGATCCGGGTGGGTGACACCGATCCCGCGCCGATGCGCCGGACCGGGGCATCCATTTTCGGCAGCTTCGATAGATTGTATCCGGGCGAGTCCCGGCCGAATTTCGTGAATTTCCACAAATATGGCTCAACGATGTGGAATAACCCGGAACCGATTATCCCAGTCCATTGCTGGACTTTTGCAGGCCGGGCAATTAGTCTCTCGCGAATTTCATCGGAGCCCCCTCTGGGTAACATGGAAGTTCTGGGAAAAAATATTTCATTCAATACCGGCGCGGACTCGAAGCCAAGATGATCAAGCCGGCCGAACTGAAGCAGTCAGTCAAGCGACGATTGTTGCTGGAGTCCGGCAGCTCGGTAACGCCGGCGCTGGTGCTTTTTGCTCTGTGGGCCGTCTACCTTGTCGCAACCGGATACTGGAGCAAGGGAATACTGTTTGCGCTGGCCTGGCTCGCAATCGCCTCGTACCTGATTCAATCTTCCCGGGACGTCGCAAGGCAATTTTTTATCGACCTGCAGGTATTGGCGAAAACGGAATCATCGGTTCTGGAAACACTTACTACGGCGTTCCTCGAAAGCCTCACGTCAAACAAGTTTCTGTTTTTCAGCCTACCACTGGTCGCCGGGATAATAGCCCTGATCGAATTTTCCGATATCTTTCCCGAGGGATTTGCGACCCTGCTGGCGTATGTCACGCTGGGGCTGGTGTTTCTATTCGCGGGCAAGGGCTTCTGGGGCGTGTGCGCGGCGACCTTATACCTGTTCAGGACGACCCGCGTGAATCTGGCTATCGATCCTTTCTTTCCGGATGGCAAGGGCGGATTTACGATACCCGATGATTTTCTGCACCGGGTCGGCTGGTATTATTTCAGCGGCGGCCTGCTGTTGCCGATGGCCTTCGAGTTCGGCCGGCAGGCAACCGACGATTTCGCCAGGTTGCTCGTTGCCCTATTCCTTGTCGTCTTCTTCGCGGTCGGGATTTTCGCGATGATAATTGGAAAGTTCCTGATCATCATGTCTTACGAGTCGGCCCGGCGGGACGCCATGCGAGCATCGGCACAGCAGATGAGAAAACTGCACTCGGAGGGAGGACCGAAAGAAGAAATCGAAAACGAGACGAAGCTGCAGCAAAGCCTCGAGAAAATGAGCCGGCCGCAGGTAGACCGCTACAAGTTTTTCGGGCTTATCCCGCAGGTCGTCACCGCAGCCCTGCCGCTGGCGAGTTACGGGCAGGATAGCCTGTTAAAATTCACCACGGATGTCTTCGCTATTCTCACGAAAACCTGAGCGGCTCGCCCTCCTGCTGAACCTGCTCTCGCTGCACGCGCTCCCCGTCGCGGCCGCCGCCTGCGGCGCGGGGGTGAGCGCCGGTGACTTCCCCGGCACCATGATTATCGAGGTCGACAGGACCGAGATCGGGATCGGTTCCGTGGCGCCCTTCGAAGGCGGCTCGGGGCACATTATTACCCGGGCCGGACCCCTAGTCGACGGCGTCGCGACGATCGACGTGGCGCCCGATGCGTTCCGGATAGAGCCTTTCCTGTTCCCCTACATCTTTTCATGGGAGACCCGCCTGACCGCGATCGAGGCCGGTCGAGGCCTGATCGAAATACCCATCTCGGAAGGAACAGGTCGAATCTCGCTGGATATATTACTGAGGGCAGAAAATCGGCTTGGCGACGTATGGCTGGAAACGAGATTTACCACCGGCAAGTCCGCGCCGGTCCGGATTGCCGACAGGACTTACGACACGACTGGCGAAGAACTGGAACTGGAATCGGGCAAGGCGGTCCTGATCGCCACCGGCAAAACATCGCCCGAATCGCATATCTGGTTCAGAAGGGATGATTTTTATGCCCGCACCGAGGTATGCATCTACTTCGAAAAATCCGACTGAGGGTCACGCCTTTGAATCGATATCAAAAAGGTGTCGGGAAAGATGGCAACAGGGCCCGCGAATCACGAGCCGGGATGTTTACGCCTCTCCCGCCTTAACCAGCTAATACAATTAGTGACTGCGCGTCTGCAAGCGCACAATGACAGGATCGCAGCACTTCGCGGGTCTAGCCGGTACCGGGGTTAAGCAGGCCCCGAATCGAAGGCCGGCGATCGGGATTCGATAATTAACAGCGTCGGTGCCGATTGAATCTATCCAGTTCACTCGACACCGACCGCCTCCCATTCGCTGTGCCGGTTAGTGGCGGATACGCGTTACCGTTATCTTTGCGACCGGGTTGCGCCAGTCGTAAACCGACGGGCTCAGCTCGCCGACGCCGTGGATGCCGCGGTGAATATGCACGTAGCCTTCGTCGCCAGGATTCTCGCCGGGCGAGGAACCTGCACCACCGCAGGTCGGACCCGGAATATTCATGCACCACTCGTCGTTCGGCTCCGTGCCGGCGTCGTATCCCGGGGAAAAGTAAGTCACCGAGCCCTGCGCCGGCGCCCCGACGCTGCCCAGCGCGATGAAACCGTCGTTGGTCGGTAGCATCATTGCAGCGAGGCTGACGCGATCGGCGCCGCGCGTAGCCCTGACGATAACGCTAACCGAGGCGCCCGGCATCAGCAGTCCGCTCGAATTCTGCAGGTCGACCACCCGTGGATTTTCGCCGAGCGTCGCCGCCAGCAGCGACGTATCACCGGCCTCGGCGACGGCCGTCATTTCGGGGCTCGCCGGCGCGCCGAGTTCGAATGTCGGCACGCTGCGCCGATGGCTCGCGACCAGTATCGGGGTGAAGCTGATCGCGCTGGTCAGGTTGGTAATCGTCACGTGGTAGGCCGCCGGGCCATCGGCCAGCACGGTCGACGAGGCAATCATCCCGGACAAGAGCGCGGCACCCGCTGCTTTGCTTAAAATATTCATCATGGTCTCTCCTCCTGTATTAAGAGGCTCGACTATGCGCGGCGCAGATCACGCCACGGTCACCAAACTATAAAATTTCTATCACGCGCTCACGTCGCCGGCAGCGAAAAACGAAACGTGGTGCCCTGGTGCTGGACGCTGTCCACCTGCAGATGTCCGCCGTGCATTTCGACGATGCGCGACGCGATCGCGAGCCCGAGGCCGAGGCCGGGCCTGTGCTCGCCCGTCACGGGGTTGCTGGGATTGCGGTAGAAACGTTTCAGCACGTGCGGCAATTGGTCGGCCGCGATGCCGTAACCGGTATCGGTGACGGCGATCTCGACGTTGTCGCCACGCGGTGCGACCCGCAGGCGAATATGACCGCGATCCGGCGTATGCTTGAAGGAATTGTCGATCAGGTTGTCGAGCACGCGCTCGATCATGCCGACATCGGCCGACACGTCGGGCACGGTTTCGTCGACGACGACGTCGAACTCGATATTCTGCTTGCGCGCGCGTAGATAGAACTTGTGCGACACGTCGAATGCGAGCTCGGCCAGCGAAATCGATTCCGCGTGCGGCCTGATGTCGTCGGAATCGAGCTTGGCCAGTTCGAACAATTCTTCGACCAGGCAAGTCAGCCGCTGCGCGTTTTCGCAGGCAATGCGCAGGTAAGACTGCCTGCTTTCTTCGGTCAGCTCACCCGACTTCAGCTGCAGCGTCTCGAGGAACCCGCTCAGCGACGCCAGCGGCGTGCGCAGGTCGTGCGATATATTGGCCACCATTTCGCGGCGTGTGGATTCGACCTCCTGCAGATGCTGCATCTGCTCGTCGATGCGCTGCGCCATCTTCTGGAAGGTCGCGGTCATCCGGTCGATCTCGTCGAGTGCGGCAGCGTCGGGCTCGGCCGCGACCTCGGCTGCCTGCAGGTGATTATCCGTGAATGCCTGCATCGCCGAACTCAACACCCGCAGCTTGCGCATCAGAAAGAAAAACAGCAACAGGCCGGCGGCGAAGGCGAAGCCCAGCGCAGCCGCGGTCGCGGTCGCACTCCAGCGCATGATCAGGCTGCGTTGTAGCACTTCCGAGATGTGACTGATTTTCTCGCTGCCGAGTATGGCGTAGATATAACCCTGGCGCTGGTTGTCGACGTCGATCGCTGCCACGCTGAAACTGTTCTGGCGAGACGGGTAGCCGGGATTGTCGCCCATGACCAGACCCGCGTCGGGCTGTTCGAGAAAGCGATTGATCGGACCCAGCGAAACCTGTTTCTGCTTGACCTTGTCGGGCGCCATCGAGTGGCCGATCACGCGCCCGTCGGCGTCGAGCAGGTATAATTCCAGGCTCGGGTTGATGATCATGACGTTTTGAAACAGCTCCGCGAGGTTGTCCTGCCGCACCTGGCCGTTCTCGATCAGCACGTGCTCCTCGACGATGTAATGCGCAAGGTCCCGGTTCAGCTGCTGGCTGACTTCCTGCTGGTACATCGGCGCGGTGTACATCGCGACGAACAGGAACACGGCGCCGATGCCGAGGAACAGCAGGAACAATACCAGCACCAGCTTGATGTAGAGGCTGCGGAACATCGGCACTCAGTTTTCGCGGAAGCGATAACCGACGCCCCAAACGGTCTCGATGTACTGCGGCTGCCCGGGCACGTCCTCGATTTTCTTGCGCAACCGGTTGATGTGCGAGTTGACTGTGTGTTCGTAGCCGGTATGGCTATAGCCCCAGACCTGGTCGAGCAGCTGACCGCGGCTGAACACACGGCCCGGGTGGCGCGCGAAATGCAGCAACAGGTCGAATTCCCGCGCGGTTAATTCGACCCCCTGCCCACCGATCGACACGCCTCGCCGGGTTACGTCGATGACCAGGGATTTAAACTCGATGAGCTCGTCCTGTCCGCTTCCCGCTGCGTTCGTGACGAGCTCGCTGCGACGCAGGATGGCCTTGACGCGTGCCTGCAGCTCGAGAATCGAAAACGGCTTGGTCAGATAATCATCCGCGCCGAGCTCTAGCCCGAGCACGCGGTCGAACTCGGTCGACTTGGCCGTCAACATCAGGATAGGAATGGTGCTCGACTGGCCGCGCAGCTTGCGGCACAGCTCGAGCCCGTCGAGCCCGGGCAGCATCAGGTCCAGCACGATGAGCTGGTAGGCATGGTTGCTGGCCCGGTTCAGGCCATCGATGCCATTGCCGACCACGTCGACGCGGTAGGCGTTGTCGCGCAGGTGCAGTTCGAGCAGATGGCAAATGTCCGGGTCGTCCTCGACCACGAGAATCCGCTTGCCGTCGGCCGCATCGCCGGGCCGGCTTTGGTCATCCGCCTGGCTGGAGTGAAGGGGTTGCATCATGGATCGCTCCGGACTCGCTTATGGAGTTTTGATCGCTTTCGCCAGGTAGAGTTCAATCGCGCCGGTCTCGTTACTGCCATGACAAAACCCGTTCACGGACAAAACGAAACCGGGACACCGTCGGGACAGCGCCCGGTTTCGCTGAAGGTCGATCGGGGTCGGATCAGGTTTCGAAGTTACCCCCGGCCTCCTCGCACTGGGCCTTGGTCATTTCCGCGAAACCCTGCCCCTTGCAGGAATTCAATCCCTTGCAGCTGCTGGTCGCGGTTTTACAGGAGCTTTGGCCCTTGCATGAATTGGCACCCATGCATTTGCCCATCTGGCTGGCGGCCTGGGTCGATATCGGCGCGGTCGCCAGAAAGGCGGCGGCTGCAATCGCGATCGCGGCGCCGGTGGTTTTCTTTGCAGTTATCATGGTTGTAGCGTCCTCATTCAATTTTTGCTGGCTTCGTTTGGCGGTGGTCGTTCGGGACTGCCAAAACAAAAGTTGTCAACACCGTAATTGTCGAGTTACAGGCTTCGGCCGATCTCGGCAATTCGAGCGAGCGCAGAGTATCGCGTAAAATATTCACGAAAGTATCACGGCAGGAAAAATGGCAACGCCTTTAAATTTCAATATCATGAAACAAAGACCCGACCCCCCGTTTTTTAAATCTGGTCAACTCTTTCTGCAAGCCAGTGGAAGCTTTGCTTCATATGATTTTTTAGACCTGTGATACAGCCCTATTCAGAGCTTCTGTTAACTCTCACATCAATTCGTGATAAAAGAAATGCCACATCAATTTCACCAAATCTTGAATAGACCGGGGATGCCTTAATGACCAATCCAACCATTCTGATCACCGGCGCCAATCGCGGCATCGGCCTCGAGTTAACCAGGCAGTTCGTGGAGGACGGCTGGCGGGTGCTCGCCTGTTGCCGGAATCCGGCTCATGCGGATGATCTGCAAGCGCTTGCCGAACGCAAACCGGCGATCGAGATACACGCGCTGGAGGTCACGGATTACGAGCAGATGGCCTCCCTGGCGGCTGCGCTCGGCGACAGGCCGATCGATATATTACTGAGCAACGCGGGCATCTATGGCCCTAGCGGAGTCACCTTCGGCAAGGTGGACGCGGAAGAATGGCGCAGGGTGCTCGAGGTCAACACGATTGCGCCGCTGATGCTGGCGCAGGCATTCGTCGAACAGGTCGCGGCCAGCCAGCACAAACTGATCGCGGTCATCAGCAGCAAGGTCGGCAGCATCGCGGACAACAGCAGCGGCGGCAGCTACCTGTACCGCAGTTCCAAGACCGCGGTCAACCAGGTCGTCAAGTGCCTTGCGATCGATCTCGCCGAGCGTGGCATCAGCGCCATCAGCCTGCACCCGGGCTGGGTCAAGACGGACATGGGCGGACCCGGCGCGGAAATCAGCACCGACACGAGCGTGTCCGGGTTGAGAAGCATCCTGCAATCCGCGGGGCCGGCGCAAAGCGGTCGGTTCATCGAGTATGACGGCAGCAGTATTCCCTGGTGACAACCGGCCGCAACGAAACGAAACGAACCGGTCGATGTGAGTCAGGGACATCGGCGATGGACGGAGTCGAATTGCACAAGACCCCGCCCGATTCGTCGCCTGCAAAAGACATCCGTTCTGAAAATAGACCAGGGAAATCAACGGCCGAACAAACCGCACTGTCGGTGCAATTAACCGTTGTAGTTTGCGTGGCCTGCCCCCAAAATACGCCTGCTACTTTTAATAGCCATCCAGCGGCTGCAACCAACCAGCGGTTCGATTTGAATTTTGACTACGCTAGCCTCACCGGCCGAATCCGCGGATAACCCCCTGCTTGGCATCGCATGGATGCTCGCAACCATGTTCTGGTTCGTAACGCTGGATTCTACTGCCAAGTACCTGATGCAAAGCTACCCGGTGGTGCAGGTCATCTGGGCGCGCTTCTTTTTCCACCTGATTTTCGTCGCCTTTCTGATGGGGCGGCAACTACCCGCGCAAATCAGAAGTCAGTGGTTGAGTCACCAGTACCTGCGTTCGTTTTTCATGTTCGCGACTACGGTGCTGTTTTTCGTCGGCATACATTTTCTGCCGTTGACGACGGCGGCGACGATCATGTTCCTGTCGCCTATTATCGTCACCATGCTGTCGATCCCCCTGCTTGGCGAAAAGGTTGGTGTGCGCCGCTGGATCGGAATTGCGGTCGGTTTTAGCGGCGCCCTGGTGGTGATCCGGCCGGGCACCGAAAGCCTCCAGTTGAGTATCCTGGTCGTCCTCGCGGCCGCGTTTACCAACGCCATGTACCAGGTCTTTACCCGCAGGTTACGCACGCAAGACAGCCCGATGACTTCGCTTTTCTATACCGCGGTTATCGGCGCCACGGTCTCTTCGATAATCGCACCTTTTTACTGGCAGCCGGTGGCGGCATTCGACTGGCTGTTGTTCCTGTTTGCCGGCATCGCCGGCTGTATCGGGCACCTGTGCCTGATTCGCG
>JAOTTY010000414.1 GCA_029864185.1 Gammaproteobacteria bacterium
CGCGAGTGCCACAAGACCATCCAGCGGGCCGGCGGCGTGCTCGGCATCGGGCGCCGCGCGATCAGGCCGATCGACTGCGAAAGCGACGGCCGCATGCGGGTCGACGCGTTACGCGCGGCCATCGAAAGCGATCTGCGCGCAGAAGTCCTGCCGATGGCGATCGTCGCCAGCGCCGGCACCACCAATACCGGTGCCATCGATCCGCTCGCGGAGATTGGTGGCGTTGCGCGCGCGCACGGCATCTGGTATCACATCGACGGGGCCTACGGATTGCCAGGCATCCTCGATCGACGGGTAAGCCATCTTTACGAGGGTCTCGACATGGCCGACTCGGTTATCGTCGATCCGCACAAGTGGCTGGGCGCCTCGGTGGGCATCGCCGCCACCTTCGTGCACGACCGCGAGGTGCTGGAGCGCGCCTTCACGCAGGAGCCGTCCGACTACCTCGAGGGCACGGTCGATCAGGGGGACGACGCCGATGCGCGCATCGAGCACTCGCTGGACGATTTCGGCATCCCCTATTTCAACTACGGGGTCGAGCTGAGCGCGCCCTGCCGCGGCGTCGTGGTGTGGGCGCTGATACGCGAAATCGGCGTCGACGGAATGCGTGAGCGTGTCCTGCGCCACAACGACATGGCCCGGGAAGTCGCCGAATTCTGCCGGCGGCATCCTAACCTGGAACTGATGCTCGAGCCGACCCTGTCGGTTTGCTGCTTTCGCTATGTCGCGCCGCAGGCGGGCGACCTCGATCGTCTAAATCAAAGATTATACCGACGCCTGGTCAGGGAAAACGAATATCTGCCGAGCACGACGCGGGTCAACGGTCACCTGGTGCTGCGCCCGTGCTTCCTCGGGGCGCGCGCCGAGCGCTCGCAGGTCGACGGGTTGCTGCAGTCCGTGTTGCGCATCGGCGCCAAGCTGGTTGCCGGGCAGTCCTGATCGAGCGGACGTCTGCCGATCATCGTCCCAACCGAGGTTGTCCGCTCCCCGCCCAAATAATTCTTGACGGGTCGCCGCGTAATCCCATACTTTTGCCTCCTACCCGGCGGCAGGTGAAACAAGATTACCAACCAACTCGCATTACCGTTACGGCCCGGTATCCCGGTCCGGCTGCTGATCGGATCCGGTCGGCCATGAGTCGCGAAGGGATTTTTGCTACCGATTTCAACGGACTCACCGAAGCGCAGCCGACGCTGCCGTTCGCCTGGTATTACGATCGCGATCAATACCAGCGCGAACTCGATACGATCTGGTCGCAAAACTGGGTTTACCTGTGCCGTGCCGATTCCGTCACGGCAAGCGGCGACTACCGCGTGTTCGCGCTCGCCGGGCACGAAGTCATCCTGCTGCGCGACGATGCGGGCGAACTATGTGCCTATTTCAACAGTTGCCGGCACCGCGGTTCGCGCCTGTGCGAACAGGGCGGTGGCTCGTTCAAGCGCGGCCGCATCATCTGTCCTTACCACAGCTGGTCCTACGATTTGCGGGGTCGCCTCGTGGCCACCGGGAGCGCGCGCACGGTGGCAGGTTTCGACCCTGCCGACCACGGCTTGAGCCCGGTCGCGATCGCGAGCTGGGGGGGGTTCGTATTTGCCAACCTGGCGGGCGCCGACGCCCGGCCGTTTGCCGAAACCCTCGGCGAGGAGCTGTCGCCGCTGAACAACTGGCCGCTGGCATCGCTGCGTGTCGGTCACCGTTTCAGCAAGACGCTTGCGTGCAACTGGAAGCTGTTCTGGGAAAACTTCAACGAATGCCTGCATTGCCCCAGGGTGCACCCCGGCCTGTGTCAGCTGGTACCGATTTACGGCCGCGGCCTGATGGTGCGCAAGGACGATCCGCACTGGCGCGACAGGGCCGACGATGACAACGCGCGCGTGAGCGGACGCCTGCGCGCCGGCGCCGAAACCTGGTCGCCGGACGGGCGCGCGGCGGTCGCAGCCTTCACCGGTCTGACCGAGGCGGAAAAGGGTATCGGCCATACCTACGCGGTGGCGATGCCGTCGCTGTTTGTCGTCGGACATGTCGATTACGTACGCTCGGTGCAGATTACCCCGCTCGACAGCGAGCGCATGCGGCTCGACGCCGAATGGCTGTTCGCGCCCGAGGCGCTCGACGATCCGGGTCTCGACCTGCCGGCGCTTACCGCATTTGCCGAGCAGGTCATGCTCGAAGACGGCCAGGCCTGCGAGCTCAACCAGCGCGGCCTGCGCTCGGCGTCCGCCTCGCACGGAATCCTGATGTCGGAAGAATACGAGGTGTTCGCGTTCCAGGAGTGGGTGCGCTGCGAGCTCGGCGAGGCGCCCCTGGCCGAGGCGCGCGCGAGCCGGGCCAGCCGGCGCAAGGAGCGCGGTTAAACCAGCCGCCTGCCGTTACCCGACCCTGGCGGCGACCGGCGCTTTGATATTTGCCGCGCGAAGCATAATAATTGCGCCCTTTCGTATTGCCCCGGGATTTCAATGACCAAACCAGTCAAACTGTT
>JAOTTY010000169.1 GCA_029864185.1 Gammaproteobacteria bacterium
AAGCGGTATTCGAATCGAAACGCGACGTACACGAGAATCGCGATCAGCGCGTAGAGCACGGCGAGCCCGCCGTCCTCGGTCAACTCTTCGCCAACCTGGGGACCGACGAAATCGACACGTCTCACATCGATATCGGTCTCGCTGGCCGCCTTAAGCAGGCCGATGATTTGCGAACTCAGCTCTGCCTTGTCCTTTTCGGCATCGGGAACCAGTCGGATTAAAACTTCGCTGGCGCTACCGAAATGCTGCACGATAGCGTCGCCAAAGCCATCGGCCTCGAGCGCCTGCCGAATCGGCTCGAGCTCGACCGCCTGCTGGTAGCCTACCTCGATGATACTGCCGCCGGTAAAATCGATACCGACGTTAAGCTTGAGGGTGACGAGGCTGACGATCGAGACCAGCAACAGGGTAATTGACAAGATCAAGGCCAACCTGCGCCAGGCCATGAAATCGAGGTTGTTGAAACGGGATATTGCCATGCTCAGATTGCCAGCCGGGATATCTGTTTACGTCCGTAAATCAGGTTGATGACCGCTCGGGTACCGAAGATCGCGGTGAACATCGACGACACGATGCCGATCATCAGCGTGACCGCGAATCCCTGTATCGGGCCGGTGCCGAAGCCGAACAGCACGATCGCCGCGATAAAAGTCGTGATGTTGGCGTCGGCGATAGTGCCGAAAGCTTTCTCGTAACCGACGTAAATAGCTGCCTGGGGCGTGTTGCCAATCCTTATTTCTTCGCGGATCCGCTCGAAAATCAAAACGTTGGCGTCTACCGCCATACCGACGGTTAACACGATACCGGCGATTCCGGGGAGCGTCAGGGTGGCCTGGAAAATGGACAGGATCGCGACCATCAGCACCAGGTTCAGGGTCAGCGCGAGGTTGGCGACCAATCCGAATACCTTGTAGTAAACCGACATGAATAGCAGCACCAGCACGAAACCCACCACTACCGACAGGAAGCCGCGGTCGATATTTTCCTGACCGAGGCTCGGGCCGACGGTACGCTCCTCGACGATAACCATCGGCGCGCGCAGCGCACCGGCGCGCAGTAACAGCGCCAGGTCGCGAGCCTCGCGGGTGCTGTCCAGCCCGGTGATATGGAATCGCTTGCTGAGCTGATCGCGGATCGTGGCGACGTTTATGACCTGCGATTCGGTAGTCCGGATACGCTGCCTTACGCCGTTCTCCTCGCGAAACTCGAACTTGTCCTCGATAAATACGACCGCCATCGGCTTGCCGATATTGTCACGTGTAACCCTGGCCATGCGATCGGCGCCATTGGCGTTCATCGTGATAGTGACATCGGGCGAGCCGCTTTGCTGATCGATCCCGGAAGCCGCGCCGACGATCTGGTCGCCAGTCACGATTACGCTACGCTTGAGCAGCACCGGGTCGCCGTTACTCTGGGTATAGAGGCGGGTTCCGATCGGCGCCTTGCCGGAGGCCTGCGCCGCGTTCCATTCGGCGAAACTGCCATGCACCAGCCGGAATTCGAGGGTCGCGGTCGCGCCGAGGATCTCCTTGGCGCGCACGGTGTCCTGCACCCCGGGCAACTGCACCACGACGCGCTCTTCACCCTGGCGCTGGATTACCGGTTCGGCAACGCCGAGTTCGTTGACGCGATTCTTGAGCGTGGATATGTTCTGTTCGATCGCCGCGCGTCGTTCTTCTTCCAGCGCGGTCGGGTTGAAGCTTATCTCGATGAACCAGTTGAGGTCGTCGTTACTATCGGCAAACTCGAAGTCGCGGTACTCGTCTTCCAGCAATAACCGGGCCGCATCGCGTTCGGCAGCGCTGGTAAAACGGACGCTGATCTTTCTCTTGTCGGTCTGCACCGAGCGGTAACGGATTTTTTCTTCGCGCATGAAGCTGCGCAGTTCGTCAGCAGTACGCTGCATGGATTTTTCGATCGCCGACTCCATGTCGACTTCCATCAGGAAATGCACCCCGCCGCGCAGATCCAGACCCAGGTACATGGGCAGCGCGTTCAGCGCGGTCAGCCAGTCCGGCGTGGCCGGCGCCAGGTTGAGCGCGATGCTGTAGCGACGATCGCTGGCGTGCAGCGCATCACGGATTTGCGCAGCCGCTTTCAGCTGTGCCTCTTCGGAGGGAAAGCGAACCAGCACGTTATTGCCATCGAGTTCGATCGATCGATAATCGATATTCTCGGTTTCGAGCAGGTTTCTGATATTACCGAGTTCGGCCTCGTCGACCAGGTTGACCCGGTGTGTAATCTGCACCGCCGGATCCTCGCCATACAGGTTGGGCGTGGCGTAGACCACGCCGACGGCAATAATAAGGATCAGGAGAATGTATCTCCACGGGGCATAACGATTGACCATTGTCGTTACAGGTTCTTGATCGTGCCCTTAGGCATAACCGTGGCGACGGCGTGACGCTGGATCTTGACTTCGACGTTAGCTGAAATTTTGCAGGTCAGAAAATTTTCGTCGACATCGGTTATTTTGGCCAACAGGCCGCCGTTGGTAATGATTTCGTCGCCCTTGCCGAGCGCTTCGACCATGTTTTTATGTTCCTTGGCTTTTTTCTGCTGCGGACGAATCAGCAAAAAGTAAAAAATACCGAACATCAACAGTAACGGCAGGATCAGCTCCAGGGTACCACCCTGTCCCCCTCCGGCTCCCTGTGCCATTGCGTCGCTTATAAAGAAACTCATATTGATCAACCTTTGGTTTGCTGTTTACGGGCCCAGGGCCCAGCCCCCAAGCGGCGCGTATTATGGCACCCGGCCGCTCATCCCACAAGGTGCAAGCGCACATTTGGCGTCTAGAGATTCGACCCGTAGCGCCGGTAAAAGTCGTCGCTGAAGTTCTGGAAGCTGTCAGCCTCGATCGCCTCGCGAATCGAGCGCATCAGCTGCTGAAAATAGTAGAGGTTGTGAATCGTGTTGAGCCGCGCGCCGAGAATCTCGCCGCACTTGTCGAGATGACGCAAATAGGCGCGCGTGTAGTTGCGGCAGGTGTAGCAGCCGCATTCGGCATCCAGCGGCGCGACGTCGTCGCTATAGCGGCTGTTGCGAATACGGATGATGCCGTTAGCGGTATACAGGAAACCGGTGCGCGCGTTGCGAGTCGGGATCACGCAGTCGAACATGTCGACACCGCGGCGCACTCCCTCGACCAGGTCTTCAGGCTTGCCCACGCCCATCAGGTAACGCGGTTTATCGGCAGGCAGCCCGGGCAGCACAACGTCCAGCGTGGCGTTGCGCTGGCACGCGTCCTCGCCCACCGAAAGCCCGCCGATCGCGTAGCCATCGAAGCCGATCGCCTTCAGACCTCGCGCCGATTCGAGGCGTAGTTCCGGGTAGGTGCCGCCCTGCACGATGCCGAATAGCGAGTTGGGGTTATCCGCGAAGGCGATCTTGCTGCGTTCGGCCCAGCGCAACGACAATTGCATCGATTCACGAACAACCTCTTCAGCCGCCGGGTACGGCGTGCATTCGTCGAAACACATGACGACATCGGAACCGAGGTCGCGCTGCACCTGCATCGAGACCTCGGGGCTCAGAAACACTTTAGCGCCATCGACAGGCGACGCAAAGGTCACGCCATCCTCGGAAATTTTGCGCATCTCGGCGAGGCTGAATACCTGGAACCCACCCGAATCGGTCAGTATCGGGCCCTGCCAGTGCATCATGTCGTGCAGGTCGCCATGCTTCTTGATGATGTCGGTCCCGGGGCGCAGCATCAAATGAAAGGTGTTGCCAAGAATGATCTGAGCGCCGATCTCACGCAGTTCCTCGGGCGTCATCGCCTTGACCGTTCCGTAGGTGCCTACCGGCATGAAGGCCGGCGTCTCGACCGTGCCGCGCTCGAACACGAGGCGCCCGCGGCGCGCCTGGCCGTCGGTCTTGTCAAGAGTGAACTGCATCGTCACCACGCGTTGCACGATTGGCGATAAACATCGCATCGCCGTAACTGAAAAAACGATAACGCTGCCCTATCGCATGCGCGTAAGCCCGCCGTATCAGGCCACCGCCGGCGAAAGCGCTGACCAGGATCAGTAGCGTCGACCTCGGCAGGTGAAAATTTGTCAGCAGTGCATCAACCACCCGGAAGTTATACCCCGGTTTGATGAACAGGCTCGATTCACCCCGAAACGGACGCAGTCTGCCGCTGCCCACCGCGGATTCGAGACTGCGCACCACGGTGGTACCGACCGCGATCACGCGCTTGCCGTTGGCACGCGTGCTTTCGATCGCATCGCAGACCGAACGCGGCACATCGATCAGCTCGGCATGCATGACATGACTGTCGATATCGTCGCCGCGCACCGGTTGAAAAGTGCCGGCGCCGACGTGCAGCGTGACTTGCGCGAGTCCGGCACCCTTTTCTCGCAGCTGCTGCAGAATTTCTTGGTCGAAATGCAGGCCGGCCGTCGGCGCGGCGACGGCGCCCGGCTTGCTGCCGAACACTGTTTGGTAACGGCCGCGGTCGCTCACGTTGTCGGCGCGCCTGATATAAGGTGGCAACGGAACGTGCCCATGCTGCTCGAGCAAGTCGAGCCAGCGTCCCTGCCGCTGGCGCAGTACGAATAGATCGCCGGTGCGCCTCTGCATGACGCATTCGATAGCGCCCTCGAGCAGCAGTTCGGTCCCGGGTTTCGGCGACTTGCTGGCGCGGATATGGGCGAGCAGCGTGGCATCGTCGAGCACGCGCTCGACCATGACCTCGACGCCGCCGCCGCTCGCTTTCTTCCCGTACAGGCGCGCCGGGATGACCAGCGTGTCGTTGAATACCAGCAGGTCACCAGCGTCGACGAGATCGACGATGTCGGCAAACTGGCGGTCAGAGTAATGTTCGTTGCGCGGATCCAGTAGCAGCATGCGCGACGCGCGGCGTTCAGGCAGCGGCGCCTGCGCAATCAATTCTTCCGGCAACTGGTAGTCGAAGTCGCTGAGCTGCATCGTCTGGATCGGATAAAAACGGCGTATGATAACCCAATTAAGGGGACACAATACTTAATTTGCCAGGGAATTAGGTATTGTGTCCCCGGATATGTCGAATTAGAATTCGGCCTCCTTGCCGGGATGGCGGAACTGGTAGACGCGGCGGATTCAAAATCCGCTGGTGGTAACACCTTGGGGGTTCGAGTCCCCCTCCCGGTACCATCTGACGATTGTTAAAACCCCTTTCCCAAAACACTGTGCTTTCCGCGGTCTATGCTCGCTCAATTTATTCCGGAGCCGACCGAGTACGCAAAGGTATTTTCGATTAATTTGGGTCCCCAGAAGTAAATTGTCGACACAGGGCCAGATAAGGGTCCACAGATACGAATGCCGCCGCAACCGTGTGGCGGCTGCGGCGGCTTTGAAGGGCCTTCCTTTACAGGTTAAGCCACTTTTTCGGTCTTTTTCTTGTGCTCGAGTGTGGCCCCGGCGGAAGCGATTTCGATCGTCCGTGGCTTCATTGCCTCGGGGATTTCCTTGACCAGGCTGATGGTCAGCAGTCCGTTTTTCAGCTCGGCGCCGCTGACTTCGATAAAGTCGGCCAGGTTGAACTTGCGTTCGAAGCTGCGGTTGGCAATGCCGCGGTACAGGTAGGATTTTTCCTCGCTGTCGTCGGTTTTCTTGCCGCGTACGCGCAACACGCCTTTTTCGACCTGTATGTCGAGATCGCTCTCTTCGAAACCGGCCACGGCAAGCGTAATAGCATAGCGGTCTTCACCGGTGGTCTCGATATCGTAGGGCGGAAAGCCTGTCACATCCTTCTGGCTGCGCAGGGCGTTGTCCAGCAGCGAACCCATGCGGTCGAATCCGATGCTGCTGCGGTACAGAGGGGTTAAGTCGATAGTTGTCATAACAAATTCTCCTAATGAAGCAATTGGTGAAAACGTCGCCATTCTCTTTGAGACCTGGCGTCCGCTGTAATCCAATTTGGGAATTATTGGAATGATTTCAAGGGAAGTGGGCTAGATTTTTTTTATTTTTTTGCGCTCGTCCAGCCACTTGAGCAGCTGCGGGAAAGGCAGCGGACGCGAGACAAAATAACCCTGCACCTGCTCGCAACCCACTTCGGTGACGAGATCCCAGTCTTCCTGGGTTTCGACGCCCTCGGCGACGACTTTCATGTTGAGCTTCTTGGCCAGCAGTACGCTCGATTCGAGTATGGCGCGCGCCGCCGCCTCGCGCGCCGCGCCGTGTACGAATGCGCGATCGATCTTGAACTCGGCGAAGGGAATGCGTTGCAATTGCTCCATCGACGAGTAACCGGTTCCGAAATCATCGATCGACAGGTTAAATCTCTTCAATGACAGTCGGCTGAGGATATCCAGCGCCACCGACAGGTGCTCCATCAGGCGACTCTCGGTGATTTCGAAGGTGATGCCAGGCGCCTCGAGTCCCGCCTTCTCGACCAGCTTCGAGATATGATCGGGCCAGTCGAGGTTGGTCAGCGAGTCCACCGATATGTTGATCGCGATATTGAGATCGTGGTGCAGCGATTTCAGCTGCGCGGCGTAGTCGAGTGCCTTGACACAGACCACGTCGGTCAGCCTGCCGATCAGGCCATTGTCTTCCGCCATGCTGATGAACGCGTTCGGCTTGATCAGCCCCTTGGCCGGATGATTCCAGCGCACCAGCGCCTCGACTCCGACGACGCGGCCCGAGACAAGCTCGATCTTGGGCTGGAAATAGGTATCCAGCTGTCCGCTGGCGATCGCCTGCTCCAGGTCGGTGAGCGTGAACAGATCCGCCATCAGCATCGTGCCCTCCTGCTGGATCCGGTCGAGTGAATCCAGCAGCTCGCCCAGTTTTGCCGGGGTTGCGGGCTTTTCCAGCACACCGAGCACGTTCAGCTCATGCTCGATCGCAAGTTTTTCGACCGTTTTCAGGATGCGCAGGTCCTCGCCGCTGGTCAGGATTAGCGAACCCGAAAAACTGCGTTTGGCCAGATGCCGGATAAACTCTACACCATCCATCCCGGGCATATTCAGATCGCAGATGACAACGTCTACGTTTCCGCCGGTCTCTTCGAGCATTTCCAGCGCGGCCGCACCGGACATCGCGTTGAGCACGCTGGATATGCCGAGATCATTCAACATCACCGTCGTGACCCGGTGCATGATGTAGTCGTCATCTACCAGCAAAAGCTTGATGCTGAAATGAGTAACATCGTCTTCGTCGTCGGGAAGTTCGGGTACGAATTCCTGCACTTGTGACACCGGTTTGCCGGTAACGCCGGCCCCACCGAGATAGTTTTCGATGAATTCGGCCACTTCGCTCGATTCGCGCTGCAGCGAGGGCATTAGCGATTCGATGCGCTCCCAGTCGGCGTCGTTGGCCGCCGATTCGAGCCGCTGACAAATCGTCGCCATGGTCATAGCGCCGAGGCTGCGCGATGACGATTTCAGCTTGTGTGCATACTCGGCTACCTGCTCATTATTTTTCCACGCGAAAGCCTGCTGTATATTATCGACTTCGCCGTTCAGCGCGGCTAGATATGCACTTAGCAACTGGCGATGCAGCTCGGGCTTGTCGCCGGTTGACTGCGTCAGCACGCTCAAATCTACGCTGCCCTGTTCCCCCAGGTCCAGATCCACGGGAGTTTGGTCTTCACGATCAAAGCAATCGTCAGCCGGAACCCATTTCTGGAGCGCGATCTGCAGATCTTCCAGCTCAACCGGCTTTGGGATAACGTCATCCACACCGGCGGCGTAACACTTTTCGACATCGGCATCGAGCGCATTGGCGGTGATCGCAATCACCGCTGTGCGCCGCTCGCTATTCTGCTCCAGCTGTCTGATTTTACTGACCAGCTCGTAGCCGTTCATCTCCGGCATGCGAATGTCCGTCAGCAGCAGCTCGTATTCGTTTTGCTGCCAGCACTCGAGCGCCCGCGCGCCATTGTCCGCATAATCGGCCCGGTACCCGAGCAGCTCGAGCTGTGCGGCCATGAGCTCTCGATTGATGATATTGTCCTCGGCAACCAGGATGCGCGACCTGTCTCCGAGAGGCTGCGACAGATTGGTGATCGTTGGGTCGACGAGCGGCAAATCACAGTCGGGCGCGCGTGATCTGGCAGCCTGCAGCGTCACCCAGAAGGTGCTACCGACGCCGGCTTTGCTGACAATATCGAGCTCGCCTTTCATCAGGTCGAGCAGCTGGCGCGTGATGACGAGACCGATACCGGTGCCCTCGACGGTGCTGAACTCGGCTCCAAGACGGTTGAAGGGCTGGAACAGTTCCTTGAGTTTCTCCGATGAAATCCCGACACCGGTATCCTGCACACCGACGCGCAGCTGACCATCCTGCCCGGATTCGAGCTTGACTACAATGCTGCCACCCACCTTGTTGTATTTGACCGCGTTGGTCAAAAGATTCAGAAAAACCTGCTTCAGGCGAATGTTATCCGCAAGAACATTCCAGCCGCTGAATTCTTCCTGCTCAAAGATGATTTCGAGCTCCCGACTGTTCGCAAGCGGCGCGACCCAGTGCACGCTGTCGACCAGGACCTGCTTAAGCGATACCGGCTCCAGCGACATCTCGGTCTCGCCCGCCTCGATGCGCGACAAATCCAGAATCTGGTCGATCAGCGACATCAGGTGCCGGCCCGCACGGTTTATTTCGGTCGCATTCGACAGGTGCTGTTCGTCGAGGTCGCGATCGTAAGTGAACAGTTGTGAAAAACCGAGAATCGCGTTCAGCGGCGTGCGCAGCTCGTGACTCATGCTGGAAAGAAAATCGGATTTGGCCTGGTTGGCCTGCTCGGCCTGGTTCTTGGCCTCGATCAGCGCGGCTTCGGCCTGCTTACGCTCGGTGATGTCTTCGTGGATCGTAATCACGCGCTCCCAGCTATCCTCGTAGCCGCGTAACACTGCGACAATCGCGCGGGTCTCGAAATATGTGCCATCGACCCGCGAATCGACCCGCTCCGCCTCGTAGTAGCTTTTCTCGCTGGCGAGAGCGGCAATTTCGGCGGCATAATGCTCTACCCACTGCGCATCCCACCAGTCCTCGATATCGCTCTCGGTAGCCAGAAACTGTTCCTTCGATTCAGCCTCGTGCAACCTTATCAAGGCCTCGTTGACGTTGGTTATACGCGTCTGTCCGACCATTTCACGCAGCACGCGCGGATTTTGCAGAAAGTATTCTTCGAGATTATCGATGCCCTGAAATTCGAGCTTGTCGACCACTTTCTTGATCGCGCTATAGTCCTCCTCCAGCACCCCCAGCGGCATCTGGTCGAACAACGAACTGAAACGCTGCTCGCTCGACTTGAGTTCGTCGAGCGCGCCCTGGGTTTCGGTAATATCCTGCAACATGCCGAAGCTGCCGACGAGCTCACCCGAATCGTTGAATACCCCCTGTTCGAATTCACGCAGATGTCGGATTCCGCCGTTGCTGTCGACAATCCGATAGTCGTACACCTGGCAGGTGTCGGGTTGCAAGATAGACCTGGAATCGAGATGCCTGCGGTAGTGCTCCCTGTCATCCGGATGCACCAGGCGCTCGAAATTCTTATGGCTGCGGAAGCTGCTGCGAAGTTCGTCTATCCCGATACCGAGGACATCGGCCACCTCGTCAGAATAGGATACGGCCTTGTCGGTAAATTCGTCCCACTCCCAGACGCCGAGTTTAAGCATGCTCGACAGGGCCTGCCGACGATAGTCGCGAAACTCGATCAGCGCCTGCGCTTTGCCTAGCTGCGCGCGCAACTCCGCGATTTCGTCGCGCAGTTCCTGCTCGATCGAAAGCGTTTCGGATTGCTTTTGTGCTTTTGCCGTCAAAGCATTGAAGTATCGGGTTTCACGGCCTTGAGTATAGGTGGGATTTCGGTGGAATTCTCACCGGAATCGATTGAACCCCGAGCCTCGTTTGCAGCGATTCCAGCCGTTCACTGCCGAAGAGAGCGAG
>JAOTTY010000170.1 GCA_029864185.1 Gammaproteobacteria bacterium
GCGTGTTTCCGATTTCGACCGGCATCGTCGTTGCCGGCCTGGGGCAGCCGGAGTGGCTCATGGAGATCGATGTAATCGCCGTGATACCCGAAGCTTGACCCGCAGGTCGGTGCGGTTCACCCTCGGACAACTCGCTTACCGCGTGGCCGCCGGCGAGGCCGGGCTCCAACCCGGGATTGATGCCCGACATCGCGACCCTCGCCATGACCATAAGGCCATCGTGGTCGATAATTTCGGCCGTTTCTGCCACGAGTCGATCAGCAGCGAAAAACTGTCCGACATGGCCAGGCTTTAGCACAACCGGGGGAAGAGCATGAGCAGAGACCCGCGCTACGATATTTTATTCGAACCGGTAAAGATCGGGCCGGTAACCGCCAGGAACCGGTTTTACCAGGTGCCGCACTGCAATGGCGGCGGGTATCGCGATCCGTCGGCGGCGGCGGCGATGCGCGGCGTCAAGGCCGAGGGCGGCTGGAGCGTGATATTCACCGAGCAAACGGAAATGCACCACAGCTCCGAGATAGCGCCGTATATCGAACTGCACCTGTGGGACGACGAAGATATCCCGATCATGGCCAGGATGGCTGACGCCATCCACGAGTACGATGCGCTCGCCGGCACGCAGCTGGCCTATGCCGGCGTCAACGGCCCCAACCTCTATACGCGCGAGATTCCGCTCGCGCCCACGGCGATGCCGATCCGCACTTACACCAGCGACCCGGTCAGCGCGCGAGCCATGACGAAAAAGGATATTCGCGACCTGCGACGCTGGCACCGCAACGCCTGCCTGCGGGCGCAAACCGCGGGTTATGACCTTATCTGTCTCTATGCCGCGCACGGACACGGCGTTATCCAGCATTTCATGTCGCGCGCGACCAACCAGCGTAGCGACGAATACGGCGGCAGCCTCGAAAACCGGACCCGGCTGATGCGTGAACTGGTCGAGGAATGCCAGGACGCCGTCGGCGACAGCTGTGGCATAACGCTGCGCCTGTCACTCGACGAAATCATTGGCGATCTCGGTCTCGCCAACAGCGAGGTTCGCGACCTGATCGAAATGCACGCCGAGGTACCGGACCTGTGGGATCTCGCCCATGGCACCTGGGCGGACTGCTCGGGTGCGTCGCGCTTCAAGGAGGAGGCGGCGCAACAGGAGCTGGTCGAAGGCATCAAGGCGCTGACCTCGAAGCCGGTGGTCGGCGTCGGGCGCTTCACGTCACCCGACGTCATGGTCAAACAGGTCAGCTCCGGCATTCTCGATTTTATCGGCTGCGCGCGACCGTCGATCGCCGATCCGTTCCTGCCGCGCAAGATCGAGGAAGGGCGCATCGAAGACATCCGCGAATGCATCGGCTGTAATATCTGTATCAGCGGCGATATGACCATGTCGATCGCGCGCTGCACGCAAAACCCGACCTTCATGGAGGAGTGGCGCAAGGGCTGGCACCCGGAAAAGATTCAGGGCAAGGGCGACAGCGAAACGGTGCTGATCGTCGGCGCCGGGCCGGCCGGCCTCGAGGCCGCGCGCGCGCTCGGAGCGCGTGGCTACCAGGTGGTGCTGGCCGAAACCGAAACCCGTCTCGGCGGGCGTGTCGCGCGCGAGCGAAACCTGCCGGGTCTGTCCGCCTGGGGCCGGGTTGCCGATTACCGGGAGTACCAGCTCAGCCAGATGCCGAACGTGGATATCTACCTCGATAACGAATTGACGGCCGACGATATTCTCGCCTTCGGTTTCGAGCACGTCGCGCTCGCGACCGGTTCGAGCTGGCGCGCTGACGGCGTGTCGCGGTTGCATGTGGTAGCGATGCGGAACGATGACTCGATCCCGGTGCATACTCCCGACGACCTGATGAACGGCAATATACCTGCCGGCAAGGTGGTCGTGTTCGATGACGATCATTACTACATGGGCGGCGTGGTCGCCGAATTGCTGGCCGAGAACGGCGCCGAGGTCACGCTCGTCACCCCGGCTGCCCGCGTATCCGAGTGGACTGTCAATACGCTGGAGCAGGGGTCGATACACGCGAAACTGGCGGGGCTCGGCGTGCATGTCGTACTCAACCGTGGCGTGACCCGAATCGAGCAGGGGTCGGTCTGGCATGAATGCGTATTCTCCGGTCAAGCGGAAGCGCTCGTTGCCGACGCGGTCGTCATGGTGGCGTCGAGGATCGGCAACGATGCGTTGTGGCGGGCGCTCCGTGCACGCGAGGACGAATGGGAGCAAAACGGAATCAAGTCGATCAAATTGATCGGCGACGCCGAGTCCCCGGCGCCGATTGCGTGGGCGACCTATGCCGGGCATCGCTACGCGCGCGAGCTGGATATGCCAGATATCGGAGATGCGTTACCATTTCGCCGCGAGGTTACACAGTTGAAAATCGATTGAAGGAGTGAACCATGAAACCGATAGCCGAAGGCGAACGGATTGTCGTCAATATATTCGAAGCCGAGTTCGAACCACTCGTCACCGATCGTGGCGAAGATGATGGCAGCGTGCTGCAAATCGATCGGAGCAAGCCGCTGGGAACTGGATTTAATGTCTACAAGATGGACCCGGGTTACACCACGATCCCGCACGAACACCGCGGTAACGAGGAATTTCTAATTGTCAGCGGCGATTTAACCGACAACGACGGTACGGTGTATCGCGAGGGCGACCTGGTGTGGTTGAAAGCGGGTACGCAACATTGCTCCTACACCAAAAATGGCTGCATCGTCGTGGAGTATATCGAGGTACCCGAAACCTCGGTCTAGGCCTCTTTGATCATCCGGTAGAGCTCGTCTTTCAAATACAGACGGACTTTCTTGCGTTCCTCGAGGTATTCGTCCGAGGTATTTTCGACGCCGGTCTCGATGCGGTGCACCTCGTGGTCGACCTCGTGATACTCGTCGAATAGCCGGGAAAAGTGTTGATTCGTCATTTTGAGGTCGTGAATGGTATCGCGGTGCTCGGGTAGTTCGTGCACGAGGTCGTGTTTTTCGTTGAGCATTCGTAGTATTTCCTTCAGTCTTCGATTATTTCCGCGCAATCCACGCAATAGGCGGTAAACGGCAGTAATTCCAGGCGCGCGGGTGGAATTTCCTCGCCGCACTCGGCGCAATTGAAATAGGTGCCGTTGTCCAGTCTTTTCAGTGCGTAATTGATTTTCAGCAGATCCTGCTCCGAGGTGTTGCCCAGCGATTCGAGCACCTCGTCGTTTTCGCGTTCGCTCGCCTGCTCGCTCCAGTCTGCCGTCATGCCTTCGTGCCTGACTTCCCGGTCGATCGCGTTGATGCGATCGGTCAGAGCCTGTTTCATGTCGAGCAGGATTTGTCTGTATTTCTCCACTTCCAACAGTTTACTCCTGGAAAAGGGTTAATTTTCTCGAGAACCTGATATTAACAGATAATGCACCGACCCAGTATCGGCAGACCCGCGCCTAAAAACCTTGATTCAGGACAAGTTAATAATCGATCTGCGCATGCTGCAGCAATTTCCGGTGCGCGCGGTTTTCCAGGCAGAATACCATCAGTCCGCTGCCGACAATCATCCCGGTACCGATGAACGCACGCCAGTCGGGCCAGTCCCCCCACAGGGTGTAGCCAACCAGCAGCGCAAACGGCAACGACGTGTATTCGAAAGGGGCTACCGCGGACGCCTCTCCGATGCGGTAGGCCTGCGACATCAGGTAGCCCCCGATCGCCACGATCGAGCCGCATATCATCAGCAGTTGCCACTGTACCAGGCTGGGCCAGGCCCAGGCGCGCAGCAGGAATTGCAGCGACGGGCTGTCGTAATTATCGAAGCCGCCGTCACCGATAGCGAGACCCACCAGCACACTGATGACGATGAAGGCGATCTGGATATAGAAAGTCATTGCGCCGGCGGTTTCCCGCATACCGAGTTTGCGCGTCATCATCGTCATCGCGGCGTAGCACAATGCGGCCATGACCGGTAGCAGGCTGATCGTCTTGAACAGGCCGCTGCCCGGCCGCAGCATGATAACGGCGCCGAGCATGCCGACCACGATAACTACCCAGCGCGATAAGCCGACTTTTTCGCCGAGTACCGGTTGCGACAGGATGCAGATGAATAGCGGCGCGGTAAAAAATAACACCACGGTTTCGGCAAACGGCATCGCCGCGAGTCCGACGAAGAAAAACATATTGGCCAGCACCAGCATCGATCCGCGCAACAAATGCAGCACCGGCCGCCTGGTTTTCAGGGTTTTCGGACCGCCCTCGAGATGCACCATGACCAGCACCAGCAGCAGCGCAAAGCAGGAGCGAAACAGCGTAACCTGGTGCAGCGGCAGCTCGGGGCTCAACCACTTGATAATCGCATCGCTTAGCGTGAGGCTGGCAATGGCGGCAACCAGGCAAACTATGCCGCGGGTGTTGGGGCTGAGCGAGAGCAGGTATTTCACGTGACCCGTTTGCCGGCGTGCAGGGGAGCCGAATTGTCGATACCTGGCGTGGGCATTTGTGCAACAGCCTGATGATGCGCGCCCGTCCGTGCGTTATTCGACGAAGCCATTATCGAAAGGTGCCTGTTTGCGCGAGGATAACGCTACGGGCGGATCGAGGGCGCGAACTCACCGACCCTCGAATCCCTCGAGTACGTTGACCGCGTTGACGCCGATCTCCTCGATCGCGTAGCCGCCCTCCATGATGAACAGCGTCGGCAGGTTCAGCGCACCGATGGTTGCGCCGTAGCGCTTGAAATCGTCGCTGGCGAGCCTGAAAAACGAAATCGGATCGTTTTCAAAGGTGTCGACGCCTAGCGAAATCACCAGCGCGTCGGGCGCGTATTTTTTGATCTTGTTGCAGGCGTCCCGGAGCGCCGCGCCCCAGGTATCGAAACTGGTGCCAGGACCCATCGGGTAGTTGTGGTTAAATCCCTGTCCTGCGCCTTGCCCGCATTCATCGGCGTAGCCCAGAAAATGCGGGAACGCATCCCGGGGATCGCCGTGCAGGGACAGGAACATGACGTCGTCGCGGTCGTAGAAGATCGCCTGGCTGCCGTTGCCGTGATGGAAATCGACGTCGAGCAGCGCCACGCGGCTGGCGCCCTGGTCGATGAAAGCCTGCGTGGCCACCGCCGCATTGTTGATGAAGCAGTAACCGCCGAACATGTCGGCGGCGGCATGGTGCCCAGGAGGCCGGCACAGCGCAAACGCCGACGACGCGCCGTCGCGCAGCGCCGCCTGCGCGGTGAGCGCGACGTTGACGCTGGCGCGCGCGGCTTCCCAGGTACCGTTCGAGATTGCGGTTTCGGCAGCCAGCGCGTAGTAACCAAGCTTTCCGTCGATATGATTCGGAACGCGTTGTTGCTGCATGCCGCGCGCCGGCCAGCAGGTTGCGATCGCCTCGCCGCTGTAACCCACGGCTACCCATTCTTCCCAGCAGGTTTCGAGAAAGTGTATAAATTCGATATCGTGGATGCGGTTAACCGCGGTTATCTCGAAATCCGTCGGGGCGATGACGTCTCCGAGGCTGACCTCTTTGACGCGTTGCAGGATGTGTTCGGCGCGCGCAGGGCATTCGAACGGGGGCACCAGTTCGCCACCGTAAAGTTCTGTTCTGGAATTGCGCAGGACGTGTTTTTCGCTGAATACGGTTAGCATCGCAAGCCTCCGGGAGTGATTCTTCGCTCGAGTTTGAGAGATGGTTTCTGGAACGCCCTGGTGCAGGCGAATGTGGCGGTAAAAAAAGGTTGATCATCGTAGTTTCCGGCGACGCACCGCATACTGGTTGGAACGCCGGTATCGGCTGTCGTCAGGCTGTGATCCTTAAAGCCCGCGAGTGCGTCCAGGGGCACAAGGTAGCACGGCGCCTGCTGTGACATCGAGGCTAGGCCTTGCCGTCGAGGGTGGCGATAATCCGGTACAGGTCGGGTCGTCGATCCCGGTAGATCCCCCAGGCGTCCCGGTAGTTGCCGATTACGCTCATATCGAACTCGTGCACCAACACCGTTTCGCTGCAATCGTCCGCCTCGGCGACGATGGCGCCGGTATGATCGGCGATGAACGAATGCCCGTAAAAAGTCAGCGTGAAGTCCTTGTCCCGCGTTGCCTGTTCGGTACCGATACGGTTCGACGCGATAACCGGGATCATGTTGGCGGCGGCGTGTCCCTGCATCGTGCGTTGCCAGTGAGCGCTGGAATCCGGGGTAATCGCGGGCGGCGGTTCGGAACCGATCGCGGTCGGGTAAAGTAGCAGTTCGGCACCCATCAACGCCATGCTGCGCGCGGCTTCGGGAAACCATTGATCCCAGCAGATGCCGGCGCCTATCCTGCCGTAGCGGGTATCCCAGACGCGGAAACCGGTATCACCCGGGTTGAAGTAATTCTTTTCCTGGTATCCGGGCCCGTTCGGTATATGCGATTTGCGGTAAACGCCGAGTATCTCTCCGCCGGCGTCGATCATGGCCAGCGAATTGAAGAAAGCTCGATTGGCGCGCTCGAACCAGCTGCAGGGCAGCACGACGTCGAGTTCCTGCGCCAGTGACTGGAATTTCCTGATTCCCGGATTGGCGTCGACGGTGGTCGCAAGTTCGAAATGCGCCGGATTCTGCTCGATACAGAAATAGGGCGTTTCGAACAACTCCTGTATCAGGATCACGCGGGCGCCTTTGGCGGCGGCGTCGCGGATCAGGTTTTCGGCGCGCTCGAGGTTGGCTGGCAGGTCCCAGCTGCAGGCCATCTGCGTAACGGCAACGCTTAACGTCGACATATCGTCATCCCACGGAAGTATACCCAGACAACCGAATTCTTATCGATTTGAAGCGGCTTTACTAGCAATAAAATCAGGGATCGCGCACAATTCCGCAGTCGTACGGCCGAAGATATCCTATGCCCGAACACTTGCCTCAAGACGCCGGAGAGAATTCGCTATGGGCCGCGACTGCGATTCCGAATCCGGTAAGCGAGCAGTTGCAGGAAAAGCTGCAGGCAGACGTGCTCGTGGTCGGCGGCGGGTATACCGGGTTATCGACCGCCCTGCACCTGGCGGAGCATGGCGTCGCCGTGGTGCTGCTCGAAGCAAGGAGTATCGGTTTCGGCGGTTCCGGGCGTAACGCGGGGCTGGTCAATGCAGGCGTCTGGAAAAATCCAGAATATGTCGTCAGTAAAATCGGCGCCGCCGCCGGCGAAAAATTCAACCTGGCCCTGCGTGATTCTCCGCGCCTGGTGTTCGACCTGGTGGAGCGCTTCGGTATGCAGTGCGATGCCGACCGCAGCGGCACGATCAATATCGCTCACGGCGCTTCGGCGATGAGGTATCTCGAGGATCGTTGCCGGCAGCTGCAAGAACTGGGAGCGGAAGTCGAGCTGATCGACGGCGAGCACAGCCACCGGCTTTCCGCGTCGCCCGTTTATCGTCACGGTGGCATCCTCGACAGGAGCGCCGGAACTATTCACCCGCTAAACTATGTTCGCTCGCTGGCAAAGGCCGCGCTCGTATGCGGTGCGCGCATCTACCAGGAGTCGGCGATCGAAAGCCTGAGCCGCCAAGATAACCGCTGGCTGGCGGTTACCGCGAACGGCCAGGTTGCGGCGCAGCAGGTGGTGCTGGCGACCAACGCCTATGCGGATAAAAACAGCCAGGGGGTGCGCGAGTCGATCGTGCCGGTTTTTATCTTTCAATGCGCAACCGCCCCGCTCGAGCCCGCGCTCGCGGCGGGTATCACCCCCGAGCGACATGGCCTGTGGGATACGCAAACGCTGATGACTTCGTCGCGCATCGATCGCTCGGGCCGGCTGGTGATGAGCAGCGCCGGCAGGCTGCGGGGACCGCAGCGCGGCATCAGGGCAGGCTGGATGACGCGCACGCGTAACCGGCTGTTTCCGCAGGCGCGCGCGGCGCGCTGGGAATACCTCTGGAGCGGGCGGGTTGGCGTCACTTCGAGCAAGATTCTGCGCGTGCAGCTGCTGGCCCCCGGCGTGTTTGCCCCGGCCGGGTACAACGGTCGCGGCGTCGGTCCCGGGACGGTCATCGGCAAGCACCTGGCAGACACCATCGTCAGCGGTAACCGCGACGATTTTCCGTTTCCGATCGAAACCCTGTATCGCGAAAAATGGTCGGCGCTACGGGCCGGCTATTACGATTATGGTACGCTGGCGCTGCAGTTTGTGGACCGGCGCTAGGCGCTGGCGGCAGGCGGGGAAATAATCTTCCGGGCGCAGGGAATAGGCTGGAATTCTGCGTCCGGGTCGATAAAATGTGATCACACCCAACAGGCGGCTATACCCATGACGCAAGCAAAAAGAGTTTCCTTCGACTGGAAGGATCCGATGTTTATCGAGCAGCAACTGAACGACGAAGAACGCATGATTCGTGACGCCACGCGCGAGTATTGCCAGGAACGGCTGATGCCTCGGGTGCAAATGGCCAACCGGGACGAAGTTTTCGACCGTGAAATCATGAACGAATTCGGCGAGCTGGGCCTGCTCGGCGCGACGATTCCGGAGGACTACGGCTGCGCTGGTGCCAGCTATGTTTCCTATGGGCTGGTGGCGCGCGAGGTCGAACGTGTCGACAGCGGATACCGCTCGGCGATGAGCGTGCAGTCTTCGCTGGTGATGCACCCGATTTACGCCTACGGCAGCGAGGAACAGCGGCAGAAATACCTGCCGCGGCTCGCCAGTGGAGAACTGGTGGGCTGTTTTGGTCTGACCGAGCCCGACGCGGGATCGGATCCGGCCAGCATGACGTCGACCGCCACCGCGAGCGACGGCGGCTATCGCTTGAAGGGCGCGAAAATGTGGATCACCAACTCGCCGATCGCCGATGTCATGGTGGTCTGGGCGAAGCTCGATGGCGTGATTCGGGGATTCATCCTCGAACGCGGCATGGACGGGCTGTCCACTCCCAAGATCGAGGGAAAGTTTTCGCTGCGCGCGTCGGTTACCGGTGAGATCGTGATGCAGGATGTCTTCGTTCCGGCTGAAAACCTGTTGCCCGACGCGGAGGGCCTGAAGGGACCTTTCGGCTGCCTCAACCGCGCACGTTTCGGCATCGCCTGGGGATCCATGGGTGCCGCCGAATTCTGTTGGCACGCGGCGCGACAGTACGCCCTCGACCGCAGCCAGTTCGGGCGTCCGCTGGCGGCAGCGCAGCTGGTGCAGAAGAAGCTCGCCGACATGCAAACCGAAATTACGCTGGGCCTGCAGGGCTGCCTGCAAATGGGGCGGCTGATGGATGCTGGCAATTGCCCGGTGGAACTGATTTCGCTGATGAAGCGCAACAACTGTGGCAAGGCGCTCGATATCGCCCGCGTCGCGCGAGACATGCACGGTGGTAACGGGGTATCCGACGAGTTCCACGTGATTCGCCACGTCATGAACCTCGAGGCGGTGAATACCTACGAGGGTACGCACGATATTCATGCCCTGATACTGGGGCGGGCGCAAACCGGCATCCAGGCTTTCTTCTAGATGGCGGGACCTTTATCGGGGTTCCGGGTTCTTGACCTGAGCCGCATTCTGGCCGGACCCTGGGCCAGTCAGATGCTGGCGGATCTGGGCGCCGAGGTTCTCAAGATCGAGCGCCCGGGCAGTGGTGACGACACCCGCGGCTGGGGGCCGCCCTACATGCCGGACGAAGTGGCTAGGCCGACCACGGAATCCGCCTATTTTCATGCCGCCAATCGCGGCAAAAAATCGGTTTGTATCGACATGGCGCAGGCGCCGGGGCAGGAGTTGATTCGGGACCTGGCCTGTCATTGCGACGTGTTGGTCGAAAATTTCAAGGTAGGCGGGTTGAAGAAGTATCGTCTCGATTATGCCAGCCTGAAGGAACTTAATCCGGGACTCGTCTACTGTTCCATCACCGGCTTCGGGCAGTCGGGTCCCTATGCAGCGCGGGCCGGCTACGATTTCATGATTCAGGCGATGGGTGG
>JAOTTY010000171.1 GCA_029864185.1 Gammaproteobacteria bacterium
GTCAAGCGTGTCAGCCAGGAGCTTGGCGGCAAGTCGCCCAATATCATCCTCAAGGACACCGATATCGTCGCCGCGGTAACCGAGGGCGTGCACTATATGATGGGCAACAGCGGCCAGTCCTGTAACGCGCCGACGCGTATGCTGGTGCCCAACTCGATGCTGGACCAGGCGGTCGAGGCGGCGAAAGCCGCCGCCGAAAGCATCGCTGTCGACGATCCGGCGAAGCACGGAGACCATATCGGTCCGGTCGTCAACAGGAACCAGTTCGACAAGATCCAGGCGCTGATACAGCAGGGTATAGACGAGGGTGCGACCCTGGTCACCGGCGGCACCGGTCGGCCGGAGCACCTGCCGAAGGGTTATTACGTCAAACCAACCGTGTTCGCCAACGTCGACAACAGCATGACGATCGCGCGCGAGGAAATCTTCGGGCCGGTGCTCGTGATCATCGGGTACGACAGCGAGGAGGAGGCGGTCGAGATCGCCAACGATACCGATTACGGTCTTTCTGCTTATGTCTGTTCGACCGAAATGGAGCGTGCCAAGGCGGTCGCCCGGCGTCTGCGGGCCGGCCAGGTCGCGATCAACTACGCCGGTGGCGGCGCCGATACACCTTTTGGCGGCTATAAGCAGTCCGGTAACGGACGCGAAAAAGGCAGGTGGGGGCTCGAGGAGTTTCTCGAGCTCAAGGCGATCACCGGCGCGATGGCGGGATAGTCTCGTGTCCACGGCCTGCGTAAGTTTCGATTTCCACGGTAAACGTGTGCTGGTCACGGGCGGAACCTCGGGCGTAGGCGCCGCCACCGCGACGGCTTTCGTCAGGGCCGGCGCCCGGGTCGTTATCACGGGCCGCAACCAGGAACGTGCGCGGAGCGTCATGGCCCGCTGCAAGGCCGCCAGGGGCAGCATTATTTTCGTCGCTGGCGATATTACCAATCGCAAAAAATGCGACCTGATCGTGACCGAGACCGTGGGGGTACTCGACGGCCTCGATATCGTCGTCAATAGCGCCGGCATCATTTACCACGCGACCGCCGAGCAAACAACCGACGAGCAATGGCTGCAGACGATGAACGTCAACGTCAACGGTATGTTCTACATCTGCCGCGCCGCAATCCCCCACCTGAAATCGAGCCGGGGTGCGATCATCAACATCGCGTCGGACGCGGCGCTGACCGGCAGCCACCATTTAACCGCATATTGCGCCAGCAAGGGTGCCGTGTTGCAGATGACGCGCGCGATGGCGCTCGACTACGCGCCAGAAGGGGTGCGCATCGTGCCGATATGCCCCGGCGACGTCGATACGCCCATGCTGCGTGGCGAGTTTCGCGACCGCGGCCTGGAACCCGAGGCTGGATTGAGAGAATCGGCCGAGGCGGTGCCGCTTAACCGGGTTTGCAGCGCAGAGGAGGTCGCCGATATGGTGCTCTACGCTTGCAGCGATTCCGCGCGTTTCATCACAGGCTACCCGTTGGTGCTGGATGGAGGCAACCGCGCCTGACGCGATCCGGTCGACGCTGTCGGTTGTTGCCAAGGCCTTCACAGGCAGGATCGCGCTAGATTGCCGAAAGGGTTAACATAGCGCAACTTTTTCCTCGGGAGCAGGCCGTGAAAATCATCGTTGTTGGTGCCGCTGGCGCAGTCGGGAAGACCGCGGTGGACGCGCTCGCACCGCGTCACGAAATCGTCAAAGTCGGCCGCACTAGCGGTGATATAAAGACGGATATCGAGGATATCGACAGCATTCGCGCAATGTACCGCCAGACCGGCAAGGTCGACGCGGTGATCAGCGCGGTGGGCCACGGCCATTTCGGCGCGGTCGATGAAATGACGACCGAGCAGTTCATGCAGGGGATAAATCACAAGGTACTGCCACAGATAAACCTCGTGCTCGAGGGCTTCGACTATATAAACGACGGCGGTTCGTTCACTTTGACCAGTGGTGTATTGAATCGAGATCCAATCCGCGGCGGTTCCTGCGCGGCGGCTGCAAACGGCGCGCTGGATGGATTCGTGCTCGGCGCTGCGGTCGACATGCCGCGCGGTATCCGCATCAATTGCGTCAGCCCGGAAGTTCTCGAGGTATCGCGAGAGAAATACGATGGTTTTTTCCATGGCCACGTTCACGTATCCGATGAGGCAGTTGGCCTGGCCTATAGCAAGGCGGTCGAAGGTTGCCTGACCGGCCAGGTTTTCATCGTCGACTAACCCATAGCCCCGCAATTTGGTCGGATCGTGAATTCCTCGACGCAGGAGTATGACCTTGCCTGTAACCTGGAGTCGGTAACCTCGGGTCATGCCTGGCGGAGAGATCTGCAGGAGAAGCGGATTCTTGCTCGTTCCTCATCAGGCGGCAGTTACCCACTCTTTTGAGACGCGGGATATCGCCGGTTCAACTGGGATGGCATGTTTTGCGGCTTTGATACTTATTAATTCAGCGGTAACTCTATTCCAAAGGCTACTGCCTCGTACGACATCATCGCTTTTAAATATGACCACTGCGCGCTGAATCCCAGGATCGGTAAATAATCACCCTGAGCATATTCCCAACCATCGTAGCCGTCTGCCACACCAACTACCAGGTTGACCATGAATGCCTGCATTGTATAAAGGTTTGGATTATAGGTTATGAAACTGCTTTGAACATCAGCACTATTCCTGAAAGTTCCCGCGGACCACCGGTTAATGCTTAGGTACACCCCATCGTGGGACTCGTTATAGTCATGGTAGTCATATTTATCGAAGTGGTGGGATTTTACTATTACGCCAATGGCTACATCAGCTTCTTCCAGGTATCCTTTTTCGATGGTCAATGTGGGCAAGGTCTGGGGCAGGCGATATGGCTCAATTTCGGGACTGAGGCCACTTGTGGCAACGTCAGTATTTTCCTCCCCTTTACATGCGCCGGTGTAAAGAGATGTCGCGAAGAGCAGAATATAAATTAATTTCTTCACATGACTCACATCTTGTTTTTTTTCCGAAATCGGGTTTCCAGCCCGGCTGCAATAAAATGTATTAGTACCAGTTGCCGGCCAGTATGCCAGTTTACCGCTTAACTAATAACATTAACTTTCAATCAAATAAGGCGGAAACTTAATGCAATATATGAACATTAGCAACTAAACGTCGAAAAAGAATCACCCATTTGGGGTAAATTTATGAGTTTCAGGCAGCTAAATCCCCCGAATATCCGGGGACAGTTTACTTATATCGAAAAATAACGATTCGAATTCAAGTAAACTGTCCCGGCAATGTCGCTTTTGTTCACTCCCAAAAAGACCGCATACCAGGAAAACGATTGCTTAATTGATCCACGTCTAAACGGGTCTTAAAAATTCGGATATTTTATGCCCTCCGAGGTGGCAAATTTTTCTCAATCAAGATGCAAAACGCAGACTCATGGGAACGAGCCATCGGAATTAGAAACTAATCTCGGTGCTTTTTTTGAGGAGAAATCGAATGAATATGCAGGAAATTCGCGGTATCGCGAAACATCACGGTATCAAATCGGCTCGTATGAGCAAAACCAAACTGGTACATGCCATTCAGCAAGTCGAGGGGAACTTCGACTGCTTCGGCACGGCTACTGCGGGATTCTGTGATCAGGTGCGCTGCCTGTGGAGGACTGACTGTTTCGAGACCTCGAGAAAGCCGAAACAGTAACGCTTCGAACAGTTGGGCAAACCTGGGGACAGTTTACCTATATCGAAAATTACGAATTGAATTAAGTAAACTGTCCCCGCAATGTCAGGTGCTGGAGTCGTCTGGGCTCATGCTGGTCAGCTGCGACCTCGCACGACCAATCCTGACGGTCTCGCGGTAGACGATATAAAGCCCACTCGCGATCACGATGGCCGCCCCGAGCAACGTAATCGGGTCGGGCAGTTCACCCCACAGAAAGTATCCGAGCAGGGTTGCCCAGATCAACGCGGAATATTCGAAGGGCGTGATAACCGCGGCGGGCCCGAGACGAAAGGCGTGCGTCACGCACATCACGCCGACGCTGCCGAAAGTGCCGGCCAGCGCGAACAGCCCGAGATCGACGAGGTTCGGCGTGACCCAGAAAAAAGGCGCCAGCAGAATGCCGGTCAGCGACATGCCGAGCTGTGGATACAGCATCAGTGCTGCCGAGTTTTCGCTGTTCTTGAATGCCCGGGTCGTAATCATCAGCAGCGCATAAAACGCGACGCTGGCGAGCACGACCAGCGCCGCCCATTGAAAAACTCCGGGCCCCGGACGTAGCATGACGAGTACGCCGATAAATCCGATACCGACCGCGAGCCAGCGATGCAGGCCTACCGATTCCCGCAGCAGGGGCATCGACAGGGCGGTGATGAAGATCGGTGCCGCGAAGCTGATCGCGATCGCATCCACCAGTTTCATCTGCGTCAGCGCCCAGAAGAAACTCAGGGTCAGGCCGAGCACCAGCAGGTAGCGCCCGATATGAAGCCCGGGCCGTTTCGTCTGCAGACGCCTCAGGCCTCCGCCACGCAGCGCGAATAGGCACAACAGCGGCAGGCCGAACCAGCTGCGCAGCGCGGCCACCTGTATCACCGGATATTCGGCGGCCAGCCACTTGACGGTCGCGTCCATCACCGCAAAGCTGGCAATGCCGATCAGCATCAGGACAATACCCAGGGCGGGATGATCGGCATTTTCTGCGATATCTGTCATTGGCATTTTCTCGTCGACCCGGGGCTGATTTTTCGAGGTACGAAAACCGGCAGGTTTCGGAGGGAGAGTGTACTCGTATAACCAGGGATTACGATCAGGAAGTCGTAAGCGGTTTGCGGACCGTAACGAGATGGCTGACTCTGCCGGATAATGACCAGCCGAGACTATATCGGGCTCGATTCGGCTTTCCGGGTATTAACTGCCGCTATACCGACGACTGCGGCGGCGGGCGAGCCTGTTTGTAACGAAGGTCCGGATCGCCCTTTTGGCGGCGACAATATTCGTGAACAGGTGACATTAGTCAATACTGCGGGATCAGGTTTGGCAAGCCAGTCCCGTAATATCAAGAGTAGTCGGTATTGGAACGCTCTCGGCAATAATGAAGGTAATTGCTAGTTCAACAGATCCACAATCTCGACTATCTCTCTCGTCGCTTCGATCAGCTTGATCAATTTTCCCTCGACACGCACCGTGAGTAATCCTTCCGGATCGACGGGGATCACGGTTTCGCTGTAGTTAAAAATTGGTTGCTCGAGTATTCCTCCCCTCACCAGTTTTTTTTGCCATCCCGGGGGCAGGGAGCCGCCCCTTTCCAGCTTCATTTGCAAGCCCTGGGGCAGCTGCCTGTTTTTATTTTTCTCTTTTTCCTTTGCCGCGAAGACCGGGCTCGAGCAGATGCTTAATAGTACTGCGATCGTAATAATGTTTCTTGGATTCATTGCTGGTTTCTCTGAATGGTATACGGTGTGATTAAGTATAGTAGGTAAAAACAACAGTAGATCACCGTCTGCGAGTAACATAAGGCGGTCGTGTGCGGCACGCCCGGGACGATCGATAAATAATTTCGCTGATAACAATTTGCGTCGACGGGATTGACCCATCGGAACTTCGGGGTCCGTCGATCACGGTCATCAATCTTTAACCAGGATTTTGATCTGACCACTTGCCCAGATTTCTTTTGCCCCCTGAAAAATCCAGCGACATTCGTCCGCTTCCTGATGGGTTAGCTCCGGCAATTCCGCAATTCCCCGCCTTCCATTTCTCTTTTTTCTCCCGAGGCCCGGTTTATTTCGTAAACGGTAACATTGTAAATATTGTCGAGGTACGAAACGTCGATGGTGTAACGATAAGCCTCACGCGGTAACAGCGTAAAATCATAGCTGATCTGGCCGCTCCTGTTACTCCAGAACGAGGCGCTGGTGAAGCTGACCACGAGATAGGATGCCTGTCCCTTCGCTATTCCCAACTCCATCAGGTCGTGATCAATATCGACTGCCCCCAGGTAAGTGATTTCGCATTGCTTGCCGACGCTATAGATATCGAGGGCTGTCTCTACCGATTCGGTGCTCGACTCGATTGTCAGATTGTGGGGTAACGCGTTCTGGTAGTGTCTGGAGGTTGCACAACCTCCGGCAGACAGGGCCGTAACAAAAAGGCTGAACGCCAGAAAGTTGATTCGCAGCATTGGCATTAGCGCTTTAAATTTTCGTTAAATCCGGACAACCGATATTTTTGCCGCTGGCCCAGCCCTTGATCGCGTCGATTATGGGTTCATGTCCCACGCTTGGACCGTAGTACTCGATACGGGTGGTGCCTTCCGCCGCTTTTATGGCGTCTACTACCATAAGATAATAGCCACCGTCAGGTTCTTCGGTAATCTTCATGACTCCCTGCGCGTGATGCTGCTGCAGGTGAAGCTCCGTGCGATTGTCACCGAGAATGACGGTAGGTTTGTATTCGGTAACGATTACCTGGTAACTGGTAGTACTTTGCGAGACTGTCTTTATCGTGGTGTTAAGGCATTTTGGAGCCATTTTTTCGAAGCGCATGGCCACCTCGTGATAAGGCTGAGCGACCTCGTATTTTTCAACTTTCGCCAGGAAGGCGCCCGGGACCGCGGCTCGAAATTCAACGGCGTTTTGCGGATGGGAGGTTACGCAACCCGATAGAAGTACAGTCGATAATGCGATTATGGAGTAGAACGTCGTTTTCATTTCGGACACCGTGGTTGATGATGAGAGTAGCCGGTTGCTTTACACACGTGCTGGAAACGCGCGGCTATCGCAGCTGCTAATGGAGTAAAGGCGTATCGACAGTAATAGCCTGTTTTTTACGAAAATCAAGGTCGGTCAGGTTGCGACCGTTGGATTCTGATGGCGTGGAATCATGCAAAACGACAAATGGAAGTGCCATTGTGCAACCTGACAACGATCGGTTGCCGGTCGAAAGAGAATGCCGCCGGACGAGGCGGGGCTTCCACGATCGGGCGGGTCCAGCCCGAAAACTTCAGCGCTGCATTCGGGATTGCCGTTGGGAATTCCGTTTCAGCCCGATCGTAACGGTTATTTTTTGGCGGTCACGACCAGGTCGACCCGGCGATTGATTGCGCGACCTTCTTTGGTTTCGTTGGAGGCGATGGGTTTTGATTCTCCATAGCCTATGTACCCGATCTTATAGCCACCGGCCAGTGACGCCAGGTAGTTTGCGACCGAGATCGCCCGTTTCGTCGACAGGTCAGCGTTCAGGTCGGTGGCGCCGACGGAGTCGGTATGCCCTTCCACCGCGACCAGTTCGGCGCCAACGGATTTGATGATGTCGTTGACCTTCACCAGCAGCGGCTTCGACGACTCGGGAATGGTCGCGTTGCCGGAGGCGAAATTGATTCGCTTCAGCCTGAAGATCAGCTTGCTGCCCTGCTGGTAAACCGATGCTTCGTCTTCCGAAAATTGTCTCACCGCCTCGTCCATCGCCTTCTGGAATCTGACCTGGGTGGAGGTCCGTTCCAGCTGCTCGTTCTGCATGACCAGCGCAGTCTCGGTCTCCATCAGGTTTGACCTCGTGGCTTCAAGGTCCTGTTTCTGTTTCTCCAGCGCCTCTTTCTGCTCGTTGAGTTCGCTCTCTTTCAGCGACAGGCTGGAAGTGGTGGCCTTCAGATTTTGCTCCAGGTTGCCGACGTTCGTGGAAAGTTTTTCCAGTTCCCTGTTTTGGTAAACGATTTTCAGGGCTATATTCTCGGGCGTTCCGCGGGCGTTCAGGATGACGGCCATTACGTCGGTTAGTAACACCGAGCTTGCTATCGCTTTCTCGACGCTGCCGCCATGCACCGACGGGTCACGCGGACTCTGCGCAACCAGGTTCTCTGCTTCGTTCAAATCCAGCATCGCCGTTCTCAGTGATTCCGGCGCGAGTTCGTCGGCGTCGTCGTTGGCCGCCTTGCGAATGGCCTGCCTGACGTCTTCGAGTTCCCTGAACTGGACCGCTTTTACTTCGAGGGAAAAATACTTTTTCTGAAACTCCGAGAAATCTGCTGGCGCCAGCGCCCTGGCAAAATCGTTGGTGTCATCTCTCAAATCATCGTCGACTTTGGCCAGCGCGGCAACCAGGGCGGGGCTATTTCTCAACCCGGCGCCGAGGGCGGCCCTTCTGGCCTGGAGTAGACGCTCGGCGTTGGATTTTCTGGCCCAGGCCTGGTCCAGCGCGAGTTGCAGGCTGGATTTGGCCAGCGCCGCTTTTTCGAGGATGTATCCCTTTTCATAACCACCGGCAAGCCCCTTGCTGGCCTTTTCCAGGTTTTCGCTGCCCCTGCTGTATTCATTGAAAGACAGCAGGTCAGCCTGAACTTGCTCCGCCTGCTGGTGTAATTTATTAGCCTCCGAAACCGCTACCTGCGGATCCGCTCCCGGGGCAGGGTCATCCATTTTTGTGCCGGCGCAGCCCACAAGCATAAGCGCCACGGCGCAGCAAAAAGCGATATTGACTGTTTTCATGTCTGAGGAGTCCTGTTTGGAATGAGTGGTATTTAGCCGTAAGACGGGAGTTGGGTTCTCCAGTAATCTATTTGACGATTCAGGAGCAACATTCCCCTGAAAACCTGCGCCGCATATGATAATGGATTCGTCATCGATGTGCGCGAAATTTATGTGAGAAATTTAACAAATGGCGCGTCAGCGGAGGCAAAAAGTATCGATTCGAAGGCTCCTGATTTTTAGTTAGAGTAAAAACTTCCTTCGCGCATCTGCATGGTTTACCGAGTGCCAACTGGCTGGAAACTGTTTTTGAACTGAACAAGATACTGATTTCGGACAGGTTATCATGCCGATTCCAGGCGACTGCGGTAGGCGTAATAAGCCAGTCCCGAGGTAACGAAAATGTAGATCGCGGACGCAACGGCAAGGGTATCCATGCTGGTGCCATTATCTATCTGCCAGCCCATCAGAATTGGCGACAGCGCGGTACAGAAAACCATCACCGCCGAACCCAGCGACTTGATCGATCCCAGATGCCGGTTACCGTACATTTCCGACCAGAACGGCGCGACCGCGGTCGATTGGAAGCCGACCGTAATGCCGGTGAGCACGAGGAACGCACCGCCCCAGAGCAGCTCGGACGAAAACGCAAGCAGCAGCAGCCCGGCGCCCATCGGCAGCGCAACCATCGGTATCATGCGCACCGCGCCGTAGCGGTCGATGACGTGACCGGTTACGAACTTGGTCGCGACCGAAACCATCGCGTAAACCGAAAACAGCGCGGCCCAGCCAATTAGCGGCCAGCCCTTGGTTTCGACCAGGTGCACCTGATGAAAAATGAAACCGGTAAACATCAGCGGCTGCGACATCAGCCCCGGCGCAAACAAATAGAAGTAGCGGTCGCGCAGCACCTCGGAGCGCGTCCACTGGCGTCGGCGCACGACATTGACCCCCTGCGCCAACGGTTGCGACAACCCGGCCAGGTAGTCGCGATGACGCCGCGCGTGGCCGCGCAGCAGGTAGACTATCGCCGGCACCATGAACAGCACCAGCACGAGGCCGGCGATCTGCCAGCTGTGGCGCCAGCCCACCCACAGTAAAAGTGCGACCAGCAGGCTCGGCATGACCGCTTCCGCAACCGCGTATCCCATGCCGGCGAGCGCCGATGCCTTGCCCTTGTGCGCGTCGAGGTAGCGCACCATCGCGGTTCCGCTGACGATAAACATCAGCCCCTGGCCGAACTGGCGCAGCAGGAACAGGCTGATCAACAGCATCAGAACACCGCCGCTGAAGGACATCATGACGCAGCCGACGCCAAGCCCGAGTACGATCGCGATAGATAGTTTCTTAAGTTCGACCCGGTCGACCAGCGAACCGCTCCAGATCATGACGATCGCGCTCAGC
>JAOTTY010000416.1 GCA_029864185.1 Gammaproteobacteria bacterium
AAGGAATCCTGGCGGAATAGGTCTTGAAGCGGTCCATCAGCCTCGCCGAGTTTTCGCAGGAGCAAATCTCCAATTTCTGCGGCGTGCTCAACCGCAATATCAAGGCCATCGAGAAGCATTTCGGCGTCGTGTTGCGCATCCAGGACGAGCAGCTCGTGATGGTATCGAAGGAAACCATCCCGCAGACGGCCGTCGACACGGTCATGCATATCCTGGAGCAGTGCAGGAAGGTCGCGCTGTCGCTGCAGGAGGTCGAGAACCTGCTGAACGTGGCGGACAAGCACGCGCTCGGCGATCTCGAGCGCTTCACGATCAAGTTGCGCTCGATGTACATCACGCCGCAATCCGAGCTGCAGTGCCGCTATCTCGAGCGCATCGCCAGGAAAGTCGTCAATTTCAGCATCGGCCCGGCCGGCACCGGCAAGACTTACCTGGCCGTCGCGATGGCGGTACAGGCGCTCGAGAACGAGGAGGTCAGCCGCCTGATTCTGACCCGGCCCGCGGTCGAGGCCGGCGAGAAGCTCGGCTTTCTGCCGGGCGACCTGGCGCAAAAGGTCGACCCCTACCTGCGGCCGGTTTACGACGCGCTTTACGAAATGCTCGGATTTGACAAGGTCGAGAAACTGATCACCCGTCACATCATCGAGGTCGCGCCGCTGGCCTACATGCGCGGCCGCACCCTCAATAACGCGTTCGTGATCCTCGACGAGGCGCAGAATACGACGCCCGCGCAGATGAAAATGTTTCTGACCCGCATCGGCTTCGGCTCGCGCGCGGTGGTCACCGGGGACGTCACCCAGACCGATCTGCCCGATCAGAAGACCTCGGGGCTGAGCCACAGTCTCAATATACTCAAGGACATCGAAGCCATCGGCTTTACCTATTTCACCTCCGCGGACGTGGTGCGTCATCCGTTGGTGCAATCCATCGTCGAGGCCTACGACAAGTTCGAGAATGGCAGTAACAATTGATCTGCAAAACGACGCCGGGCTCGCCGGCCTGCCGCCGCGACGGCAGTTCGGGGTCTGGGTCGAGGCGGCGCTGCAGCGCTCCTACGAGCGGCTCGAGCAAACCATCCGCGTGGTCGATGAGGCCGAGAGCCGCGAACTGAATCGCCGCTTTCGCGGGCGGGACGCGGCGACCAACGTGCTCGCGTTTCCGGGCGATGCCGAACATCTCGATTACGACTGCCTCGGTGACCTGGTGATCTGCGCGCCGCTGGTCACCGCCGAGGCCGTGGCGCAGGGCAAGGGCAGCGAGGCGCACTGGGCGCACCTGGTGGTGCACGGCATGCTACACCTGCAGGGTTTCGATCACGGCGACGCAACCGAAGCCGGACGGATGGAAGCGCTCGAAACAACAATTCTTGATAGCCTGGGCTATGCTAATCCGTATAATGGAAACGATCATTCTCTGCGTTGAGGGCGGTAATGGCTGACGCTGACAACGGCGGGTCGACGAGGGGCTGGCTGGACAAGATCGTCAATATCTTCACCGGCGAGCCCCAGAATCAGAAACAGTTGCTGGAACTGCTAAAAAACCTGCAGTCCCACGAGCTCCTCGGAGTCGACGAACTCACCATGATCGAAGGTGTACTGCAGGTGGCGGACCTGCAGGTGCGGGATATCATGATCCCGCGGGGCCAGATGGTGGTGCTCGACCAGGAGGATTCGCTCCCGGAAATCATCGAGAAAATTACCGAATCGGGGCATTCGCGATTTCCGGTCATCGATGACGACAAGGACGACGTGGTCGGCATCCTGCTGGCCAAGGACCTGTTGCAGCAGTCGCTGGATCAGGACGAGGATTTCGAAATCCGGGATTATATCCGTCCCGCGTCGTTCATTCCCGAAAGCAAACGCCTGAACGTGCTGTTGAAGGATTTCAGGGTCAATCGCAGCCACATGGCAATGATCGTCGATGAATATGGCGGGGTTTCCGGGCTGATCACGATCGAGGACGTGCTCGAGCAAATCGTCGGCAAGATCGATGACGAGCACGACGAGGACGAGGAAGTCGATATCCAGCCGCACGGTGCCAACCATTACAGCGTGCGTGCGCTGACGCCGTTACCGGACTTCAACGATTATTTCGATACCGAGTTCGAAAGCGAAGACGTCGAAACCATCGGTGGCTACCTGCTCGGCCACATCGGCCACCTGCCCGAGCGCGGTGAATCGATCGCGCTCGACAACCTGACCTTCAAGGTGCTCAATGCCGACAGCCGTCAGGTCCACCTTTACCAGGTCATCGATCACGGCGGACATTCCGTCGATCATCATTAATCCCCGTCATCGTCGGGCCGGACCGGGGGGCTGATCGATGCGGGTTACCAGTGTTCATCTCATCATCAGGCTCGGGTTGTCCCTGTTGCTGGGCGCGCTGCTGCCGCTCGCGTTCGCGCCGTTCTCGGTCTGGCCGCTGGCGATACTGCTGCCCGCGCTGATGCTCGCCGTGAT